>RFQA01000052.1 GCA_009925925.1 Betaproteobacteria bacterium
ACCTGCTGGTTGGCCGCCACCACCAAGGCGAATTCCTGGTCTTTGTCATTGGCGTTGGCCGCATTGACCAGGTTTCTCGCATGCACCGCACGCTTGAATACCGCCGCCTGTAATTCCTCTGCCAGCGTGGATCGTGCATTGCTCCCTTGCACAAACGCGGCCATGTCCGCGTGCATGGCTTTGGTGGAGCGGTAGCCCATCCAGGAGGTGAGCACCAGAAAGCTGATCATCAGGCCGAAGGCCATGCTGAGTTGGGCGCGAATTGTCAGACGAGTGAACATGGAATCACCTCTACGGTTGGTGATTCAAATTTACAACGAAAAGAATAAATATGTCAAATATTTGTTAACAACGAAATAGTCATCATGGTTTTTGAGAAAGCGTTACGTCCTTTGCTCACAAACGAAGCTGCTCATCCCGCAGCCGCGCAAACGTCCTCCAGAACTGCGCCTCCTGGGTGGATGCAAAGTTGATGCGCATCAGGCTGCTGGGCGTGCGCCGGGCGTGGAACAGGGCCCCGGGTGCGAGCAGGTAGCCCTCGTCCAGCATGCGCTGGCTGAGAGCATCGGTGTCCACCCCGGTCTCCACCCAGCCGAACAGGCCCACCGGGTCCGATGCAAACGTGCAGCCGTGGGCCAGCGCCAGCTTCACGCTGCGGGCGCGGGCAGCATCGAGTTGGGTGCGGATGCGCTCGGCGTGCCGGCGCAGCTGGCCCTGGTCTATGCACCAGGCCATGGCTTTTTCCAGCAAGGCGGGCGTGGTCAGGGTGGAGAGCAACTTGGTGTCCAGCAAGCGCTCGGCCAGGTCTTTGGGTGCGGCCATGTAGCCCACGCGCCAGTTGGGCGCAAGGATTTTGGCAAAGCCCGCCACGTAGATGGTGCGCTGCAGCCCGTCCAGCGCGCACAGGCGGGTGGCATGGTCCGGGGCGAAGTGGCTATAGGTGTCGTCTTCGACGATATGGAAGTCGTGCTGGTTGGCCAGCTGCAGGATGCGGTAGGCGCTGCTGGGCGAGAGGCAAAAGCCCGTAGGGTTGTGGAACACACTCACGCTCACAAACAGCTTGGGCTTGTGCACCTCACAGTACTTGGCCATGACCTCCAGGTCCGGCCCGTCGGCCCGGCGCGGTACCGGCAGGATGCGCATGCCCAAGGCGTCCAGCCGCGCAAACTCCACCGCCCAGCCGGGTTCTTCGACCATCACATGGTCACCCGCGCGCAGCAGGGTGCGGCTCACCACGTCCAGCGCATGGGTGGCGCCCATGGTGGTGATGATCTGCTCCGGCGCGGCATGCACTGCCAGCCCCGCCAGCTTGGTGGACAGCGCCCGGCGCAACCCGATGTCGCCGGCCGGCTCGCCGTATTGCAGGGAGAAGGCGTTCAGCGCTTCCACGCTGCAACTGCGGCGCACCGCGGTGGCCAAAAAGGTAGTCTCCAGCCACTCCTTGGGCAGCACGCCCATGCCGGGCTGGGGCTTGTTGCTCACGCCGTGGAACATGCCGCGAATCAAGGCCGTGGCGTTGAGCGGGGCGCGCTGGCGGGGCATGGTCAGCATCAAGCTGCCACCTTCAGCGCCGGCCTCACTTGCTCCTGAAATCATAGCTTCCCGCGCACCATCCACTTGGGCTAGTGGCACATCTCGCACATAAAACCCTCGGTTGCGGCGCGCCTCGATCAGGCCTTGCGCCAGCAGCTGGTCATAGGCCGTCACCACGGTGGACGGGCTCACCTTCTGCTGCTGGGCACACAGGCGCACCGAGGGCAGGCGCGCACCGGGCGCCAGCAAGCGGTCGCGGATGCGCTGGGCGAACACAGCGCATAGCTGCTCAGCCAGGGTCTGTGCGGCGGTTTTCATCAACATGGGCGGGCTCTCTTGGCAGGGCTGTAACGGTGGTGCCAGCAATACAGATTGCAGGCTGTTTAGCAAAACTGTACTGCAACTGTGTTGTTTTTCAAAGTACAGTGAATCGCATGAATTCCAAAAACGAAACACGCGGCCTCTGGCTGGGCTTGCTGGGCGTGGCGATCTTTGCCATCACCCTGCCCATGACCCGCCTGGCCACCGGCACCGCCGACGCGCCCCAGCTCTCGCCCTGGTTTGTGACGCTGGGCCGCGCGGCGCTGGCCGGAGGTTTGTCGATCGTGTTTTTGCTCGCCACCCGTTCGCGCTGGCCCACCGCCGCCGAGTGGCGCCCCTTAAGCATGGCCACACTGGGCAATGCGCTGGGCTTCCCGCTGCTGATCGGCTATGCGCTGCGCACCATCAGCGCCAGCCATGCCGCCGTCATCATTGCCCTGCTGCCGCTAGCGACCGCCGTGGTGGCCGCCATCGTCATGCACCAGCGTGCGCGGCTGGGCTTCTGGCTGAGTGCTTGCATAGGCGCTGCGCTGGTGGTGGGTTTTTCGCTCTACCGTGCCATGCAGCACAGCGCTGGCATGGCCCTGGAGTGGGGCGATGTGCTGATGCTGGGTGCCGTGGCGTCCGCGGCACTGGGTTATGTGTATGGCGCCAAGGTCACGCCCACGCTGGGTGCGGAGCAGGTCATTTGCTGGGTGTGCGTGCTGGCGCTCCCCGTGACCCTGCCGGGGGCTTTGCTGACCTGGCCGGAGCACAGCATTCGCGCCAGCTCCTGGTGGGCGCTGGGCTACGTGGGGGTGTTCTCCATGTGGGCGGGCTTCTTTGCCTGGTACCGCGGCCTCGCATTGGGCGGCACGCTCAAGGTCAGCCAGATACAACTGCTGCAACCGTTCTTGAGCATTCTGGCGGCCATCCCTCTCCTGGGTGAGTCGCTCGATCTGGTGACGGTGGGCTTCGCGCTTGCGGTGGTGGCTACGGTGTTCATCGGCAAACGCTTTGCATCGGGCGCCCCACCTGTGCCGCAAGGAAAGACGCCATGAACACCGACACCCTGTTCGCCGCCGGCTTGTTCGCGGTAGTCAGCTCCGTCACGCCCGGGCCCAACAACACCATGCTCATGGCATCTGGCGTGAACTTCGGCTTCCGCCGTGCGCAACCGCACCTGTGGGGCGTGAACCTTGGTTTCACTTTCATGGTTTTGTGCGTGGGCTTAGGGCTTCACTCGGTGCTGGACCGGTTTCCGCAGTTTTACAACTTGTTGCGCTACGCAGGCTCAGCCTACATGCTTTGGATCGCCTGGAAGCTGGCCAGCGCCCGCCCGGCACCTGCTGCAGACCATGATGACGGCAACACGCCACCCACCATCCAACCCATGGGCTTCTGGGCGGCGGCCGCTTTCCAGTGGGTCAACCCCAAAGCCTGGGTGATGGCGGTGACCTGCATGAGCGCCTACCTGCCGCCCAACGCCGGCATGGCGCAAGTGGCGCTGCTGGCAGGTCTGTTCATGGTGCTGGGAGCACCCTGCTCCGCGTTCTGGGTGGGCTTTGGCCAAGCCATGCGCGGCCTGCTGCAAGACCCGCTGCGCCTGCGCATCTTCAACATCACGATGGCGCTGGCCCTGGTGGCCTCGCTCTACCCTATGCTCACGAGCTGAAACCGCATTTTTCAAGAGACGATAACCATGACGAACACGACCCCTCAATCGCCTTTGTGGACCCTGGCCGAACGTGCCGCCAAGATGAACCCTTCGGTGATCCGCGAGATCCTCAAAGTGACCGAGAAGCCCGGCATCATCAGCTTTGCCGGCGGCCTGCCCAGCAGCAAAACTTTCCCCGTGGCCGAGTTTGAAGCCGCCTGCGCCAAGGTGCTCAAAGACGACCCGGCCGGTGCCCTGCAATACGCAGCGTCCGAGGGCTACGGCCCTCTGCGCGAGCTGGTGGCCCAGCAGCTCAAGGCGCAAAGCGCCGCTGCCGGCGTGAGCTGGAACGTGGACCCCGCGCAGGTGCTCATCACCACCGGCTCGCAGCAGGGCCTGGACCTGGTCGCCAAAATTTTGATCGACAAAGACAGCAAGGTGCTGGTCGAGTCCCCCACCTACCTGGGCGCGGTGATGGCATTCACCCCCATGGAGCCCAACGTAGTGAGCGTGGCCAGCGACACTGACGGCATCGACATTGCCGACCTGGCTGCCAAGTCTGCCGATGCCCGCTTTTTGTATGTGCTGCCCAACTTCCAGAACCCCACCGGCCGCAGCATGACCGAGGCGCGCCGCGCAGCACTCAGCGCCGAGGCAGGCCGCAGTGGCCTGCCCATCATGGAAGACAACCCCTACGGCGACCTGTGGTTCGACCAGGCGCCCCCTGCGCCGCTGACCGCACGCAACCCCGAAGGCGGCATTTACCTGGGCTCTTTCTCCAAGGTGCTGGCGCCCGGCTTGCGCATGGGCTTTATCGTGGCGCCCAAGGCGGTGTACCCCAAGCTCTTGCAAGCCAAGCAAGCGGCCGACCTGCACAGCCCCGGCTTCAACCAGCGACTGATTTTTGAGGTGATGCAAAACGGTTTCCTGGACCGCCATGTGCCCACCATCCGCAGCCTCTACAAAGCCCAGCGCGACGCCATGCTGGAAGCGCTGGCCAAGCACTTCCCCGAGTCGCAAGGATCGGACTCTGCCAATGCCGACAGCACCTTCACCTGGAACACTCCGGCCGGTGGCATGTTCTTGTGGGCGCGCCTGCCTGCCGGCATGAACGCGGTGGGCCTGCTGCCCCACGCGGTGGACAAAGGCGTGGCCTTTGTGCCCGGCGCGCCGTTCTATGCCGGCAACGCCGACGCCCGATCCATGCGCCTGAGCTTTGTGACCCCCAGCGTGGAAGAGATCCACCGCGGTGTGGCCGCCCTGGCCGAAGCCATCCACGCCCAAAGGAGCTGAACATGACGGTCCATATTTGGGGGCGCCTGAGTTCGCTCAACGTGCGCAAAGTGGTGTGGGCTGCGCAAGAAACCGGCGTCGCCTTCACCCGCAGCGATGCGGGCATGGCCTTCGGAGTGGTCAAAACTCCCGAATACCTGGCCATGAACCCCAATGCGCTGGTACCCACGCTGCAGGATGGCGACTTCACGCTCTGGGAGAGCAACGCCATCGTGCGTTACTTGTGTGCCAAGTACGGTAACGAGTACCTCTACCCCCAAGACCTGGCACAACGCTTTGACGCCGAGCGCTGGATGGACTGGCAACAAACCACCCTGAACCGCGAGAGTGGTGGCGCGTTTCTGCAATGGTTCCGCACGCCAGCCGACAAGCGCGACCCGGCGGTGATTGCCCGCTCCACCGCCGCCACCGTGCCGGCCTTGGCCCAGCTCAACGACCATTTGGCCACCCGCACCTGGATGTGCGGCGAGCACTTCAGCATGGCCGACATTCCCGTGGCCTGCGATGTGCACCGCTGGTTCGCCTTGCCCCAACCACGGCCTGATTGGCCGCACCTGGAGCGCTGGTTTGCGGCCATCCTGGCGCGCCCCGCTACGCGCGGTGTGCTCGACCTCCCTATTTCATAACGCTCCACCCTAGAAAGGCTCCTCGTGCCCCAGCTTCGCCCCTTCGCCCAAGTCGATGTGTTCACTGCCCAGCCGTATCTGGGTAACCCGCTCGCCGTCGTGCTCGACGGCAGCGGCCTGAACGATGCGCAGATGCAGGGCTTTGCACGATGGACGAACTTGAGCGAGACCACCTTTTTGCTACCGCCCACCCCCGAGGCGGCGGCGCAGGGCGCGGACTACCGGGTGCGCATCTTCACCCCCGGCGGCGAGCTGCCTTTTGCCGGCCACCCCACGCTGGGCAGCTGCCACGCCTGGCTGGAGGCCGGTGGCACACACCGAGCCAAAGACCGCATCGTGCAAGAGTGCGCCAAAGGCCTGGTGCAAATCTGCCGCGATGGCAGCCGCCTGGCCTTTGCAGCGCCCTCGTTCCAGCGCAAGAACCCCAGCCCCGGCTTGCTGGCGCAGGTAGCCCACGCACTGGGCCTGACGGCCAAACAAATCATCTCGGCCCAGCACCTGAGCAACGGCACCGACTGGCTGGGCGTGCTGGTGGACGACCTGCAGTCGGTGCTGCAACTGCAGCCCGACCACCCTGCGCTCAAGAATTTAGGGGTAAAAGTGGGTGTAGCCGCCGTGGACAGTGCGCCAGCTGCTCCTGATTCGATAGCAAGCAAGCTGGAGGTGCGCGCTTTTGCCGCACTCAACGGCATCAACGAAGACCCGGTCACCGGCAGCCTGAACGCCAGCCTGGCCCAGTGGCTGATTGCGGATGAATACATGCCCGCCAGCTATGTGGTGCACCAGGGCACCTGCATCCAGCGCGAAGGCCGCATCCACATCCGCCAGGACGCCAACGGCCAGGTGTGGGTGGGTGGTGACTCGGTCACCTGCATACGCGGCAGCGCCACCCTGTAACCCGACGAGACCGCCCATGACCCCACGCGCCTACCAACAAGTCGATGTCTTCACCCGCATCCCCTACCTCGGCAACGCCTTGGGCGTAGTGATGGACGGCAGCGGCCTTAGCGATGACGAGATGCAGGCCTTCGCCCGCTGGACCCACCTGAGCGAGACCACCTTTTTGCTACCCCCCAGCCCTGCAGCGGCAGCGCTTGGCGCGGACTACCGGGTGCGCATCTTCACCCCCGGCAGCGAGTTGCCGTTTGCCGGCCATCCCACGCTGGGCAGCTGCCACGCCTGGCTGCAGGCGGGCGGTGCGCCCAAAGCAGCGGACACCATCGTGCAAGAGTGCGCCAAAGGTTTGGTCCAACTCAAACGCGACGGCACCCGTCTGGCCTTTGCCGCGCCCAGCTTGCAGCGCAGCGCGCCTGAGGCGGCGCTGATCGCACGTGTGGCCGCCGCCCTGGGCCTGCAGGCGCAGCAGATTCTGACGGCGCAGTGGCTCAACAACGGACCCACCTGGCTGGGCCTGCTGCTGGACAGCATGGACACCGTGCTCAGCCTGCAACCCGACGCCGCGGCACTCAAAGGTTTGGTGCCTGGTGTGGGTGTAGCCGGCATGGACAGTGCGCCAGCAGCTCCTGATTTGATAGTACGCAGCAACCGCGAGGCACGCGCCTTCGGTAGCCGCGACGCTGGCGCCAGCACCGCGGATGACGCCACGCCCTCCGTGGAGGTGCGCTTTTTCGCGCCCGACATCGGCGTACTGGAAGACCCGGTCACCGGCAGCTTCAACGCCAGCCTGGCCCAGTGGCTGATTGCCGATGGCATCGCCCCCGCCCGCTACGTGGCCGCCCAAGGCACCTGCATAGGCCGCGCCGGCCGCGTCTTCATTGAGCAAGACGCGCAGGGCCAGGTGTGGGTGGGTGGCGACTCGGTCACCTGCATTGAAGGAAAGGTCACACTGTGATGGCGCCGCTGGATGCCTGGCTGCACGCCCCCTTGGCCGCGCAACTGGCGCTGGCGTGGACCACCTATTTGATAGGCACCGCCAGCCCCGGCCCGAGCAACATGGCCATCATGGGCATGGCCATGAACGCCGGGCGCCGCCCCGCGCTGTGGCTGACGCTGGGCATTTTGAGCGGCTCGTGGTTTTGGGGCGTGCTGGCAGCACTGGGCATTTCGCAACTGCTAGCCAGCTTCGGCGCCGGGCTGATCGCCATGAAAGTGCTGTGCGGGCTGTATTTGCTGTGGCTGGCCTTCAAGTCGGGCCGCTCGGCCTTGCAGCCCCACGCTACGGCGGCATCGGCCACAGCGCAGGCGGTGGATGCGCGCAGCCTGTATCTGCGTGGTTTGGCCATGCACCTCACCAACCCCAAAGCCGTTTTGAGCTGGCTGGCCACGGTGACGGTGGGCATTCCGGCCGGCGCCTCGCCGCACCTGGCATGGGTGGTGGTGGGCGGCTGCATGGTCATGGGGGTGGGCATCTTCGGCGGCTACGCACTTGCGTTTTCTACCCCTACCGCGCGCCGCGTCTATGCCCGTGCCCGCCGCGGGCTGGAAGGCTTGCTGGCCGCCGTGTTCGGCATGGCCGGGCTGCAGCTGCTGCGCACCAGCACCCACGCACATTGAATCTCCCACTGCCTCAGGACCCACCATGACTGCCAACGCCCTGCTCCCCACCCTGCAAGACATCGAAGCTGCGGCCCAGGTGGTGTATCGCGAATTCGGCCCCACGCCGCAGTACCGCTGGGGCCAGCTCTCCAGCCTGCTGGGCGCCACCTGCTGGGTCAAGCACGAGAACCACACGCCTGTAGGCGCTTTCAAAATCCGCGGCGGCCTGACCTACTTTGACCAACTGGCCCAACGTGGCGCCATGCCTGCCGAAGTGGTGGGCGCCACCCGCGGCAACCACGGCCAGAGCGTGGGCTGGGCCGCACGGGCGCACGGTGTGCCCTGCACCATCGTGGTTCCGCACGGCAACTCGGTGGAAAAGAACGCCGCCATGCGCGCATTGGGCGTCACCCTCATCGAACACGGCACCGACTTTCAGGAGGGCCGCGAGTTCGCCATCCAACTGGCCCAAGACCGTGGCGCCCACATGGTGCCCAGCTTCCACGCCGACCTGCTGCGCGGCGTGGCCACCTACTGGTGGGAGCTGCTCAAGGCCGCGCCGGAGTTGGACGTGATATATGTGCCCATCGGCCAGGGCTCAGGCGCCTGCAGCGCCGTGGCTGCCAAACGCGCATTGGGCCACCGGGCCCGCATCGTCGGCGTAGTGAGCGCGCACGCCACCACCTATGCCGATTCATTCGCAGCCGGCAAAGTGGTGGAGGCGCCCGTGACCACCCAACTGGCCGACGGCATGGCCTGCCGCGTCGCCGACCCCGAGGCGCTGGAGATATTGATCGGCGCCATCGATCACCTGGTGCAAGTGAACGACACCGAAGTCGCCCAAGCCATGCGCGACATCTTCGCCTGCACCCACAACGTGGCCGAGGGCGCTGGTGCTGCCAGCTTTGCCGCGGCCATGCAAGAGCGCGCCAGCCTTCAGGGGCAGACGGTGGGGATTACCTTGTGCGGGGGGAATGTGGACTCGGCGGTGTTTGCCGGGGTGCTGCGAAATTAATAGCTGCTAGCGCAGTATCTATGAGCGCCAGAGGCTCTTTTGACACAAGAATCCCTTCACATCAAGTTGAGCAACAAGCCGATTCAGCCAGACTGACTGGCTAGCATCGACGCAAAATTGTTTCGATAACGCGAACTACCCCCACTGAACGGGCACTTGCTAGCTCCTGTCCCCGCCTTTTCCGAGTGAGGCTCAAACCAGGAGCCACTTACACTCGCCAAGTGACTCGACAACAAGAAATCAGCGGAGGATTTAGTGTTCACATCAACTCGTCTCGTTCTTGCATGCGCCGCGTTTACCTGCCTGCCCGCACTATCGTCCCAACAGTGCGAAGGCCCGCTTAAGCGAAACGCTGCCGATTTCTCGGCGGTGGGTGATGGTTCCCAGGTATTCGACAAGAGCAACAATCTGATCTGGATGCGCTGCATCGAAGACCAAACTTGGAATGGTTCCACATGCGTCGCTAAAGACCCAGACGCAGTCAACCCGGGGCCTAGAGTCACGTATCAGCAAGCGAAGGCGCTCGCGGCGGAGAAATCCACCATCGACGAACGTTGGCGAATCCCTACACGCAAAGAGTTGCTCACGCTTCGTGAGCCGAACTGCTACAACCCATCGCAAAACCTGACCGTGTTTCCAACCAAGCCGGCATGGAGCTCCGATGGTGCCTTCTGGTCATCGACCCCAGAGGCCAAGGGCGTATCCGTCGTATCAGCAATCGGCACAAGTGATGCGTGGGCAAGCACCGATGAAGCGAATATGAATCATGTTCGCCTCGTTCGAACACCACCGCCTCCGCAAAAGAAGTAGAAGCGCGCGGAGTTAAAAGGCCGAAAAGCAAACGGCCGGCAAGCGTGACATCTTCGCCTGCACCCACATCGTGGCCAAAGGCGCCGGCGCTGCCAGCTTTGCCGCAGCCATGCAGGAACGGGCTAGCCTGCCGGGGCAGACGGTGGGGATTACCTTGTGCGGGGGGAATGTGGACTCGGCGGCGTTTGCCGTAGTGCTACGGGCTTAATAAGTGTTCGATTCTGCAATTGCATAGGAAACTTCGAACCAGCGCACTCTCAAATCCAATGGATATTCAGGATCAATTCGCTTCGTCAGAACTTACTCAAACTTCAAATCTGAGTGCGGACACTTTATAAACAAACCGCAATCAATTCGTACACTGTGGCCTAGGGTGCAACCTTTATGTTGCGCCAACTTCCAGTTTTTTCGACTCTTTAAGTCTACTCAAGTCAAATGAACCTTTCACACCCTTCATTCACAGAGCGCCTCGAGCGCGAACAAGCCTTTCACTGTGAAGAAGAACTAAAGTCAATTGAGCTCAGCCCGGGCGAGCGCTTTCAAATCGATTACACCAACGGCCTACTTTGCGTTGATCCGAAGCACCCAAGGTACTATCGTTTCTCAGAAATCAAATCAGCGAATTTGCAGATCGACGAAGTAAACTCATCAGGCAAATCCACCAGCAGCGTACTTGGCCGCGCTGCGCTTTTCGGCCTGATGACGGGTGGCGCGGGAGCCGTCGTCGGTGCTTTGACAGCAAAAACTGTTCACAAGCGCGACATTAAACGTGTAGTGCTGGCCGTAAGCGTAGATGGATGGGATTTCGAGTTGAAGCACTATCTTTATTCAAGTGGATACTTCAAAGGGTATCTTGCGGAAGAGGCTATCGAGATAGGCCAGCGCGTCCGTGACAGACTACTTGCACCATACTCGCCTCACCCTGCTGCAGATTCAGAATCGCTCACAAAAAATTTAACGAGGTTGGCAGAGCTACACGCGAAGGGCTTGCTAAGCAATGATGAGTTTAGTGCAGCGAAGCGGCAATTGCTCTCATAGATAGCTACCGCCGTAGGCCTAGATAAAGCATTGCAAAGTCAACACCACTAATTGGCTTCTCGATTCCACTTTAAATGGATAACTCATTGCGACACTTCATCGCGTACCACAATGCAGAGAAGATGGGCTATTCATCTTCAGCCATGACTGAACCCAAGGTAAAGACAAGTAAACGCATCATGGGCCTTGAGGGGGCAATGGTTTGGGTCATAGCTGGAGAAGGTAAACGGCCGAAGTCTTATTTCCTCGCGTCTCGCTTCATTGTCAAGAGATGCACTTACGGAAAATACATCATGTCAGACTTGCCTAACGAGATTTCTGGTGATGGACAACTTTTCGGTAAATCAGTCCCCCTTGATGGCCTCCCAATCTTGGGAGAACTACGACGCGTTTCTGCGAATTTCAGGAAGGGGCTCTTTGAAGTGGCAGATATTTCGGTCATTGCGACTCTCCGGACCCTCAAATGAACCTAGTCGTGTACACGCCGAATGGCTTCTTGATGTCTGTCAGTGAGTCCAAATTGATAGTGCAAGCCAATCTTTCTTATCGAGATGACTCTCTGCACCTTCTCGCACTAATCTGACTACAGCGAACGCTTAGACACAAGGCTTTTAACCCCCCACTCTATCCTCGGCAGGAAGGCAAGTAGGCGGCAAGTGATACCGCCTGATCCATCTGGTGCGTGCTGTGCCCGGAGCCTTTCCACTTGCCACCGCCGCCTTACCGGGTCAGACACAATTGAATACGTGAAGTTGATCGTCACCAGGCGCTGTCCCGCGCCATCAGGGTTAAGGTATTTGTCGGGATGATGGTGTCGGGCCAGACAGCGGTATACCGCCGGGATCACTGATGGGCTGACTTCAAAGGCTTCGCAGAGGATTGGCTTCGACATCAGCCGTTCAAAGCCAAGGCAGGCTATTTGCTTGTGCACTTCACCACATAGCGCAGCGAACCTGCGACGAACAAAGCGCTACAAATTTCATAGCTGCTGTCGCACATTTAACAAGCGCCCAGTGCCGATTCGGCTTAAATCCTGCCCATGGGAAATCTCTATCTGGTGCGGCACGGGCAAGCCTCTTTCGGGGCGGCTGATTACGACAACCTGAGTGCGCTCGGCCACCGGCAGAGCGTGCGGCTGGGGGAGTACTTTGCGGGCAAGGGACTGCGGTTTGAGGCGGTGATTACCGGCACGCTCAAGCGCCATGCCCAGACCTGGGCCGGCATTGCCCAAGGCGCGGGTCTAACGCACCGGGCACTGGAATGGCCGGGTTTGAATGAATACGACAGCGAGGCAGTGATCAAAGCCATCCACCCCGCCCCGCTCGAGAAGCCCGATACGCCCGAGATGGTCCGCAACCACTTCCGCCTGCTGCGCGATGGCCTCACGCAGTGGATGAACGGGGTGGTCACACCCCAAGGCATGCCGGCCTACAACGACTTTGTGCACGGTGTGACCAGCGCGCTCGACCATGTGCGCAAGTCGCACGCCGGCAATGTGCTGATTGTCAGCAGTGGCGGGCCCATCTCGACCGCCGTGGGGCACATCTTGGGCACCACCCCAGAGACCACCATCGAGCTGAACCTGCGCATCCGCAACAGCTCAGTCACGGAGCTGGCCTACACGCCCAAGCGACACATGCTGGTGACCTACAACACCCTGCCCCACCTCGACGACGCGGCCTACGCCGACTGGGTGACGTACTCCTAGCCTTGTCGCCCCGGCGTCGCCTTTGTAACAAGGAATGACGGATTGGCATAGCTCGTGCTTTGTGCTCTGTGTTGGAACACACAGAGGATCACAATGCACCAAAAAGGTATGCCCTTCCTTGCACTGTTGGCGGGCATCGTCGCTTTAAGCTGGTCGTTAAGCACGCAAGCCCAAACCGCGGCTTCCGGCACCGTGACCGAAGCAGCGCCCGCGGCCACGCTTGCGGCCTCTGACCCCACTCCGACTGCCGTTGCACCCGCACCGGCTGCCCCTGTAGCGGCGGCTGAAGCTCCTGCGCCCGCAGCGGCACCTACCAAACCTTTCATGGCCAAGCAGGACACCATCAACGCGGCTGATACCGCCTGGATGATGACCAGCACTGCGCTGGTATTGCTGATGACCTTGCCCGGCATCGCCTTGTTTTATGCCGGCATGGTGCGCAAGAAAAGCGTGATCAACACCATGGCCAGCGTGGTGGCCATTGCCGGCTTGCTCAGCCTGCTTTGGTTTGCAGTGGGTTATTCGCTGGCCTTTACGCCCGGCACGGCTTGGCTGGGCGGCACGGACCGCATGTGGTTCAGCGGGCTTAACTACATGAAAGAAGCCGGCTTGGTCGCCGTAAGCCATGTGGCGCCGAATGTGCCCGAGTCGGTGTACGCCATGTTCCAGCTGACCTTTTTCATCATCACCGGAGCGCTGATTGTGGGTGCGCTGGTGGAGCGCATGCGCTTCTCGGCCATGCTGTGGTTCATCGGCATGTGGTCGGTGGTGGTGTACGCACCGATCGCCCACTGGGTATGGGAGCCCAGCGGTTGGCTGGTGCAAATGGGCGTGTTGGACTTTGCAGGCGGCGCGGTGGTGCACATCAATGCCGGCGTATCGGGTCTTGTGTGTGCCTACATGCTGGGCGCGCGCAAGGGCTATGGCAAAGAGCCGTTTGAGCCCTTCAACCTCGGCCTCACCATGGCGGGCGCAGGCTTGCTGTGGGTGGGCTGGTTCGGTTTCAACGCAGGCTCTGCCGTGGCAGCAGATGGCCGCGCCGGATTGGCGATGGCGGTTACACACATTGCCGCCGCAGCCGGTGCCATGAGCTGGATGTTGGGCGAGTGGGTGGTGCGCGGGCGGCCTTCCTTGCTGGGCCTGTGCTCCGGCCTCGTGGCAGGCCTGGTAGCCATTACGCCTGCAGCCGGTTTTGTGACACCGCAGGCGGCCCTGGTCTTTGGCCTGGTGGCGGGCTTGGCTTGCTACTGGGGCGCGACGGGTCTGAAGCGCATGCTCAATGCCGACGATTCGCTGGACGTGTTCGGCGTGCACGGCATTGGCGGCATCGTAGGCTCGCTGATGACCGGTTTCTTTGCGAGCAAAAGTATTTCGGGTGTGACCGGAAGTGTCGCCATGCAGGCGCTCGGCGCCCTGGTGGTGATTGTGTACAGCGGGGTGATGAGCGCAGCCTTGCTGTGGGTGACCAAGCTGATCGTCGGCCTGCGCGTGGACGACAACTCGGAACTGGTGGGTCTGGATGTGTCCCAGCACCGGGAGCACATTGCCGGCTAAAGAGCGACTTAAGGGGAGACCCAGGAGGAATCCATGTTGAACAGCGAAAAACTGGCGATTGCCGCCCATTTGCACGTGTTGCTGCGCCGTAAAACCGGCCGGGTCACCGATACGGAGTGGATGGCCGCCAACACCGAATACGCAGCGGAAATCATCCGCTTTGCACGCGCTGCCGCCAAGGACGACGGGCATGCAGACTTGGGTGAGTGGGCTGCCAAACTGGAGCTGGCCATGGAGCCCCACACCCCACCCCGTGCCACCAGCCGCGAAAAGCTGTTTGGCGTATTGGGCGGAAATTCGCGCCCGGCACCCTTGCCCGGCGCATCCGACTCTCTGATGGGCGCCAGCGAAAGCGAAGCACACCGCTACATCCGCGGCATCCGTTGAGGAAAACCCCCGCCTGTGCCGGCCCGCACGGCCGGCACAATCAGCGCATGCTTCGTCTTACCCCTTCCGTTTTCTTGTTGGCTGCGCTGTGGTGCAGCACCTCTCTCAGCCATGCCGGCCCCGTGCTCCATTGCGAGATGACCTATGCCGGCGCCACACAAACGCTCCATGTCACGCCCGTGGATGACCCGTACCCGGTGCCTTCAGTCGATGTGGGGGGGCGCTTCCGCTTCAAGGCGGTGATGGTGGGGCGCGGTGCCCAGCCCGACTACATCAAGACCTACGCGTATCTGGAAACCCGCAAGCAACCCGTGCTGGTGCAGCAAGCCAGCTACTACCCGCCATTCACGCCAAGTCGGCAGGGCCAACGCCTGACCGGCAAGCAGTTTGTCTATGCCGGCACGGCGGAGCGTGAACTGCAATTTGAATGTGTGCTGCACGGGGTGCAACCATGACCCGCCGCATTCAATGTACTCTACTCACAGCGCTACTGGCGTGCGCTACCGGCCTGAGTGCCGGCCCTGCGCTGGCTCAAACCGACCCCGTCACGCTGGTGTTCGCCGGGGACATCGTGCTGGACGATGTGGCGGGTGCCATGATCAAGCGCGGCAAGGACCCGTTCGCCGCCTTCGGCAACTACTTTCGCAAGGCGGACATCCGCATCGGCAATCTGGAGTGCGTGGTAGCCACCACCGGCTCAGCAGGCGACAAAAACTACACCTTCCGTGCCCACCCGCGCACGCTGCCCGTGCTCAAGCGCCACTTCGACGCGTTGGCGCTGGCTAACAACCATTCGGGCGACTACGGGCGTGAGGCTTTTGCAGAGATGCTTACCCTGCTGCCCGCCACCGGCCTGCAGTACTTCGGCGGCGGCCACAACCTGCAAGAGGCGCACGCGCCTTTGATCATCGAACGCAAAGGCCTGCGCATTGCCCTTCTGGGCTACAACGAATTCATGCCGCGCAGCTTTGAGGCCGACTTTGATGCGCCTGGCAGCGCCTGGAGCGAAGACGAGCAGGTGGTAGCCGACATCCGCGCCGCGCGCAGCGTGCACCGCGCCGACCTCGTGATTCCGGTGATGCACTGGGGCTGGGAAAACGAACTCGTGGCCAACAGCCGCCAGCGACAACTCGCGCGCCTGATGGTCGAAGCCGGCGCAGATGCCGTGATCGGCGGCCACCCGCATGTCACCCAAGACATTGAGCACCACCAGGGCAAGCCCATCGTGTACAGCGTGGGCAACTTTGTGATGAAGGAAACCGACAACGACGACCAGCGCCGCGCTTGGGTGTTGCGGCTGCGACTGGACCAACAAGGTGTGCAGGCGTTTGACACCCGTGCCGTGCAGATCGACATGCAGGGCATTCCTACACCGGACATGGCACGCGCCACACCGTGCTGGAACCGCGGCCAGTCCACGCCTGGCCTGTGCACACCGGCAGACTGATTTAGAGGCGCTGCTTCAGGGTGTCGGCGGGCAATGCGTGGATCTCACCCAGCAGGCGGGCCAAGGCCAGCCCTGCTGCTGCGAGCACAGCTTGGCCCTTGGCGGGGGTGGCGGCAGCCGCATTGCCGACAGCGCCCGCAGGGTTGTAGTCCTGCATCTGCCAGCCGAGCTTGGCGCTTTTGCCATTGCCCAATATGGGGAAGGCTTTGGCCCGGTCTTCAGACGTGGAGGCAAAGTTGTCCGCCTGGCCCATGTCCACCAAATCCGGGCGCAGGGCCAGCATCATGGAGGTTTCGATATCTCCGGCGTGGATGCCGAAGCGGTGTTCGTGTGCGCTGAACAGAGCGTTCACGTCGCCGCCGTCAACTGACACCAAGGGCAGGCCGAACCAGTTCACGCTGTACACCAGCATCCCGAAGCGGGCGCGCAAGTCGCGGGCTACCACATCCATCAAGCCCACCTGTCCGCCATGGCTGTTGAACAGCACAAGGCGCTTCACACCGCTGGCAGCCACGCATTCGCCGATCTCGGTCCACAAGCGAATGACCGTTTCTGCCTTCAAGGTGAGCGTACCGGGGAACTGCGCATGCTCCGGGCTGAAGCCCACGGCCTGGGTGGGCAAAAACAACGCAGACACTTCGGGTGCGATGTGGGGCAGTGCATGGGCAATCACACCATCCACCAGTGCACTGTCCACCTGCAAAGGCAGATGGGGGCCGTGTTGCTCGGTCGCTGCCACGGGCAGCACGGCAATCAGGCGATCCAGCGTGCCAGCGGTGCGGGCTTGGTCGAATTGCGGGCTGGTCCAGTCAGCCCAGAAACGGGAAGTTGTCTGCATGGCTGCATCTTACCGAGGCCGGCTGGCGACTGGTGCTTCGCATCAGACGGTGTCGGGAGTGATCACCGGCGCTTTGAGTGGCAGGCTCATGCTGAAGGTCGCACCCTCTCCCGGACTGCTGGCCACATGGATGGTGCCGCCCAGCGTTTTGGTGACCAGGTTGTAAACGATGTTCAGGCCCAAACCACTGCCACCCTGGCCCAATTTGGTGGTGAAGAAAGGGTCGAACACCCGGGCCAGGTGGGCTTGGGCAATGCCGCATCCGTCATCCGTGACCTGCAGTTGGATACGGTCTGTGCCTTCCACCACGGCACGGATGCTGACCGTTCCATGCGGCTTCCCGTCAAAGGCATGGAGCAGCGCGTTATTGATCAGATTAGTGAGCACCTGCCCCAGTGGGCCCGGGAAGCTGTCCATCACGATATCTGCGGGAATGTCACTCACCACCGCATGTGCGGACTTGCGGATGCTGGGCCCCAAGGTGAGCAGAATTTCTGTGACAGTGCTTTGCAGGTCAAAGGTTCGGCGGTTCAGGCTGGTCTGATCAACAGCTACTTGCTTAAAGCTGGAGACCAGCTCTGCCGCGTGTTGCAAGCCGCGCATCAATATGCCGGCGCCCTGCTGGGTGTTCGTCACAAACTCGTCCAAGCGGCTGCGGGTCAGCCCCTTGCTCATACCATCCGCGAAGCTGGAGGCGTGGTCTTGCAAAGTGCTGGCAACGGTCAGGCTGTTACCGATGGGCGTATTGAGCTCGTGGGCGATGCCGGCCACCAAGGAACCGAGTGCCGACATTTTTTCGGTGCGCACCAGTTCTGACTGCGCCGCGCGCAACTGGCCCATCGCGTCGGTCAGCTCGCGGGTACGCTCCTGCACACGGTGCTCCAGCGTGGCGTTGAGTTGAAGAATGTTTTCCTCGTAGCGGTGTTTTTCGGTGATGTCGTCAAAGGCCATGATGAGCACCCGCTCGCCGCCCAGCGCGACCATGCGGCCGGAAATGTCGCAATAAATTTCCGCGCCGTGGGCACCTCGGCGCATCCAGGCCTTGAAGTTCGATATCTCGCCCGTGCGACTCACAATCTCCAAGCACCGGCTTCGTTCGGCAGGGTCTACCCAGATCCCCATACGCAAGCCATTGGAGCCCATGGCGACGCCGCGCTCCATACCGAATACCCGGGACCATGCGGAGTTGACGTCAATGGTGCGAACGTCCCCCTCTACCAGCGAGACCGACATCGCAATGGGCGAGGCATCAAAAATCGCTGCAAATTTGGTCTGGCTCACGCGCAACGCCTCTTCGGTGCGGGCCCGTTCTTCCAGCTCACGCTGCAAGGCTTCTGTTTTTTGTTCACGCTCGGTGAGTAGAGCGCCAAGATCCAGGCGCATGGTGTCCAAGGCGTTGGACAACTGCCCCATCTCGTCCTTCTTTTCGCTGGCCATGGATTCGTTCAGCTCCCCGCGTGCAAGGCGCGAGGCGCCTTCGCGCAGGCGCAGAATGGGCAACACAATGCGGCTGTTAAACAGCGGCCAAATAAAAGCGAATGCCAACGCCACCTGCAGCGCCAGTGCGCCGGCAAAGCGCAACAGTTCCGAGCGCGCTTCGCGCTCGATCCGCTGGGACGACATTACTACCGACAGACTGCCGACCCGGGCGCCGTTGTAGGTAATGTCACGCTTTTCGGACAGGAAGCGGACGGAGTCGTCGGTGGCCCCGCCCCGCTGCACAAAGGTTTCACCGAATTCATCGGTGACCGAGACATTCACCACGTCCGGGTTGCGCATCACCGCTTCGACCAACTCGATGGCCACACCGCGGTCCAGATTCCACACCGCCACGGCCATGCCGCGCGAGAGCACGTCGGCGTACTGGTTGAGCGGAGCCTCCACGCGCAGGGCACGCTCGGTACGCAGTTTGCTGGTGACCTGAAAGCCTGCGAAGAACAAAGCCGGCAGCAAGATGCCCGCAGCCACGCCCACCATCAGGGTTTGCCGGAGAGACAGGCTGGGAATCTTCACGCTGAACGGACCTTTCGGGTGCGGGGGTGAGGGGCATGCAAGCAGGACCGGCGCAGTATCGCGGGCCTGTGGATGTGGGTCAAGCACATGCGCATGTTGCAGCCACCCGCCTGTTATAACCCACCCGTATACAAGGGCTCAGATGGAATGCCGACACACCAAGCGTTGTCGTTTGTGCCCCACTTGCAGGAACTTCTGGCCGCGCGCGGTCTCCGACAAACCAATGAATGCTTTCCCCCACCTACTAAGCTTGCCTGGAATTTCTCGCAGATTGAGCGCTCTGCTTTTGATAGCTGTTTGCGCACTATCGACGAGCGCTAGCGCTCAATTATTGCCATCGAACAGCTCACTGGTACCTCCTGCTGCCGGTTCCGTAGCCGCTTCGCAAGTCAAGACGGACCAAGTGGTGGCTGAACTGGTGGTGCACGCACCGGACGGGGTAACGCCCGGCAAAACGCTGTGGCTGGGTTTGCTGCTGCAGCACCAGCCCCACTGGCACACCTACTGGAAAAACCCCGGTGACTCCGGCTTGCCTACGCAGCTGCAGTGGACGCTGCCTGCCGGCCTGACAGCGGGTGACATCGCTTGGCCGGCTCCCCGGAAAATTGCCATCGGCACCCTGGCCAACCTGGGCTACGAGGGTGAAGTGCTGCTGCCCGTGCCGGTCAAGGTAGACGGCAACTTCCGCCCAGCGGGCTTGGCGCAGACGGCAGACATCCAGCTCAACGCCAGTTGGCTGGTTTGCCGGGAAGAGTGCATTCCACAGGAAGGCAGCTTTCGCATCAGCGTTCCGGTGCGGGGCTCCATGGCGCTGCATGCCGCGCAGTTTGCTGCGGCCCAGGCCGCTGCACCGGTCGCATTCCAAGGCAAGGTCGAAGCGCTTGTGGACGCCCGCGGGCTGCTGTTGCGGGTGAACAAGCTGCCCGCCGGTTGGGTAGGCAAAGCGATTCAGGCCCTGCCGGAAACACCCGAACTGCTAGACACCCCTGCCCTGCCCGCGAGCACCGACACCCTGACCAGCGGCAGCCTGCAAGCAGGCCAACAAGGCTGGGACGG
>RFQA01000053.1 GCA_009925925.1 Betaproteobacteria bacterium
TCCGGCGGTTACTACCCCAGCACCGTGCACCGGGTGCTCAACCCCACCGGCGAAGGTGCAACCAAGTCCCGCATTTCTTTGCCGCTGTTCTTACACCCCCGTCGCGAAGTGGTGCTCTCCGAGCGCTACACCGTAGAAAAATACTTCAACGAACGCATGGAAGAGTTGCGCGGCAAAAAGTACTGAGGCAAGGTGCAGCGGCGTTCACAGCTCTATATTCCCAGATCGCATACCCCTATAGCCAAAAAGTAGTTTTCAATCTAAGCCGGCCCGCCTACATTCGCCTCCATGCAAGATTTGGCGTTTGTACTGGCGGGCTTTTTTGTGGGCTCCATCGTGGGACTCACCGGTGTGGGGGGCGGCTCGTTGATGACGCCCATCCTGATCTTCTTTTTCGGGGTCAAACCCTACATGGCGGTCGGTACCGACCTGCTGTTTGCGGCATTTACCAAAATGGGCGGCACCATCAAGTTGGCGCGTTCCCGCCAGATCGACTTGCCGGTGGTCTTGAACCTGTCCGCCGGCAGCATCCCCGCCGCGCTCATCACTCTGTATGTGTTGCACGAGCTGGGCGCCACCAGCAGCGCTGTCCAACACATCATGACCACCACCTTGGGTTTTGCGCTCCTGCTCACGGCGGCGGCCACCCTCTACAAAGCCATTCGTGGCAAAACCGGCCCCAAATCGATTGCCGCAGGCCATGAGGCCTTAGCGGCACGACCCCGCCATTGGAGCCTGCCGCTGTTGTTCGGCGCTCTCATTGGCACGCTGGTTACACTCACGTCCGTCGGCGCGGGAGCCATCGGCGTCACGGTGTTGATGCTGCTTTACCCCTTGCTGCCCCTGCCGCGCATTGTGGCAGCGGACATTGCATACGCAGTGCCCCTCACCTTGGTGGCTGGCATGGGCCACGCGTCCCTCGGTTCGGTAGACTGGCCCATGTTGGCCAAACTGCTGGCGGGTTCGCTGCCCGGTATCTGGGTGGGCTCGCACCTGATGTTCAAAACCCCGGAGCGGGTGATCCGCTCCCTGCTGTCCCTGCTGCTGGCTTATGCCGGTTTGAAACTCATCGCTCTCTGATCTTTGCTGCACCACGTCTATGTACCAATACACCGAATTTGACCGCCAGTTCATCCGCGCCCGCGCGGCCCAGCACCGCGACCAACTGGAGCGCAACCAGGCCGGCACTTTGAGCGACGACGAGTTCCGCCCGCTGCGCCTGCAAAACGGCTGGTATATCCAGCGCTATGCGCCCATGCTGCGCGTGGCCGTGCCTTACGGCGAGCTCTCCAGCGCGCAGTTGCGCGTGCTGGCCCGTATTGCCCGCGAGTACGACCACCCCAGCAAAGAAGTATTTGACAAGGCCATCGGCACCCAAGCCACGTGGGGCACCACCCACCTGCCCGTGGGCTACGGCCACTTTACCACCCGCCAGAACGTGCAGTTCAACTGGATTCCCCTAGCCAAGAGCGCCGACGTGATGGACCTGCTGGCCACCGTGAACATGCACGGCATCCAGACCAGCGGCAACTGCATCCGCAACATCACCAGCGACGAGCTGGCCGGCGTGGCGGTCGATGAGATTGCCGACCCCCGCCCGTTTGCCGAAATCATGCGCCAGTGGAGCACGCTGCACCCCGAGTTCGCCTTCCTGCCCCGCAAATTCAAGATCGCCATCACCGGCGCTACCAACGACCGCGCTGCGGTGCGTTGGCACGACGTGGGCCTGCACCTCATCAAGAACGAGGCGGGCGAGCTGGGCTTCCGCGTGTTTGTGGGCGGCGGCATGGGCCGCACGCCGGTCATCAGCACCGAGATCCGCGCCTTCCTGCCCTGGAACCAGATCATGAATTACCTGGAGGCGGTGGTGCGCGTGTACAACCGCTGGGGCCGCCGCGACAACCTGTACAAGGCGCGCATCAAGATCCTGGTGAAGGCTGAAGGCCAGCGCTACATCGACGAGGTGGAAGCCGAGTACGAGCAAATCATCACCCGCGACGGTGCGCCCCACACCATCAGCCAGGCCGAGCTGGACCGCGTTACGGCATGTTTTGTGCCCCCAGCGCTCACCGAACGTGCGCCGGCAGCTATCAAAACGGTAGCAATTCCCGCCGAGCGCCAGAAAGACTACGACCGCTGGCTGCAGCAGAACGTGGCTCCACACAAGAACCCTGCGCTGCGCGCCGTCACCCTGTCGTACAAGCGCCTGGGCCAGGCCCCCGGCGATGCCGATGCCGACCAGCTCGACACCGCTGCCGCCTTGGCCGATGAATTCTCTGCCGGTGAAGTGCGCGTGACGCACGACCAGAACCTGCTGCTGCCTTGGGTGCGCGCCGAAGACTTGCCGGCCCTGTGGGTGGCTGCCAGCCACGCCGGCTTGGCCCGCAGCAATGTGCGCCTGTTGACCGACATGATTGCCTGCCCCGGCGGCGACTTTTGTGCGCTGGCCAATGCACGCTCCATCCCGATTGCTGCCCAGATCACCGAACGCTACCAGGACATGGACGAGCTGCACGACTTGGGCGAGATCGACCTGCACATCAGCGGTTGCATCAACTCCTGCGGCCACCACCACAGCGGCCACATCGGCATCTTGGGGGTGGATAAAGACGGCAAGGAGTGGTACCAGGTGTCCCTGGGCGGCTCCGACGGCTCGGCACTGAGCGGCGACGCCGTCCCCGGCAAGGTGGTGGGCCCTTCGTTCGGTGCGCTCGAAGTGCCCGGCGTGATTGAGGCCGTGCTCGACACCTTCCGCCAGCAGCGCGCGGGCAGCGAGACCTTTATCGACTGTTTCAAGCGCGTGGGCATGGACCCCTTCAAGGCAGCAGCCAACAGTGCACGCCTGGCCGACAAGCACGAAGACCTGCACGCCCTGCCCAAAAAAGATGGCTACGCCAAAGACGCTCAAGAAGCCTGAAGCTCCGGACGCCGAAAGAAAGATAACACTATGAAATTGATAGCTGCTTCCGCACATTCCACAGGCGCCGAAGGCCAAAAAGTCATTGAACTGGCGAACACTGAAGACCCCCGTGCGCTCGACCTTGCGGGTGTCACCCGCATCGACCTGAACTTCCCCAAGTTCACCGACGGCCGCGCGTATAGCCAAGCATTTTTGCTGCGCCGACGCTTGGGCTTCACTGGCGAGCTGCGCGCCACCGGCGACGTGCTGATCGACCAGCTGGTGCAAATGGAACGCACCGGTTTTGACGTGGCCGTGCTGCGCGCTGATCAAAACATCGACTTCGCACAACGCCAGTTCGACCGCTTCCGCGGCTTCTACCAAGGAGACGCAGTGACCCTGAAGCCGCACTTTGCCCGTGAAGGCGAAGCAGCATGAGCGCCGAAACGTCGTCCCTCGGGAACCGCTTTGCCGTGCAAGTGCAGCCTGCAGGCAGCGCCATGGCTCGCAACGCTGAAGCCAGCGGCGAATACGTCATCAAGCTGGCCGAAGCCCAAGGCGTGCTGTCGCAAGCAGCAGCCCAATACGCGGGTGTAGAGGGTGGTGCTGCCACCGTCACCCAAGCGTCCAGCCTGGGCGCCGAAGACGTGGTCATCAGCCACCTGATCAACAGCTTGAAGCTGGACATCGGCATCTTCGTGCTGGAAACCGGTGCCTTGCACCAAGAAACCCTGGACTTGCTGGAGCGCTTCAAGGCGTCCAGCCGTGCTACCGTCACCGTGTACCAGCCGGTGACTGAATCCGTCGTGCAGTTTGTGGAGCGCGAAGGCAAGGACGCGATGTACAAGAGTATCGCCCTGCGCAAGGCCTGCTGCGGCATCCGCAAGATGGAACCGCTGGAGCGCGCGCTCAAGGGCAAAGACGCCTGGATCACCGGCCTGCGCCGCGAGCAGTCCGGCGCCCGCGCCGATGTGCCCCTGGTGGACAGCTCTGAGAAGCGCATCAAGATCAACCCCCTGGCCAACTGGACCTGGGGCGATGTGTGGCACTACATCCAGACCCACAAGCTGGACTACAACCCCCTGCACGACCAGTTCTTTCCCAGCATCGGCTGCGAGCCTTGCACCCGCGCCATCAGCCTGGGTGAAGACTTCCGCTCCGGCCGCTGGTGGTGGGAAGACGAAGCCGCCAAAGAATGCGGCCTGCACGTGAAACATGAAGAAGCCAAAGCATGAACGCCATGACTGAACCCACCCATTTCGACCGCCTCTCCAACCAGCACCTGGATGCGCTGGAAGAAGAGACCATCTTCATCCTGCGCGAGGTGGCCGCTGCGTTTGAGCGCCCCGCCCTGCTGTTCTCGGGCGGCAAGGATTCGCTGGTCATGCTCAAGTGCGCGGAAAAGGCATTTGGCGTAGGCCGCATCCCCTACCCGCTGCTGATGATCGACACCGGCCATAACTTCCATGAAGTGACCGATTTCCGCGACTTCCGCGCCAAGGAACTGGGCGCTGAATTGATCGTGCGCAGCGTGGAAGACTCCATGGCCCGCGGCACCGTGCGCCTGGCCCACCCCGGCGAGAGCCGCAATGTGCACCAGTCCGTCACGCTGCTCGAAGCCATCGATGAGTTCCGCTTTGACGCGCTGATCGGCGGTGCCCGTCGCGACGAAGAAAAGGCCCGAGCCAAGGAGCGCATCTTTTCGCACCGCGACAGCTTCGGCCAATGGCAACCCAAGGCGCAGCGCCCCGAGTTGTGGACGCTGTTCAACACCCGACTGCAGCCCGGCGAACACTTCCGCGTGTTCCCCATCAGCAACTGGACGGAGCTGGACGTGTGGCAGTACATCGAGCGCGAAAAGATCGCGCTGCCAAGCCTGTACTACACGCACAAACGCGATGTGGTCGAGCGCAAGGGCTTGCTGGTGCCGGTGACGGAGCTGACCCCGCCCAAGGAAGGCGAAACGATCGAGAGCCGTGACGTGCGTTTCCGCACCGTGGGCGACATCACCTGCACCTGCCCGGTGGAAAGCCTGGCCGCCAATGCTGCCGACATCGTGATCGAAACCCTGCAAGCCGATGTGAGCGAGCGCGGCGCCACCCGCATGGACGACAAGACTTCTGAGGCTTCCATGGAGAAGCGCAAAAAGGACGGATACTTCTGATGACCGCTACGAATACAATAGCTGCTCCCGCACATTCCACGGGCGCCAGCAGCCAAAATGACACTTCATCCGCCCTGCGCTTCATCACCTGTGGCAGCGTGGACGACGGCAAAAGCACGCTGATCGGCCGCTTGTTGGTGGACAGCAAGGCGGTGCTGCAAGACCAGTTGGCCAACGTCTCCAAGAGCGGCGAAGCTGACTTGGCACTGTTCACCGATGGCCTATCCGCTGAGCGCGAGCAGGGCATCACCATCGACGTGGCCTACCGCTACTTCGCCACCCCTACCCGCAAGTTCATCATTGGCGATGCTCCCGGTCACGAGCAGTACACCCGCAACATGGTCACTGCCGCCAGCAGCGCCCACGCCGCCGTAGTGCTGGTTGACGCGACCAAGCTCAAGTGGAATGTGGAAGGCCTGGTGGACCTGCTGCCCCAGACCCGCCGCCACAGCCTGCTGGTCAACCTGCTGCGCGTGCCCGGCATCATCTTTGCCGTGAACAAGCTCGACGCCTTGGGCGATGACGCCACTGCTGCCTTCGGCAAGATCAGCGAAGCGCTGCAAGCTTTTGCAAAGCAAGCTGGCATTGCCGTGACAGCCACCATCCCCATGTCCGCCCTCAAGGGCCACAACGTGGTGGAAGCCACGCCCGGCTGGTGCGGCTACCAGGGCCCGAGCCTGTTGGCCTTGCTAGAGACGCTGCCCGTTACCGCCGCCGAGACTGAGGTGCCCTTCGCCTTCCCGGTGCAATGGGTGGAAAAGTTCCACCACTCTGCCGACACGACCCAAGGCCGCCGGGTGTTCTGGGGCCGTGTGGCAACCGGTACCGTGCAGGTGGGCGACACCATCAGCATCCACCCCAGCGGCCAGACCGCCGTGGTAGCCCAGGTGGTGAACCACGCCCGCGTTCACGGAAGCATCAACGCAGGCCATGGTGCTGGCATCACGCTGGACCGCGAAGTCGATGTGTCCCGTGGCGACTGGCTGCTGGCACAAGTCACACCCGCAGCTGACCCGGACGACGAGTTTGCCGAAACGCCCAAGCCCCGCGCCTTTGCCGAAGCCACCCGCGAAATCAAGGCCACTGTGGCCTGGATGGACGATGAGCCTCTGGTTGCCGGCCGCGTATACCTGGCTCTGCATGGCCACCGCTGGATCAAGGCCAAGGTCAAGCGCATAGCCCACAGCCTGGACATCAACACCCTACAAGAGCATGACGCCACCGAGATTGCACCCAATGCCATTGGCCGTATCGAGCTCGCGCTGCAAGAGGCAATTACCGCCGTTCCGTACGAACAAAGCCGTGTGTTGGGCTCGCTGATTCTGGTGGACACCGCCACCCACAAGACCTCCGGCGCCCTGCTGCTGAGTTGATACAACGCAAAGGAGATGCCCCCGTGACAAGGGGCGTCTGCAAAACCCAATAAAATCAAGGGCTTGGCATTTCAGTGCCCGCCCTCTTATTTACTGCTCTCAAACAACATGACACACATCGTCACCGAAGCCTGTATCAAGTGCAAATACACCGACTGCGTGGACGTGTGCCCCGTGGATTGCTTCCGCGAAGGCCCCAACTTTCTGACGATCGACCCTGATGAGTGCATCGACTGCGCGGTCTGCATTCCCGAGTGCCCTGCCAACGCAATTTACGCGGAAGAAGACGCACCCAAAGACCAGCAGCACATGATTGCCCTGAACGCGGAACTCGCCCGCTTGCCCGGCTGGAAGAGCATCACCAAGCGCAAGGCGCCCCTGCCGGATGCCGACGACTGGAAAGACAAGACTGGCAAGCTGTCGCAGCTGATTCGCTGATCACTGAGTCGGCATGGCTGCTCCCGTGATTGAAGCCGATGCCGTCGTCATCGGAGCAGGTCCCGTAGGCTTGTTCCAGGTGTTCCAACTGGGCCTGCACGAAGTGCAGGCCCATGTCATTGATGCCTTGCCATACGCGGGCGGCCAATGCATGGAGCTCTATGCCGACAAGCCGATTTACGACATCCCCGGCACACCGGTCACCACCGGCCGCGGCCTCACGCAAAGTCTGCTCCAGCAGATTGCGCCCTTTCAGGCGCAAATGCATTTCTCCCAGTTAGTCGAATCCGTCACTCGCTTGGAAGATGGTCGCTTGCACCTCGTCACGGACACTGGCAACACTTTCGTTACCAAGACGCTTTTTGTCGCAGCCGGCGTGGGCGCCTTTGTAGCCCGCAAACCCGCCGTCGCTGCGCTGGAAGCCTTTGAGCGCCGGCAGGTGCACTACCCGCATGACCCGGCCTTGCCGGATGGCAGCTTGGCAGATGCCCATGTCGTCGTACTGGGTGGCGATGAATCTGCCGTTGTGGCGGCACTGGATGCTGCAAAGCCTTCGGAAAATGCGCGTGGCCCCGCTAGCGTGACCCTGATTCACCGACGCGATGTATTTGCCGGAGAACCCGAGACCCTGCAATTGTTGGAAGCTGCTCGCGCTGCAGGAAAGATTCAGGTGCTGGCAGCGCAAGTGACGGGCTGTGAGGCAGGGGGCGATAGGCTTCACGCTCTGCAAGTGTTGACTGCCGAAGGCAAAGAGACCCCGGTACCTGCCGACCATGTGATCGTGCGCTTGGGCGTGTCACCGAAGATGGGCCCGATTGCCGACTGGGGCTGGACCCTGGAACGCAAGCAGGTTCCCGTCAACACCGAGAACTTTCAAAGCGAGCTCCCAAGAATTTTTGCAGTCGGGGATATAAATTTTTATCCCGGAAAGCGGAAATTGATTTTGAGCGGCTTTCATGAGGCTACACTAGCGGCCTTCGGCGCAATGGCCTTTATTTCTCCCGAGAATAAAGTCCTCTTGCAGTACACCACCACGAGCCCGCGTTTGCATCAGCTCCTCGGTGTTGGAACCCAAGAAAAAAATTAGCGTCAGATTCAAAAATTTAGCGTGTTTCCAAAATCACCGAAAAAACACGCTATAATTTGAGGCTTCATTCCTCAATAGCTCAGTCGGTAGAGCGCCGGACTGTTAATCCGTAGGTCCCTGGTTCGAGCCCAGGTTGAGGAGCCAGAACAACCCGCAAGGGTATTTGAAAACCCCGCTGCGAATGCAGTGGGGTTTTTTCTTTTACGGCAGGATAGTTGCTGCATGAAAGACCATTACGCCAGTCTCGGATTGAACAGCGCAGCCACCTTGGCTGACATCAAAAAGGCCTTCCGCCAAAAGGCTGCGCAGTTTCACCCGGACCGCAATCCCGACCCGAATGCCGCGCTGTACTTCCGCGAAGTGCAGGAAGCCTACGATGTGCTGTCGGACACCGACAAGCGTCAGGCCTATGACGACAATCGCAGGCGTGGTTTGCTCGATAGTCCCATCGACACCGCACGCGACATCTGGTCCACCTATTTCTCCCGCATTCTTTGATTTGGCAATCCGCATGAGCCTCTCTCCTTTCTTTCACCATCTGCGCAGCGCCTACCAAGCCGAGCTGGACGATCTGGCCTCAGATTCCGAGGGCACCAACGTTCTTGCCAAGAAACTGGCAGAACGCCGCAAAGAGCTCGGTTTCCTGTTGAGCATGCTTGAGCTCAGCCCTGAAATGGTGGCTGTGGTGTTCCACCAGGGCTTCCGCTTCAAGCGCAGCACCGTGATGGAAGACTTGGTGCGCCATGAATCTGAAGACCTGCCCGAATGGGATGCCTTGTCAGATTCCGTAGACTTGGTGCCCTGGGCACAGAACCTGGCCCAGCAGGTGTTGCAAAAGCCCGCTGGCCCCTGGTTCATGAGCGTGGCCGCGGCCCTCGAGTATTTGTTGACCAAGCCGGATGCCCGATTCACACAAGCCGACGATGCGGACGATGGAGACGATGACCGTGACGACACCGAACGCGACCCCGAAGGAATGGATGAAGACGAGCGCCAGAGCCGCGTGAGCGAGGAAGAAGGCGCCGCCTGGATGGTTGAGCAAGGCTTCGACCACAAAGACTGATCCCATACCTGTCACCCGGAGAGAAAACCCCATGAGCCAACTTGCCCTGATTGAAAAAACCCAGGCCCTGATTGCTGCAGGCGATATCGTGGGCGCCGAATCGGTGCTGACCGAACTGGCCGACTCCGAAGGGGATGGCGCCTTGATGGTGGTGCTGGAGCAGTTGCCCCCCAAAGACATTCTGGCCGTCATCCGCGAGTACGACGACTCCAAAGAGTCCATCGTTAATCTGTTGATCACACCCCAACAGTTTGCCCATGCGGTAGTCATCGAAAAGCAATACAAAGACCTGACCCGCACCCATCTGCGCGGAATGATGAACTCAGTGATCTTCCGGGAAGACGCAGATCCGATTGAATTCTTGACTGCCATCGGTGATCTGGAGGGCGGCAGTGAAGCACTGGCCGACTACTTCACCGAAAAGTGGAGCCGGGTCGAAGCCTTTGCCCGCAGCGGCACCTTTGAAACGGTCGAAGATGATGGCGAAATCTTGTCGGAGCAAGCCCTGTACCAATCCGCCTATGTACGCCCCAGGGTGGATCTGGACGAAGTGGCCGACCAGGACTGGATGCAAATGGCGTGGTTGCTGCGCCATGAACTGCCCGACTTGTTCATCGAGATGCTAATTGTGCTGCGCGCCAAAGCCCGTGCCTTTGATCTGGGCCTGGACGAGGAAGAAATGCCCGAAGAGGAAGACGACGGCAAAGTCGAAACCGGTGACACCGACCGCGGCAAAGCCACGCCTGCTGCGCGTGACGACGACGAAGAATCTGCCATCTAACGCCAAGGCTCCCGCCATGTCTGCCGCACAGCAAGCCGTTTCACTTTTTGACGATCGCCCCTTTTTCGAAAAGGCACTGGCCCACGGTGTGCGCCACGGCCTGATCGGTCAAGACAAACTCGATGCCATTTGTGCCGATGCGCCCAAAGGCATGGTGCAGATCGCCCGGTATTTCGGCACCGAGTTTTTGCGGCCTGAGCTGGAGCTGGCCAAAGACCGCATCGTCAATCTGGTGAGCCTGAACCTGGCACACACCTCACAAGGTGACCTGCAAAAAGCCGCAGAGCTCCTGCGCGATAACAGCTTCCTGTCCCGCTCCAAAGCGGGCTCGGACATGTTGAAAGCGCTGATCACCATGCCGCAGACTACCCACTTCGGCATGAATGAACGCAGTGGCTTCCGCGACGAACACATCCCCTTGCTCGCCAAATGGAGCCTGCGCCCTCTGGCCGACTACCAGGCAGAACTGGCCAGCCGCCGCCACGCAGCTGCAGTAGTGGATGCCGCCATCTGGATGGCCGCCCAGTTGGGAATGGATGCGGACGAACTGGAAGAAGCCGGTAAAGACGCTGAAGCCGTGATCCGGACTGCACTGCTGGCAATTGCCTGCAAACGCAGCACATTGCCGGACTGGGTTACCTTTGAAAAGATGATTCTTGCGCTGCGCAAGCGCTACCTGACCAAACCCGGCAAGCTGCCCCTGACGCTGCCTGCAGACCTGCCCTCCGAATGGCTTTCCGTGGTGGAGTCCGTGCGTGATTCCGTCTGGGAAGACTCCGCAAAATGGTTGGAGTCGGCCGTCCCTGTCCGCAAGCTGTTTGACCAGACGCCCGCCTTCGTGGGCCGCTATTTCTGTGTGGAAGACGCCATCAGCGAAGTGGAGCAATTCGACAGATCAGTCTCCAGAGCGTGGGCCAAAGCCACTGGGGGCAATGACGATGAGAGCTCGTTACTCACCTTGTTCCTGTGCATAGCCGCAGGCAGTGCCGCCAAAACGGTGCTGTCCGAAAAAGCTGCCGCCACTTTGGTGAAGAAAATTCGCAAAGCAGGTCTGCAAACCGCCCTGCCGTTGCAGTTCATCCAGGACCACGCACCTGCAGAGCATCTGGAAGACTATGCAAGCCTGTGGACCAACTTCATCGAAGAGGCGACCGGCACTTTGACCAGCGACCACGATTACACCTTCAATGACGCGGTAGCCCTGTTGCGCCGTGAATGCAACATCCAAAGCTAAGCGTGTCAAGGCGGATTTGACGGGTTTTCACCCATCAGTATTTGCAAACTCCCCAAAAAAAGGTAAAATCGCAACATCGAGTACCGCCATCCCGGCGGTGCTTATGGGTAAACCCGTTTAAAGACGGGGACACAAAGCCACCGACCTAAAGCAGCAATGTCATGGTAGCGGGGCCGCCGATGAGAACGTGTGTGTGCACATAGTCCATTGAACGTTGTGGCCCTCCCTTGTTTACCGGAGCAGTGGCCATGACGAGATTCGAAACCCAACGCATTTTTCAAATCCAAAGCGTCCACATTAAGTGGCCATTGGCTGTAGTTTGCCTTTCTGCAATTGCAATGCTGAGTGCCTGTGGGGGCGGCTCCAATGCGGCCGATCAGGTGGCTTCAGGCACCGTTACCATGCAAATGGACGTGCCGACACTTCCCACTGCAGTTGCAGAGCAGGTCGCAACGCCTTTCTCTCAATCGGAACCCAGCACGGGCTCAGAACCTGTTTTCACGCCCATGGCTGCCGGCACCATAACTGCCACTTACACCCCTGCGCAGATACGGGCTGCTTACAGCCTTCCCGACCTGCCTGCGAGTGGCACACCAGTCACAGCAGCAAAGGCCGCACAAATGGGTGCCGGACAGACAATCTACATCGTCAATGCGTACCACAACCCCAATGCGATTGCAGAGTTAGCCGCGTTCAACCAGAAATTCGCGCTACCGACATGCGCTACCAAAGTCATAGCACCCACCGCAGCATTACCGCTGGCTGCAGCATCAAATACCGCCTGTGAATTCTCCGTGGTGTACAACACCGCCGCCGGTGGAATGACTGCGACAGCGCCCGCTTACAACTCCGGCTGGGCGACTGAAATTGCACTCGATGTTCAATGGGCTCACGCTACCGCCCCACTCGCTCGCATCGTCCTGATAGAGGCTCCAGACGCCTCCCTGAACAGCTTGTTGGGCGCCATCAAACTGGCAAACTCCATGGGACCCGGGATTGTTTCCATGAGCTTCGGCGCAGCAGAAGGCAGTTGGACAGCGTCGGTAGACTCGGTATTCACCGCACCCAAGATGACCTACCTCGCCGCAACGGGTGACTCCGGTATGGCTGTCTCCTGGCCTTCGGTGTCCCCTAACGTTTTGGCCGTAGGCGGCACCACATTGAGCTACACCGGGACAGGCACACGCTCAGAAGTGAGCTGGTCCGGCACCGGGGGCGGCATCAGCGCCTATTCCGCTACGCCCAGCTATCAATCGAATGCCGTTCCCGGCATGGGCTTTACCAGCCGCCGCGTGGTAGCGGACGTGGCCTTCAACGCCGACCCGGCCACTGGCCAATACACCGCCGTCATGACTCCCGGTAGTTCCACGGTGAACTGGATGAGCGTGGGGGGCACCAGCCTGTCGACGCCCCAGTGGGCCGGACTGATTGCCATTACAAACGCAAGCCGCGCGCAAGCATCCAAAGCGGCATTGGGCCTGCCCCATACCGCTCTTTATAGCCAATTGGCCACGGTACCTGGCACCTATGCGAGCACTTTTGCCGACATTACTCGGGGCAGCCATGGGACCTGCAGCACATGTGCATCCAAAGTGGGATACGACCAGCTAACCGGCCTAGGGACACCGAACGCGACCAGCTTGGTGAACAGCCTCACGGGGACCAACGCTAGCGCTGCGCCTGTCGTACCTTCGGCGGCCGTCAGCGGAACGGTGGGGACTGTGCTTTCCTTCACCGTATCGGTGAATGCATCCAACCCCGTCACCTGGACCCTGAGTGGCGGACCAGCAGGCATGACCATTAGCAGCGCGGGTGTTGTCACCTGGCCCATGCCGTTGGTAGGCACCTACAGCCCCGTCATCACCGCAAAGGACACTGCAACAGGTTTGACCGGTCAGGGCACCTACAGCGTAACGATTGCAGCCGCCAAGGCGCCGACGCTGACAGCTACAAGCGTCATCGGGCGCCCCGGGGTTGCCCTCTCCTTCGCAGCGACTGCCGTGTCCAGCAACCCGGTGACCTACGCCATCAGCGGTAACCCTGCAGGAATGACCATTAACACAACGGGAGTGGTGAATTGGGCATCGCCAGTACTGGGAACCTATTCAGTCACGGTATCGGCCAAAGACACCAAAACCGGGCTGACCGGCACGGCCGTCTACTCCGTCAAAATTGCCAATGCGGGCCCAGTCATTACCGCAGCGGCCATCAATGGCACCGTGGGCAAGGCTCTGAGTAGCAGCATCAACATCAGTGACGCGAGCGCCACTTCTTTCCAGATCTCCATTTCAGGAGTTCCACTGGGTATGACATTCTCATTGAGTGGCATGAACGTCATTGCGAGCTGGGCCAAGCCAGTTGCAGGTACTTACAGCCTCAAAGTGGTAGTCACCAACAACAACGGTCTGAGCAGCCAGGCGACTATTCCGGTCACTATCAAATAAGGAATGCCGCTCTGTGGCTATCCAAGCGCGAAGTCGTTATCGAAGCTGAAAGATCCGGCGCATGGGTACCCACTTCTGGCCCGCCGGGGTCCAAGGGGTGGGCGCCTGGAATGTCCACATCAGCGTTTCCCACCGGACAATGGCATCGTTGTTCAGTGAGGCCTGAGCCATTCCAGCCTCTGAATACACCTTGGGGTCAACTTCCATGATCATGAATATGCGTGTTCCGAGCCGGTAAATTTCCATACCCAGAACGCCCTGCGCAAACAAATGTTCGCGTACTTCGGGCCAAATGGATTCATGGGCTTTTTCGTACGCGGCAATCTTGGTTTCGTCGTCTACCAAATCCAAAGCCAGGGCGTAGCGCTGAACGTTGAGGTTCATGACAATGCCCGGTCTAGGTGGGTATAGCCACCGTCCACAAACACCCATTGCCCGGTCGTGTGTGAGGACGCATCCGACAAAAGAAACACGCACATGCGCGCCATCTCCTCCGCCGTGGTCATGCGCTGCCCCAAAGGAATCTTGGCGGTGATGCCGGCCAGCTTCTCTGCAGGATTTTCAAAACTGTTGATCCAACGCTCGTAGAGAGGCGTCATCACCTCCGCGGGGATCAACGCATTGACGCGGACCCCATCATTTAACAACGCTGCCGCCCACTCGCGCGTCAGGGACAGTTGCCCGCCCTTGGAAGCACAGTAACCGCTAGTATTACCCTGCCCTGTCAGGGCTGTCTTGGACGACACATTCACGATGGCACCTTTGCTTGCCTTCAGGTGCGGAACGCAGTAATGCGCCATCACGTAGTAGTGAATGAGATTGCGCTCAAGAGAAGCAACGAATTCGTCACGGCCTGCCTCCAGACCCACGCTGTCGTTGATGCCAGCATTGTTGATCAAGCCATCCAATCTCGCGAAGCGCTGCAGGACCTGCTCGACGCCCCGGCCACAGGCAGATTCATCAGATAACTCGAGCTGAACAAACAGGTAGTCAGCTGCACTCGCTTTGAGTTGTGCCTCGAATTCAGGAGAGAGTGCGCTTTTGCCAAAGACGACCGGAATCGCGCCTTCCTGCGCCAGCGTCAGAGTGATAGCAGCACCGATGCCACTGCCACCGCCGGTCACGATGAACACTTTGTCTTTGAGATGTAAATCCATTTGTTTCTTTCAGACTCGAAGCCGTTCAAGCTTCCGAATGCACATTTAATCCGTAACAGCGAATCGCATTACCCGACCAGAATGCCTCCTGCTCGGCCATGGTGAGCCGGGTCTTAGCCCACTTTTGGACCAAACCGTACACAACGTCATAAGGTGCAGCGAGTTGGCATACCGGCCAATCAGAACCGAACATCAATCGATGGGGCCCGAAAGCCTCCAGCGCTTGATCAAAACAGGTCCACATGATCTTGCTGTCGGTCGGGCTGATGCCCTTACCGGACTTCCAATCCGTTTCAGTCACGAGTCCTGATAACTTGCAGACCACATGCGGCAGGGTAGCGAGACTGCGCATGCTGCTCAACCACCGTGAAGGCACTTCGGGGTTGGCTAACCAGTCTCGGATAGCCGGTTTTCCAAGGTGATCCAACACCAGCCAATGACCATCGTGCTTCGCACAAAAGGATGCAACGCCCGGCATCTGATGATCAAAAACCAGCACGTCATAGACCAAGCCTTCATCTTGCACGGCCCGCAAGCCCTTCGAATTGGCTGGATTGTTGAGCCAGGCATTGACGTCGGCCTCGTCCTGCAAGATGTGGCGGATACCACGCATCGCGGGATGTGCGGTCCAGCGTTCCAAATGTGCCTCAAGATCCGGCGCGGCCAGGTCTGCCCACCCCACCACACCCAAAACTTCAGGGTGGTTATCAGCGACCTTGAGCAAAAAGTCGGTCTCATCCACCAAGGTGCGTGCTTGGACGGCCACCACACCGTCGACACCTGCGACGCGCATTGCATCCTCGCAATCAACAGGCATGCAGTCCTTCTGCAAATTCGGCATGGCGTCGTTGATCCAAGGGAACTCCGCAGGCCGGTAACGCCAATAGTGCTGGTGCGTGTCGATTTTCATGCTGTCGCCAGGCGGGGCTTGTGGGTGTAATGACGGAGCGACTCCGCCTTCATCTCGATGGAAAAACCAGGCGCCTTGGGTGGCATGTAGGCCGCGTTCTCGATCACACAGGGCTCGAGGAAATGCTCATGCAAATGGTCCACAAACTCGATCACCCGCCCTTCGCGTGTACCGGCAATGCACAGGTAATCAATCATGGACAGGTGCTGCACATACTCACACAAGCCGACTCCGCCTGCGTGCGGGCACACGGGCAAGTTGTACTTGGCAGCCATCAACATGACCGCCAGTATTTCATTGACGCCACCCAAGCGGCAGGAATCAATTTGCACCACATCGATGGCACCTCGCATGATCAGCTGCTTGAAAATGATACGGTTCTGGCACATCTCGCCGGTTGCCACCTTCACAGGGTGCACGCCCTCACGAATGACGCGGTGGCCCTCAATGTCGTCCGGGCTGGTGGGCTCCTCAATGAACCACGGCTTGGCAAAGGCCAACTCGCGCACCCATTCCACCGCCTGATTCACCTCCCACACCTGGTTGGCGTCAATCATCAAATGTCGCTCGGGCCCCAGCACCTCGCGAGCGATGCGCAAGCGACGGATATCGTCCGCCTTGTCTCGACCGACCTTGAGCTTGATGTGGTTGAAGCCCGCGTCGGTAGCTTCTTTGCACAGGCGGCGCAGTTTGTCATCGTCGTAACCCAGCCAGCCAGCCGAGGTGGTGTAACAGGGATAGCCCTCACGTCGCAAGGTTTCCATACGCTGTGCTTTACCCACGGCACGCCCTCGCAGCATGGCCAGCGCCTCCTCTGGCGTAATGCAGTCAGTGATGTAGCGGAAGTCAATCAGCTTCACCAGCTCTTCAGGGCTCATGCGCGCCACCAGTTCCCACACCGGCACACCTTCGAGCTTGGCCCACAAGTCCCACACCGCATTCACGACTGCACCAGTTGCAAGGTGAATGGCCCCCTTGTCCGGACCAATCCAGCGCAGCTGGCTGTCCGAGGTGACGTATCGCCAGAAGCGCCCCATATCGGCAGCTACCCAGTCCATATCCAGTCCAACCACCAGATGCCGCATGGCCTCGATCGCAGCACAGCAGATCTCGTTGCCTCGTCCGATGGTGAAAGTCAAGCCGTGACCCTCTACGCCCGGACGGTCGGTTTCAAGGATCACGTAGGCTGCGGAATAGTCCGGATCCGGGTTCATCGCATCCGAGCCATCCAAATGTTGGGACGTAGGAAAGCGCACGTCCACGACGCGCATGCCGGTGACTTGGGTCATATCAGGCCTGTTTGGTTATCTGTGTTTGGCTTCCCAGGCCCTCGATGCCCAGGTGAATGGTTTGACCTGCACGCAGGTAAACCGGAGGTTTCTGCCCCATGCCGACGCCGGGTGGGGTACCTGTAGAAATCACGTCGCCGGGTTGCAAGCTCATGAATCGACTGAGGTACGAGATGAGGAACTTCACGCCGTACACCATCGTGGACGTGCTTCCGTTTTGATAACGCTTGCCATCCACGTCCAGCCACATGGACAAAGCCTGTGGATCGGGTATTTCATCTGCGGTCACCAGCCAGGGGCCCGCGGGACCGAAGGTATCGCAACCCTTGCCCTTGTCCCACGTACCACTGCGGTCGAGCTGGTACTCGCGCTCAGACACATCGTTCACTACACAATAACCAGCAACATGGGACATTGCAGCGGATTCGTCAATGTACCGGCCGCCTTTGCCGATGACCACGCCGAGCTCCACTTCCCAGTCGGTCTTCACGGATCCACGGGGAATCTCCACCGCATCATCCGGCCCGACGATGGCGCTTGTCCATTTGTTGAACACTACAGGCTCCGGTGGAACCTGCATGCCACTCTCCGCCGCGTGATCGGAATAGTTCAACCCGATGCAAATGAACTTGCCTACGTTGCCTACACAGGCACCGAGGCGCAAATCTTTCTGGGGGATTCCATCTACCAAAGGCAGACTTTCAACGACTACGCCACGCAGACGGGCAAGGCTTTCAGGCAGCAAGGCAGCACCGCCGACATCGGTAATGTGTGCGGACAGATCGCGCACCCGGCCTTGGGCATCCAACACACCGGGCTTTTCTTGACCTGGCAATCCGTAGCGTACTAATTTCACAGTTCTTCCTTTTCAGTCAACAAAATTCAGGGCACCCGCGGAAGTGGCTCTGCCAGACCGCCGGGTACGCCCCCTTCCCGCTGCTTGCGAGAGAGGGGGGAGCGGCAAAGCCGCTCAGGGGGTGATGTCAGTCGTAAAGAACGGCCGCGATCTTGGCGTCCTTCATGTTGGTTTTGTCGTAGTAGTAGAAACCGGTGTCGATGATCTTGGGCAACTTCTCACCCTTGAGCGCCTTCACAGCTGCTTCTACCGTCTTGTAGCCGATACCCACGGGGTTCTGGGTGATCGCGCCGGCAATGGTGCCGTCGTTGATCATGTCCTTCTGGGCTTTGCCGGAATCAAAACCAATAATGACTACACCAGTTTTCTTGGCTTCTTTCAGGCCCTTGCCGGCGCCGATCGCGGAGCCTTCATTGGTGCCGAAGATACCCTTGAGCTTGGGATAGGCTTGGGTCAGCGTCTTGGCAATTTCAGCCGACTTCAAGTGGTCACCACCGCCGTACTGGATATCCACCACCTTGATCTTGGGGTACTTGGCCTTGATCTGGTCCACAAAACCGTCGCGGCGACCGGTACCAGTGGTGCTGGTCTGATCGTGTCCGATAACTGCCACCTCACCTTCGCCACCGATTTTTTCAGCCATCTTGTCAGCCGCCAAAGCCGCTGCAGCCTTGCTGTCAGTTTGCGCAGTCGTCACCACAATGTCGCTGTCCACACCCGAGTCAAAAGCAATGACCGGAATCTTGGCAGCCTGGGCCTTTTTCAGCAGGGGAATGGCGGCCTTGCTATCCAGTGCAGCAAAGCCGATAGCCTTGGGATTTTTGGCCAATGCAGCGGAGAGCATGTCGATCTGCTTGTCCACTTGCTGCTCGGTTTCTGGGCCCTCAAAAGTGACCTTGACTTTGTAGTCTTTGGCAGCTTGGTCAGCACCTTGCTTCACGGCTTGCCAGAACTGGTGCTGGAAGCCTTTGGAGATCAAGGGAATATAGATTTCCTGTGCGGTAGCGAAGCTGGAAAAGCCAGCCAGTGCGAGGCCGGCGGTCAGTGCCAGCAATTGACGTTTTGCATTCATGGTTTGTCTCCTGATGGATAGGTTTATTGCTTTCAACGGAATCACGAAAAACTTAAACAGGGTGGTGGCGTAATCGGCGGCCTGGTCTCCTTATTTCTTGTTGCGGCGCAGGTTGTCGGTGTAGACCGCGAGAATGATGATGAGACCTGTCAACACCATCTGCCACTCCTGGGCGACCGACATGATGCGCAGACCATTGATAAGAACACTCATAATGAAGGCGCCGATGATGGTGCCCAGAATCGTGCCCACCCCGCCGCTCAGCGACGTGCCGCCGATCACCACCGCGGCAATCGCGTCCAGCTCATAACCCTGGCCCAAAGCGGGCTGCGCAGAGTTCAGGCGCGAGGCAATCAACAAACCGGAAATGCCGCAGATGCCGCCTGCAAAGGTGTAGATGATGACTTTCCAGCGGTCCACATTCACCCCGGACAAGCGCACGGCCTCTTCGTTGCTGCCCAGTGCAAAGGTGTAGCGCCCCAAGGCAGTTTTGTTCAGGACAATGGCACACACCACCGCCACAACAAACATGATCAACACACCGTTGGGAATGGGCAGTGAGGGAATCAGCTCGCCGATCAATGAGCCCAGCGCGATCTGGTCAAAGCCTTCCACATCACTGAAGTAGATCGGACGAGTGTTCGTGATGATGAGCGACACGCCTTTGAGCAACATCATCATGCCCAGGGTCGCAATAAAGGGCGGAACTTTCAGTTTGGTAAT
>RFQA01000054.1 GCA_009925925.1 Betaproteobacteria bacterium
CAAAGCCCTCTGCAGCTTCCATTTTTTGCCATTCGAGCGCGGCCACGGTGGGTTGCGCCATCTTGAGGCGGTTGACATACAAGTCAAACTGGGCCCGGGTCATGGCGGGCTGCATTTCGGCCATGAGGGCCGCACCACGCACGGCTTCGATGGTGCTGGTCGCGTCGTGGTCCAGGGCGCCGAGTACGGTTTCGGCCAGTGCGCTACGCTGCTCGTAGATCCGCAGGGCCTCGGCCTCCCGCAAGTTGCTGTATACCGCAGCCGTACTCAGCAGTCCTGCCGCCACCACGCCCAGCACCACCATCAGGTCGGCGGCCAGGCGCTTGGCGGGAAGGCTGAGGCTCGGCAGGATCATGAGGCCGCAGTGTAAGCGGGGTCTCAGCCTTGCGCTACCGGGAAGCCCGGCCGGTTGCACCACTCGCTCCAGCTGCCGGCAAACAAGGCGCTGCCTTGTAAGCCGGCAATCTCCATGGCGAGGATATTGGGCACCGCACTTACGCCGCTGCCGCAGTGGTGCACCACGTGCTCCGCTTGCCGCTGCCCCAGCAGAGCCTCGAACTCGGCTCGCAGCACAGCGGCAGGCTTGAAGAAGCCATCGGCGCCCAAGTTGTTGCTGAACACCCGGTTCAAGGCGCCGGGGATGTGACCCGCCACGGGATCAATTGGTTCAGTCTCACCCCGAAAGCGCGGGGCACCACGCGCATCCAGTACATGCTGGGTAGCCTTGCCCAGATGGGCCAGCACCTGTTCGCTGCTGCGTAAAGCTACCAGCGGGTCGGCCACCGCAAAGGTAGAGGGTGCGCGCGCAGTTTCATTACCGCTGCTGACCGTGCCGCCTACTGCCTGCCAGGCTTGGAAGCCGCCGTCCAGCACCGCCACATTCGCATGGCCCAACCACTTGAGCATCCACCACAAGCGGCCGCAGTAATTGGCGCCTTGGCGGTCATACACCACCACCTGGTCAGTGTTTTTCAGGCCCACGATACCCAGCCATTGGGCGAACTTCTCGCGGGATGGGAGCGGGTGGCGCCCGCCCGACTGTGCACCGGTCACAGCTGGATCACCCTTGGCGCTCAGGTTGTTGTCCAGATGGGCGTAGAGGGCGCCGGCAATGTGGCTCTCGGCATATTGAGCAGGGCCCTTTTCGGGCTGCATCAGGTCGCAGCTGCAGTCGAAAACGACGGCAGGCGTGGCGCTGGCCTGCAGGGATTGCAGCTGGGCGACGGAGATCAGGGTGGTGTAGGGCATGGGGTTGGGAGGCGGCTGGTCTAACAAATAGGGGGCCAAGTGGCCCACAAAAGGTCCGGGAGACTTTGAAAATCGCAGTGGACTTGAGTCTAGCCTTGCTTGGGGAATCGTCCAATCCCGCCAATTTAAGCGAAATCGAAAACTTTTTTCTGCGCTTTGTCGATTGGAGCTTCATCCAAGCATCACATGGATGAGCCAACGCAATAATGCTCGGGCTCTCACCTTGGAGATCACTTATGTCTGAAGACAACGCGCAGCGGGCTTTGCCCACATGGTTCTGGCCCGTGGCCATTTTGGGGCTGGCCTGGAATATTTTTGGAATCATCCAGTTCCTTCCCACCGTGCAAGGCACAGTGGGCAGCCTGATGAGCAACGGAATGACCAAAGAACAGGCGGAGCTGTATGTCGGCTTGCCGTCCTGGATGACCTTGGCCTTTGCCACTGGGGTGTTCGGTGGTGCGCTGGGCAGCTTGTTGCTGCTCTTGCGTTCGCCATGGTCACGTCCAGTGTTTGTCGTATCTTTGGCTGCTTATCTGGTGCTCTATGTGGGTGACATCACGCAAGGTGTCTTCCAGGCTTTCGGGATGGGGCAGGTCATCATTCTCACCACCGTCGTGCTCATCGCCGCGGGTCTGCTGTGGGTTTCCATGCGCCAATTCCGCCGCGTCAGCTGGTAGTCGGCCCGTTACTCGTTTCACCCTACTCATATTGAAGTCATCTTTTTTTCGGAGAAAACCATGCAATTCATGTTGATTCACAAAGAGACTGCGGAAGATTTGGCCCAACGTGCCAACCCTGAGACTGCACCCGCTTACTGGGGCGCATGGAATGCCTATATCGGCGCGATGGGTCAGTCCGGAATCATTGTTCAAGGCAATGGTCTGCAGGACCCCCACACCGGTACCCAGGTTCAATTGCGCAACGGCAAGCGCGTGATTCATGACGGACCTTACGCAGATACCAAAGAGCATATCGGCGGCTATTTCATTATTGAAGTCCCGAGCCTGGATGACGCCTTAGAGTGGGCCGCACGCAGCCCCAGTTCATTGACCGGTACGACTGAAGTACGGCCTGTGCTGGTGATGTCCGCGCCGAAGTGAGTGTCGGCTGATTCCCGCGCTGCTTTCAGGGCCGCTGAGCTGGCGGCCCGGGAGTCGTATGGTCGTTTGGTGTCCTACCTGGCATGGCAGTGGCGCGACATTGCCGCTGCGCAAGATGCCTTGAATGATGCATTGATGAAAGCCTTGGAGGTGTGGCCAGTCAGTGGGGTACCCGCATCGCCGGATGCGTGGATATTGACGGTGGCGAAGCGTCAGTTGCTGCAGGTTGCCCGCCATGACCAGGTCCGCTTTGATCCCGCGGTGACGGTGCTCCTTGAGCAAGAGGCCATTCAGGAGGATCGCCCTGTGGTACCCGATGCACGGCTCAAGCTCATGTTTGTATGTGCCCACCCGGCGATTGATGAAAAAGTGCGGATTCCGCTCATGCTGCAGGTGGTTCTGGGATTGCAGGTGGCGGACATGGCGCCTGCCTTGATGGTTTCGCCCACAACCCTGGCCCAGCGGCTGGTGCGTGCCAAACAAAAAATTCGCTATACCGCTATCCGGTTTGAAGATCCCGAAATGTCGGAGTTGCCCGAGAGGCTGGGGTATGTGCTCGAGTCCATTTACGGCGCCTTCGGTCTGGCTCTGGACGCGGTGGACGGGGCAGAGACCCGCATTACCGATCTGCGGGAGGAAGCGCTGTATCTGGGCAGCATCGTGTGCGCTCTCTTGCCGGATGAGCCTGAAGCCCGGGGATTGCAAGCACTGATGATGTTTTGTGACGCGCGGCGGGATGCCAGGACGGGGCCGTCCGGTGAGTTCATCCCTTTGGCCGAGCAGGACACCCAGCGTTGGAATCGCGAAGCGATCATGCGCGCGGATCAGCTGCTGTGGATTGCGGCCCAGCAAAGGCGGCCGGGTCCTTTTCAGCTGGAGGCCGCCGTCCAGTCGGCCCATTGTCAACGTCTGTTTACCGGAAAGACGCCGTGGCGAGGCATAGATATGCTGTACCGGCAAATCAATGCGCATTACCCCACGCAGGGAGCCTTGGTTGCGGGCGCAGTGGCGATGGGCGAGTCAGGCAATGTGAGCGAAGGGCTCGCGCAACTGGACGCAATCGACAGGTCCGTGACCAAGTCCTTCCAGCCTTGGTGGGTTGCCAAAGCACATTTGTTGCGCTTGCAAAGCGATAGCTCCAAAGCAGAGGTCGAGGCTGCTTTGCAGATAGCCATCGGTCTCACCACACAACAACCTGTGCGCACGTATCTGGAAGCTATCCGCTCCAGTCTCGGTTAAGGCTGGCCTAGTGCTCCTCGGCAGGCGTGTGCGGCAGCAGGCGGGTGCGCAGCACGGTGGCCAGCACGCCGCTGGCGACGATCACGGCAATGCCTAGCCACCCCATCATGGGAATCTTGTCGCCAAACAGCACCAAACTGAATATCACGCCGAATACGATTCCCGAATACTGCATGCTGGCCACCACCAGTGTGGCGCCTTTGCGGTAGGCGCGAGTCATGCACCATTGGCCCAAGGACGCCAGCACGCCGATGGGAATGACCCAGACGGCATCCCGCCAATCCACCTCGCTCCATGGGGTGAAGCCCGTGAAGGCAATGCCCACCGCGCCGACCACCGCGCTGCCTACCGAGAAGTAAAACACGGTGCGCTCTTCTGGTTCGCCGGCCTTGCCCAGCGCCGTTACCTGCATGTAGGCCAGCGCAGCGCCCAGGCCGGAGAGCAAGCCGATCAGGCCGGCAAACAGCTGGTTCTGGTCGATGGTGGGGCGCAGCGTCATGACCACGCCCACAAAGCCCATCAGCACGGTGCCCAGCAGCGCGCCCTGTGGTTGCTCTTTGCCGTAAAGCAGGGCGCCGCCCACCACAAAGGCAGCCACCCACACGCCGCTCATGTAGTTCAGTGTCATGGCTGTGGCCAGTGGCAGGTGGGCAATGGCGTAAAACCAGCTGCCTAGAGACACCACACCGATGGTGCTGCGCCACACATGCATCAGTGGCACCGGGGTGCGCAGGCTGGAACCACTGGCCCGCACCACGATGCCCATGAACACAATGCTGACCAGGCCCCGGTAGAACACGAGCTCAAAGGTGCCAAAGCTATTGGACGCGTACTTGATGCCCACCGCCATCAGCGCGAACCAGAACGAGGCCAGGACCATCCACAGAGCTTGCATAGGTGTTTAGCAGTAAAAAGAGCTGCTAGCGCCCATGGAATGTGCGCGAGCAGCTATGTTTTTGATAGTAAATGTTCAGCGGCTGACAGCGCTGCCCAGCTTGCGCCGGTACCACTCGTGGAAGTGCTGCATGCCGTCTTCCATGGGGCTTTGGTAGGGGCCGACTTCGTTGTCGCCGCGGTCAAACAAGGCGCGGCGTCCGGCGTCCATGCGCTCGCCGATTTCGTCGTCTTCGATGCAGGTTTCCATGTAGGCGGACTGTTGGGCTTCCACAAACTCGCGCTCGAAGGCGGCAATTTCTTCGGGGTAATAGAACTCCACCATATTCATGGTTTTGTTCACGCCCATGGGGAACAGGGTGGACACGGTCAGCACATGCGGGTACCACTCCACCATGATGTGGGGGTAGTAGGTGAGCCAGATGGCGCCGTACTGCGGGGGCACGTTGTTGCGGTAGCCCAGCAGCGCCTTGTGCCAGCGCTCGTAGGTCGGGCTACCGGCCTTGCCCAAGCGGTTGGCCACACCCACGGTTTGCACCGAGTAGTTGTCCTTGAACTCCCAGCGCAGGTCGTCACAGGTCACAAACTGGCCCAGTCCGGGGTGGAAGGGGCCTACGTGGTAGTCCTCCAGATACACCTCAATAAAGGTTTTCCAGTTGTAGTTGCACTCGTGCATCTCCACCTTGTCGAGCACATAGCCCTCAAAGCTCAGGTCGGCACGCGGGCCCATGTTCGCCAGTTGGGTCGCCACGTCCACGCCTCCATTGGCGCGGTCGTCTTCAAAAAGGAGGCCGTTCCATTCCTGCAGCTTGTAGTTGTTGAGGTTCAGGCAGGGGTCGTTGGCAAAGTGGGGCGCACCGATCAGTGTGCCGCTCTGGCTGCCGTTCTGGCCCGCGTGGGCGCCGCTGTAGGTCCAGCGGTGCAGCGGGCAGACAATGTTGCCGCTTTGCACTTGGCTGCCGCTGTGCGTGAGCGAACCACGCCCTTTAAGCATGATGGCCTGGCGATGGCGGCAGACGTTGGAGATGAGTTCAATGCCTCCGGCATTGCGCACCAGCGCACGGCCCCCGTTTTCTTGGGGCAGGGCGTAGTAATCCCCGACGTGGGGGACGCTCAAAGAGTGCCCCACATAGCGGGGCCCTTGCTGAAAGATACTTTGCATTTCAAGCGCGTAGAGCGCCGGGTCAAAGTAGCTCGAAACTGGTAGTTGGCTGTTCGCCTGCTGCAGTTGAAGACTTAAATCAGACATGGGTGACCTGACCTAAAGACTCCCCACAGGGGGATGCACCAAAGTGCGCGGTGAATGGGAGCCGGCCAGCCCAGAAGCGGGTGGCCGGAAGCGGGAGGGGAGATTGTACCCGCACCCCGGTTCAGGCACTCTGCCTTAGAGACCGTTGCCCACCCGCTATGCGCCTAAAATCGCGGTTTGCTTCAGATTGCACCACCCATGCCCAAGGCCAGCCCATCCCAACCCGACGCCACCGCGCTCCCCGCCACCTATGAGGCGGCCATGACCGAACTGGAAGGGCTGGTCGCGCGCCTGGAGTCCGGCGACCTGCCCTTGGATCAACTGCTCACCAATTACCAGCGCGGCGCGGCCCTGTTGGAGCACTGCCGCGACAAGCTACAGGCGGTGGAAGACCAGATCAAGGTACTAGACGACGGTGTGTTGAAACCTTGGAAAGCCCAATGAGCCAGGCCGCAGACATGACGCTTGATTTTGATCTGGACGCCTGGATGCGTGTGAGCCTGGACCGCGTGGAGCGCGCCCTGGAAGCCTGGATCACTGCGGATGCACCCCAAGGCGTGGACCATGGTGCTCCGGCTGCTTTGGTAGAGGCCATGCGCTACGCCGTGCTGGACGGTGGCAAGCGACTGCGGCCCCTGCTGGTGCTGGCGGCCCACGAAGCCGTGGCGGAGTTGGGCCAAGGATGCGATGCAGCCGCTTTACGCGCTGCCTGTGCGGTGGAACTGATTCACGCCTACTCGCTGGTCCATGACGACATGCCCTGCATGGACAACGATGTGCTGCGCCGAGGCAAACCTACTGTGCATGTGCAGTTCGGCGAGGCCAGTGCATTGCTGGCCGGCGACGCGCTGCAAGCGCTAGCCTTTGAGTTTTTGACCCCCTTGGATGGCTCTGTGCCCTGCACGGTGCAGGCCCGTTTGTGTGGCTTGTTGGCGCGTGCGGCCGGCAGTTCTGGTATGGCTGGTGGCCAGGCGATCGACCTGGCCAGCGTGGGCCTGCCCCTTACGGAGAACCAGTTGCGCGAAATGCACCAGCTCAAAACTGGCGCTTTGCTACAAGGCAGCGTGGTCATGGGTGCCCAGTGTGCGCAACCTACCCCCAAAGTACTGGCAGCCCTGGAGGCCTATGGCGCGGCCATCGGGCTGGCCTTCCAGGTGGTGGACGACATTCTGGATGTGACCGCGGATTCCGCCACGCTGGGCAAGACCGCCGGCAAGGATGCCGACAACGACAAACCTACCTACGTGTCCCTGATGGGCCTGCAAGCAAGCCGCGACTATGCGCTCAGCCTGCACACCCAAGCGCTCGACGCGCTCGATGCCAGCGGCCTGCCCGACACCACAGCCCTGCGAGCGCTGGCAGGCATGGTGGTGCACCGCGCCCATTGAAAGACAGGCGAACAATAAACTATATGAAATCGGCCTCTAGCGCTCATGTTATATGCGCAAGCAGCTACTAAAAGAATAGCAAATGTCATCCAGCATCCCCACTGCCACACCCTTGTTGGCCACCATCGACGATCCGGCCGCATTGCGGCGGTTGCAGCGTCCGCAATTGCGGGTGCTGGCGGACGAGTTGCGCAACTACCTGTTGCACAGCGTGGCCCGCACGGGTGGGCACCTGAGCTCCAACCTCGGCACTGTGGAGCTGACGGTGGCATTGCATTACGTGTTCAATACGCCGGATGACCGCATCGTCTGGGACGTGGGTCACCAGACTTACCCGCACAAAATTCTGACCGGCCGCCGCGACCGCATGGACAGCCTGCGCCAGTTCGGCGGCTTGTCCGGCTTTCCCCGCCGTGATGAGAGCGAGTACGACACCTTCGGTACCGCCCACTCCAGCACCTCGATTTCTGCCGCACTGGGCATGGCGCTGGCCTCCCGCATCAAGGGCGAAGACCGCTACTCAGTCGCTGTGATCGGCGACGGCGCCATGACTGCCGGCATGGCCTTTGAGGCCCTGAACAACGCGGGTGTCGAGGACTGCCGCTTGCTGGTGATCCTGAACGACAACGACATGAGCATCAGCCCGCCCGTAGGCGCGCTGAACCGCTACCTGGCCCAGTTGATGAGTGGCCAGTTTTATGCTGCTGCCAAAAGCGTGGGCAAGAGTGTGCTCAAGGGCGCGCCGCCTCTGTTTGAGCTGGCCAAACGCCTCGAAGAGCAGGCCAAAGGCATGGTGGTACCTGCCACATTGTTTGAAAAGTTCGGCTTCAACTACATAGGTCCCATCGACGGGCATGACCTCGACTCGCTCATCCCGACGCTGGAGAACATCAAGCAGCTCAAAGGCCCGCAGTTCCTGCACGTGGTGACCAAAAAGGGCCAGGGCTACAAGCTGGCTGAGGCGGACCCGGTGGCCTACCACGGTCCTGGAAAGTTTGACCCCGCCGTGGGGCTGGTGAAGTCCACCACGCCTGCTAAAACCACGTTTACCCAGGTATTCGGCCAGTGGTTGTGCGACATGGCGGCCGCTGACGAGCGCTTGGTGGGCATTACCCCCGCGATGCGTGAGGGCTCCGGCATGGTGGAATTTGAAAAGCGCTTCCCGAAGCGGTATTTCGATGTGGGCATTGCCGAACAGCACGCAGTGACCTTTGCAGGTGGTCTGGCCACCGAGGGCCTCAAGCCAGTGGTGGCGATTTACTCTACCTTCCTGCAGCGCGCCTATGACCAGTTGATTCACGACGTAGCGCTGCAAAACCTGCCGGTCGTGTTTGCGCTGGACCGCGCAGGCTTGGTAGGTGCTGACGGAGCCACCCACGCGGGTGCCTATGACATTCCCTTCCTGCGCTGCATCCCGAATATGAGCGTTGCCTGCCCGGCAGATGAAAACGAATGCCGTCAGTTGCTCAGCACCGCATATGCGCAAAACCACCCGGTGGCCGTGCGTTACCCGCGTGGTAGTGGCGCCGGTGCGGCAGTCAGCAGTTCGTTGGAAGGCCTGTCCTTTGGCAAGGGCGAAATTCGCAAACAGGGCGACAACATTGCCATTCTGGCGTTCGGCACTTTGCTGTATCCGGCGCTGGTGGCTGCTGAGGCTTTGGGTGCCACGGTAGTGAATATGCGCTGGGCCAAGCCCTTGGACACCGAGCTGCTGCTACAAGTGGCGGCTACGCACAGTGCATTGGTGACGGTGGAAGAGGGCGCCACGATGGGAGGCGCAGGCAGCGCAGTTCTCGAAGCGCTGCAGGCTGCCAAGCTGTCCATCCCAGTCCTTCAGCTGGGCTTGGCGGATGAGTTTATTGAGCATGGTGACCCTGCATATCTACTGCAGATGCAGGGGCTGGATGCTGCCGGTATCCAGGCGTCTGTGCGCCAACGATTCGGCCATTTGCTGACCCACCTCGTGCGCGTCGTGTAAGGCTGTTGTCAGTCAAGCTATCGCCGTGCGAGGCTTGGCTTGCAGGAAGCTGAATGCCTGCTGAAAAGAACCGGTTGCCGAGGGAAAACCCCCACGAGTAGGGTTATTCGCATTCCTACAATCGCGCTTGACTTACACAGTCCTTGACGCGCGGAAGATCCGCGCTTCAAGCTGGTTACAACACAATTACCGGAGAAAAGCGAATGGATCGTCGTTCAATTATCAAAAACGCAGGTATTGCCGGCGTATTGGCTGCCGGTGCAGCTCCCGCAGTTCATGCCCAGGCCGCAGTGCGCTGGCGTCTGGCTTCCAGCTTCCCCAAGGCGCTGGATACGATTTTTGGTGCTGCTGAAACCTTTGCGAAACATGTGAAGGAAATGTCCGGTGGCAAGTTCGAAATTTCCGTCCACGCAGCCGGCGAAATCGCCCCTGCATTCGGCGTGGTGGATGCCGTTCAGCAAGGTTCCCTGGAGTGCGCGCACACCGCCCCTTACTACTTCTTCGGTAAGAACGAAGCTTTCGCCTTGGGATGCGCCATTCCGTTCGGTTTGAACAGCCGCCAGATGACTGCCTGGATGTACCAAGGCAATGGTCTGAAGCTGATGCGCGAGTTCTACGCCAAGTACAGCATCGTCAACTTCCCCATGGGCAACACCGGTGCGCAGATGGGTGGCTGGTACCGCAAGGAAATCAAGTCCGTGGCCGACCTGAAGGGCTTGAAGTTCCGTACCGGCGGTTTCCCCGGACGCGTGATGGAAAAAATGGGCGTAGTGCCACAAAACATTCCCGGCGGAGAAATTTACACCTCCTTGGAAAAAGGCACGATTGACGCAGCAGAGTGGATCGGGCCTTACGATGACCAGAAGCTGGGCTTCAACAAAGTGGCTCCTTACTACTACTACCCCGGCTGGTGGGAGGGCGGCCCCCAGTTGGACCTGTTCATCAACCAGAAGGCTTTTGAGGCTTTGTCCCCTGAGAACAAGGCCATCGTCAACAACGCGGCTGCTTATGCCCACGTGGACATGCAAGCCAAGTACGACGCACGCAACCCCGGCGCGCTGAAGCAGTTGGTGGGCGGTGGTACCAAGCTGCGTCCATTCCCCAATGACGTGCTGGTGGCTGCCTTCAAGGCTGCGGAAGAGACTTACGCTGAATTGAACGAGAAGAACGAAGACTGGAAGAAGATCTACGCTGACTACTCCAAGTTCCGCGCAGAGTCCAACCTCTGGTTCCGCTTTACCGAAGCCAAGTTCGACTCTTTCATGCAAGCTCAGAAGCTGTAAACAGCTTTTTTTGCAAGCAAAAAACCGCGCCTCGGCGCGGTTTTTTTTTGGTCAATACTTGTACGGGGTATCAGCGTGGATCGCGCACCGCAGCAAGAGCTAATTCGAGGCGTTTGAATTCATCCAGCATGGCCGGGTCAGCCGCGTAGAAGATGAAAAGTTTGCCACCGAAGTTCTTGGTGTAGAAACGCGGTGCAATCAGCCATTCGAAGCCGCGAATGCGGATCACCTTGGCATAAGCCAAATTGTCCAGCTCGATGCGTTTGGTCCACATCCAGGATTGCTCTATCGATGTACCGGTCAGGCGCGTCGTGCCCGTCATCACGAACCACACGGTGTAGGCCATGAGTAACCATGGCAACCATAACCAGCTCACCACAGTGGCACTGGCTTGGCCTTGCTGGGCCAACTGGTGCATTTGTATTGCCCAGAGCCCTGCAACACTGAGCAACGCAATGGCAATGCACTTGAAGACGATGCTGTAGGCCGCGGCTTCCATAGGCCCTCCGAGGGGGCTAAATTCCAGCTTGGTGGGGCCGATGGGTTGAGCAGTATCTGTTTCATTCATAGAGTTTTCCTGCAAATAAAAACCCCGACTCAAGAGTCGGGGTCAGGTCCCTCGTGAAAGGGACAGGTGCTGTTGATAGATGCTTATTTTTTGAACAGCTCGTCGAGCTTTTTCTGTTCGTCTTCTTCGGCTTTGGCAGCGGCTTTCGCTGCATCTTCAGAACCCGGCACCGGAGCTGCTTCACCGGCCTTCAATTCGGCATTTGGCATAGGCTCTTCCGCCGGCATTTCGATCACGACTTTGTCGATATCGATTTCCACTTTTTCATCCAGAAACATCGTGACCGACTGGGGCACGAAGATCACCACCACGACCAGAATGATTTGCATGATCACCCAAGGGATGGAGCCCAGGTAGATGTCGTTGGACAACACTGGCTTGGAGATACGCTTGTCTTTGAACAATGTGTCTGCGATGCCTCGCAGGTAGAAGAGTGCAAAGCCGAAGGGCGGGTGCATGAAGCTGGTCTGCAGGTTCACGCACAGCAACACGCCGAACCAGATCAGGTCAATACCCATCTTGTCAGCCACTGGGGCCAGCATGGGCACGATGATGAAGGCGATTTCAAAGAAGTCCAGGAAGAACGCCAGGAAGAAGACGAAGATGTTCACCACAATCAGGAAGCCAACCTGGCCGCCCGGTAAGCCGGTCAGCAAATGCTCCACCCACTTTGCGCCATCCACACCTTGGAACACTTGGCTGAACACGCGGGAACCGATCAAGATGAACACCACCATGGCGGTCAGGCGCATGGTGCCGGCCATGGCTTCCCAGATCAGGGCGGGCGTCAGGCGCTTGGACATGGCAGCCAGAATCAGAGCTCCCACGACGCCCATGGCGCCGGCTTCGGTGGGCGTCGCAATCGCGGTGTCCTGGAAAGGCAGGCCGCCCATGGAACCCAACACCGCAAAAATCAATACCGCGGAAGGAATGATGCCGCGCAGGCACTTGGACCACAAAGCCCAGCCGTCTAGGGTACGTTCGGTTTTGGGGATGCCGGGCAGGTAAGATGGCTTGATGCGGGACAACGCAAAGGTGTAAGCCGCAAACATCAACACTTGCAAGATGGAAGGGCCCCATGCGCCCTTGTACATGTCACCCACGGGTTTGCCCAACTGGTCGGCCAACACCACCAACACTAGCGATGGTGGCACCAGCTGTGTGATGGTGCCGGAAGCAGCCAGCACGCCGGTGGCGTAGCGCATGTTGTAGTTGTACTTCATCATGACCGGCAATGAGATCAGCGCCATGGCGATCACCTGGCCGGCCACGGTGCCGGTAATGGCACCAAGGATGAAGCCCACAATGATGACGGAGTAACCGACACCACCGCGCACGGGGCCGAAAAGCTGACCCATGGAATCGAGCATGTCTTCAGCCAGGCCGCACTTTTCGAGGATGGTGCCCATGAAGGTGAAGAACGGAATGGCCAGCAGGAGCTCGTTGTTCAGAATTGAGAACAAGGAAATAGGCAAGTTGCCCATAAAGGCGGCCGGGAACCAGCCCATTTCAATGGCGTAAAAACCGCTGGCCAAGCCCAAAGCGGCGAGCGAGAAGGCGACCGGGAAGCCGATCAACATAATCACTACCAGGCCCGCGAACATCAGCGGGGGAAAGTGTTCCATTTGCATAAGTGAATCCAGTGTGTCTTGTGGAGTGGGAAGTGCTTAAGGCGCTTAGATGCGGCTTATTGCAAAGGCTTCTCGTAGTGCGTGTCCATGGCGTACTTGCCTTGCAGGTAAGCGACGCGCTTGATGATTTCCGCCACGCCTTGCAGCCACACCATGATGAATCCGATCGGCATGGCCAGCACAGCAGGCCAACGGATCAGGCCACCGGCGTTTTGCGACATTTCACCTGATACATAAATGCCCCAGAAATACTTGGAGGTCAGGTAGGCCAGCAAGCCGATGACTGGCAACAGGAACACTGTCAGGCCGAACAAGTCCACATAGACGGGCTGGTTGCGTTTGAGCTTGCCGTAAATCAAGTCCACGCGCACGTGTTCATTGACTTTGAGCACAAACGGAGCCCCCACCATCACGGTGTAGGCAAATAGGTACCACTGGATTTCAATCATTCCGTTGGAAGTGATGTCCAGCCCGTAACGGACAAAGGCATTTCCGGCGCTGATCATCGCGGCCAGCAGCACGGTCCACGAGGCGACTGTGCCCAGCTTTTCGCTGATCCAGTCTATGCCTGAGGCAAATTTCAATAGAGCATTCACAAGCAGTCTCCAGTTGGTCTTGTTCGAGTGGAGATGCGGACAGGTATCCGCATTCAACTCCGGCATAGTGCCTGAAAACCCCTGTAAAAAGCCTGACGTAATTCCTTGGTGTTTACCCTTAAGCTTTGAAGGGCAGAGCGCGTTCCCTCAGTCAGAAGCCCGCATGGTGCATGGCGATGTAGGCCGCCGCACCGGCCAGGTAGCCGCACAAGGCCAGCCCGCTAATGCGTTTGAGGTACCAGAGAAAGTCAATCTTCTCCAATCCCATGGCTGCCACGCCGGCCGCAGAGCCGATGATCAGGATGGAGCCCCCGGTGCCCGCGCAATAGGCCATGAATTCCCAGAGAAAGCTGTCGGTGGGGTACTGCGCCAACCCGTACATGCCCATGGACGCTGCTACCAACGGCACGTTGTCCACGACCGCGCTTACCAGTCCGATGAGCACCACGATCACATCCAATCGTCCCACGGTGGCATCTAGCCAGCGCGCCACCGCCTCGAGAATATGGGTGTGCTCCAGCACAGCGACAGAGAGCAGAATGCCCACAAAAAAGACGATGGAACCCATGTCAATCCGCGTCAGCGCGCGGGCCAGTGTCAGGCGCTGCTTGCGCAGGTCTTCTTCCTGGCGGTGCACCAAGTCACCCACCAGCCAGACCACTCCCAGTCCGAACAGAATGCCCATGAACGGAGGCAAGTGCGTCACGGCCTTGAACACAGGCACCAACACCAGCGTAGACAGGCCCAGATAGAACATCAGGTTGCGCTCGAATGCGCTGGTCTCGAAGCTTTCTTCATCGGGGTTGCGCTCCGGAGCCACCACCGGCCGATGACCCAGCACGCGGGCGGTGATGGTCAGGGGCACCAGCAAATTGAGCGCAGAAGGAATGAACACACCCTTCATGATTTCCAGCGCAGTGATTTGCCCGCCAATCCATAGCATGGTGGTGGTGACGTCACCTATGGGAGTCCAGGCGCCGCCCGCATTTGCGGCGATCACGATGATGCCGGCGAAGAACAGGCGGTCGTCACGGCGACCCAGCAGCTTTTTCATCAAGGACACCATCACGATCGTGGTCGTCAGGTTGTCAAGAATCGCACTCAGGAAAAAGGTGACGATGCCCACCATCCACATCAGGGATGAGAGCCGGGTTGTTTTGATGCGGGACGTCAGCACTTCGAAGCCGTTGTGCGCATCCACCACTTCCACGATGGTCATCGCACCCAACAAGAAAAACACAATCTGGGCCGTACCCATCAAGGATTCGCCCAGCTGCGACTCCAGTGCCGGTGCCGCCACGCCCGACATGGCGTACACCGTCCACATCAGGCCCGCGCCCAAGAGGGCCGAAGCGGATTTGTTCACCTTCAAAGGATGCTCGAGAGCGATGGCGGCATAGGTCGCGATGAAGATGGCAATCAGCAGGAAAGACATGGGTGCATCCAATGGTGTGCAGGGCTGCTGGTCAGCCAAATCGGCAGTTGGCGCCGATAGACTATGCGCGAGCAGCTATGAAAAAAAATGTAGCAGAGCGCATACCGGCAATCGTTAGCGCCAAAGAGCCCAGCAGGTGCACGCCGGCGGTGCCCAATGCCAACGCATACCGTTGCTGCCCCAGCATGGCGACGACTTCGGCCGAGAAGCTCGAGAAAGTTGTGAGTGCGCCCAGAAAGCCCGTCACTAGCGCAAGGCGCCAGGCCGGGTCCAGCTGTGGCATGGCCTGGAACACGGCAACGCACACACCGATCAGGTAACCACCAATCAGGTTGGCTGCCAGCGTGCCCCACGGCAGTACCGTACCAGCGGTGGCTACCGGGTTGAGCCACAAGCCCAGTTGCCATCGCGCAAGGGCACCTGCGCAAGCGCCCAGACAAATGGCAATTACGGGATGCATTACTTGGTCTCCGGTGTGTAGGTCGCGCCTTGAACGGTCAGCCCTTGCGCGGAGAACTTGGCGGCCGTAGCAGGCTTGATGCCTTTGACGCGTGCCATGAAGTCCGCCCAGCTTTGAAATGGACCTGCCTCGCGGGCCTGCAGTATCCGTGCGGTGCTGCTGGGGCCCAGGCCGCGCAAGCCGTCGAGTTGGGCCTCGGTGGCCTCATTGAGTTCGAGTGCCTGGCTTGCTCCGCATGCCAGCAGCGCGGCGCCACAGAGGAGGCGATGGAACAACGCGCGGGTTGTGGGTGCGTGGGCCTGCGACATCGGTCCGGTCGATAGGTTGTCAGGCTTTGCGGCTGGCCAACCAGTCCACATAGCGGCTGACGCCGGTTTGCACATCGGCAAACTTGTGGTCGCAGCCTGTGGCACGCAAGGCGCTCAGGTCGGCCTGGGTGTAGCACTGGTACTTGCCACGCAAGGCATCGGGGAAGGGCACGTATTCCACCAGCCCCTGCTGGGCGATGGCATCCAATGCCAATGCGGATTCGCCGCGCAGGCGCCGCATGGCATTAACCACCGAGCTGGCCACATCATTGAACGGTTGTGCCCGGCCGGAGCCCAGGTTGAAGATGCCGCTTTGAGCGGGGTTGTCGAAGAACCAGAGGTTGACCGCCACGACGTCATCGATGAACACGAAGTCGCGCATCTGGCCGCCTTGCGGGTAGCCACCGTATTCGCCGAAGAGCTTCACTTTGCCTTCGGCATTGAACTGGTTGAACTGGTGGAACGCGACGCTGGCCATGCGCCCCTTGTGCTGTTCACGGGGACCGTACACGTTGAAATAGCGGAAGCCCACGACCTGGTGGGTACGGCCTGCTTTGGTGCGTTCAAAGTTCACACCACACTCGCGGCGCATGCGCTGGTCGAACAGCAGCTTGGAATAGCCGTAGACATTCAGCGGGCCTTCAAAGGCGGGGTCTTCACGGAAGGTGTCAGATCCGCCATAGGTCGCTGCGCTGGAGGCGTACAAGAGCCGTGCACCACGCTTCTGGCAGGCCTGGAACAAGTGCCAGGAGAGCGTGTAGTTGTTGGTCATCATGTACTTGCCGTCTTGTTCCATGGTGTCGCTGCAGGCACCCTCATGGAACACGGCTTCGACCTGGCCGTAGTGGCCTGAGGCGAACTCGTCATAGAAGGTGTCCATGTCGACATAGTCGGCAATCTTCAGGTCAACCAGATTCCGGAATTTGTCACCTTGCTTCAGGTCGTCCACCGCAATGATGTCGGTCATGCCACGGGCATTGAGTCCGGCAATGATATTGCTGCCAATGAAACCGGCCGCGCCGGTAACCACGATGCGTGTCATGCAAAAAGCTCCTCGTAAGACACCGTGGCGGTGCCGAATTTTCCGACCACAATGCCTCCGGCGCGATTGGCCAGGGGCACCGCTTCGCGCAGGGTCATGCCTGCACCTACCAAGCTGGCCATGGTGGCAATCACCGTGTCGCCGGCGCCGGTGACATCAAACACCTCGCGCGCTTGTGCGCTGACGTGCAAATGTCCGTCTGCATCAAACAGGGTCATGCCTTCTTCACTGCGGGTCAGCAGTACTGCATCCAATTGGAGTTGTTGGCGTAGAGCATGAACTTTGGCGTGCAGATCGTCTTCGCTGGTCCAGGCGCCAATGACTTGTTGCAGTTCGGCGCGGTTGGGAGTGATGACGGTGGCTTGCTGATAGCGGGAGTAGTCGCTTCCCTTGGGGTCAATGAAGATGGGCTTGCCGTCCGCACGGGCACCGGCAATCATGTCGCTCACGTGGGCCAGGCCGCCTTTGCCGTAGTCGGAAAACAGAATGGCATCGTGTTCGGCCAGCAGACGGGTAAAAGTGGCGGTTTGGGTGGCCAGCACTTCGCTCTTGGGGGTGTTTTCAAAGTCAAGACGAATCAATTGCTGTTGGCGCCCGATCACCCGCAATTTCACCGTTGTTTTGAGATCCGCATCCCGTCCGAAGTGGGTGCGTATGCCGGTCTTGGCGACCAAGGCTTCCAGCTTATGGCTGGCTTCGTCATCGCCCACCACGGTCAGCAGCGAGGCTTGCGCGCCCAGGGTTGCAGCATTGAATGCTACGTTGGCCGCTCCGCCACAGCGCTCTTCCTCGTGGGTGATGCGTACGACCGGCACGGGGGCTTCCGGAGAAATCCTGTCCACCGCGCCATACCAGTAGCGGTCCAGCATGACATCGCCTACCACGAGAACGCGCGATGCCGAGAGTTTGTTTTTGGTCATGCTCATAATGGGTTCAAAGCTCCTCGACCCGCCGCGCGGGGTAGCTGTCCCAGGCTTGGCAACCGGGGCACTGCCAGAAATGGACTTTGGCTTCAAAGCCGCAGGCTGCGCAGCGGTAGCGGGTCAGTGGTTTGACGGCATGGTCCAGCGCACGCTGGACCTGAGGATGAAAGGCTTCGCGTTCCAGCTTTTCGCCGGCAATCCATTTGGTGGCTGCGACCAGGGAGGGTTCTTTTTCGAGATGGCGGGCATACCAGTCGCGTGCCGTAGGAGTGAGTTCGGTTGTACTGGCCTCCAGGCTCACGATGGCGTCCAGCACATCCAGCGAGGGCACCTCCTGGTAGGTGACCTTCAGCAGTTCCAATGTCTCAGCGACTTGGCCGGATGCAATGGCACTCTGGGCCAGCAAGGGGGCAATGAGCGGAATGGCGGCAGGCGAGGCATGCAGTGCGTCCGTCAAGACCCGGCAGCTCTGGGCGGCTTGCCCGTACTCCGTTAGCAGTGCGGCCATGTCCATACGGGGGCGCGGAACCTGGGGTGCGCTGTCTATGGCCTGTTGCAGCAGGGACTGGGCACCTGCAGAGTCTGCTTTGGCCATCAGTGTGGCAGCTTGCTCGCAGAGGTAGTGTGCAAGGCGGCCGGTGAAGCTGCCTTGACCGGAGGCTTCGAGCTTTCGGGCGACACCAGCGGCATGCTCCCAATCGCGTGAGCGTTCGTAGTTGGCCAATAGCGCCAAACGGGCCTGAGCTTCAAATCGGGTGCCTTCGAGCTTCAGCAGGGCTTCTTCAGCACGGTCCAGCAGCCCGGCCTTGAGGTAGTCCAAGGCAAGCGCATGTTGTGCGCGGTGCTGGTCGTCCTGGCTGAGATCGCCGCGCGACAGCAGGTGTTGGTGCACACGTACTGCGCGCTCGTACTCGCCGCGGCGACGGAAGAGGTTGCCCAGTGCAAAGTGCAGCTCTGAGGTGTCGGGGTCGCTTTGTACGGCTTCAATGAAGGCGTCGATGGCCTGATCCTGCTGTTCATTTAGCAGAAAGTTCAAGCCCTTGAAATAGGCCTTGGGTGCCTGGCGGTTTTCGATGCGCAGTTGTCGCAAGTCGAGACGCGACGCCAGCCAGCCCAGCACAAAGGCAAGCAGCAGGCTGATCAGCAAAAGGGAAATATCAAAGTCCATGCGGGGGCGCTATCGGAGAAGCGTTGGTTTCAGCGGCCAGCGTGGCACGTGCGGAGTCGGCATCAGATCGGGCGCGGCGTGCGGCTTTGCGGTGTCGCCACCAGCGGGGCACCATGCCCAGCACTCCAATCAGCAGGCCTGCAGCAAATGCGCTCAGGACTACCAGCACCATGGGCGCCGTCCAGCGGGTGCCGAAGAAAAAGTGCACCGTGACGTCGCCTTGGTTGTTCAGGGCGAAGGCGAACAGGGTAAAAAAAATGGCCGCTTTAAGTAGCCACTTAAAGAGCCATGCGATCTGTTTCATTCATCTCCTCGTTGTCGAGGGATTCTACTCAGGGTTTCGCCTTGGATTCCAGCTCTGCAGTACGTGTGTCCACCGCTTCACGTAAAGCTTTTCCGGGCTTGAAATGGGGGACCCGTTTTTCGGGGATGGCCACGCTTTCGCCGCTGCGGGGATTGCGTCCCATGCGGGGAGGGCGACGGTTGATGGAGAAGCTGCCGAAACCGCGG
>RFQA01000055.1 GCA_009925925.1 Betaproteobacteria bacterium
TTTTGGCCAAGAACAGCATGTCCGACACCATCCGGGCCAGGCGCTGCAGCTCCTCCGAATTGGAGGCCAGCACATCCTGGTAGTCCGTATTGGTTCTGGCCATGGACAGCGTGACTTGGGTCTCTGTCAGCAGGTTGCTGATGGGGGTGCGAAGTTCATGCGCCAAGTCGGACGAAAACTCCGACAGGCGACGAAAGTCTTCCTGCAGTCGGTCCAGCATGTCGTTCAAGGTGATGGCGAGGTCTGCCATCTCCACGGGCACGGCTTCCACGGGCATGCGTTCCCCCATTTTGTTGGAGGTCACAGACTGGGCACGGCTCTTCATGATGCGCAGCGGGGCCAGCCCGCGGTGGGCCGCAATCCAGCCCAACAGGCCACTGAACAGCGTCGCGAATATCACGTAGGTCACCAAGGTGGTCTGGAACTGCCGCTGGAAATGGGCATGGTGCTGGGTATCCAGCGCCACCCACACCGTCATGGGCTCGGAATCTGCCGCAGGAGACGGGAGCAGCGCACCCAAGGCCCGGTATTCTTGCCCATCGTTCTGCCAGCGCAGTACCGGCTGGGTCTGTGGGTCTTCACCTACGTTCGCCGCTGCGTTGGGGATTTGGAGATCAGAGGTGGCGTAGACGGGCTGACCATTGCGGTGAATGCTGACGAACAGCCCCTCATGGCTATGCAGGATGTCGTTGAGGTTTTCCTGCAAATCTGGCCTGGAGGCCGCTTTACCGCCCACCTCCTGAATCAGATGGATTTTGTCTTCCAGCGTCGCGCGATCCAGATCTTCAAAGTGTTGGTTCATGGCCACCGAGGTCACCCACCCCAGGCCCAGCAGCACCGTGGCAGATGCCAGGGTATAAAAAAGCGTCAGCCGCGTCGTCAGTGATAAGCGCTGTGTCATGGGGCCGCAGGCGGTATTTCCAAAACGTAGCCCATCCCCCGCACCGTCTGGAGCAACTTGGGTTCAAACGGATCATCGATCTTGCTGCGCAACCGCCGCACAGCGACTTCAATCACATTGGTATCGCTGTCGAAGTTCATATCCCAGACTTGGGATGCAATCAACGACCGGGGCAATACCTCACCTTGCCGGCGCATCAAAAGCTCCAGCAAGCCAAATTCCTTGGAAGTGAGGTCAATCCGTTTGCCACCACGACTCACGCGTCTGCGCAGCAGATCGAGTTCCAGATCCGCAACTTTGAGGGAGGTCGCTTCTACACCGGACATCCCACGCCGCAGAATGGTTCTGACCCGTGCCAGTAGCTCTGCGAAGGAAAATGGCTTGACCAAGTAATCGTCCGCCCCCAGCTCCAGGCCTTTGATGCGGTCCTCCACCTGGTCCTTGGCCGTGAGAAAGATGACGGGCACCATGTTCCCTTGGTGGCGTAAGTTGCGCATGACCTCCCAGCCATTCATGCCCGGCAGCATCACATCCAGGATGATGAGATCGTGCATACCCTCCAAGGCTGCGTGCAGCCCGTCATTGCCGTTGTGGGCCAAGTCCACGACAAAGCTGGCCTCTTTGAGGCCTTGCCGCAGGTATTCGCCGGTTTTGGGCTCGTCTTCAACGATCAATATCTTCACAGTCAACGTCCTTTGCACAAGTGTGCCTCGATTGCGCAAGAAGGCGCCATAGATAACAAATTTGTAATCTAAATGACAGCTTGGTGTTGGGGCCTGCTCGATAAAGTGCAGGCAGATTTCAACAACCCCAAGGGATACCCATGCACCGTTTTCCGATTTTGCGGAAAAAGCCACTGTGGTTGGCCGCGTTCGCACTGTGTGCCCTTGCTGGATCAGCATCGGCCCAGCAATCTCCACCGGCGCCTGTGGAGCAAGGCTCCATCGATTGGCGCAAAGCCAATGACGAAGTCTCCCAGTTCAAGCGCGGGCACGCGGACGTGCTGAAGTGGGAGTCGGCTAACGACAACCCGGAAAGCAGCCGACCCTACACACCACCTGACGCCTGGATCAAGTCCGCTGATGCAGCAGTCCGCCAGGCTTGGCGTACACGCCCGGAGCTTGCGGGTCCCTTGGCCCAGTTGGGAGCCGAGAACCAGGAGCGCATTGCACAAGGGCGCTGGCTGGAAGTTGCGCCTGCTGTACGCCGCCGGGTTGAGGATTTCGACACGGTTCTGGACGTGGCTGCAGATGCCCGCAAAGCCTGGTTCACCGCCGTCGCGGCCAGCCTGACCCTGAAGCAACAGCGTGACATGCAAGAAGCCGCCGCTGCTGCCGCTGAGCTTGCACGCCGCATGGCCCGCGTCGGCAACTGGAGCCGGATGGAGCAGGCGCAATGGCAAGCCAAGCTCGGAAAAATGAAACTTCAAACGCTCAGGGCGGAAATTGAAGCCAAGCAAACCCAAACAGCACTGCTCAAAGCTACCAAACTGTGGGGCGTCTCCTCAAAGGTAGGTTTGGCGGACGCTATGCCGGAGATGCCCAAGCAAGCTCTGTCTCCAGTTGTCTTCCAACAAGGACTGTCTGCACTGCGCAATGTATTGCCACGCTCCGAGGGCCTGAAAGTGGGCAGGAATGCCCAATTGGCTTTCGACATCTACACCGCAAGCCACCAAGCTGCCCAACTTGCCAAAGATGAACTGACTTTGCAGCAGTTCATCAACGATGAAGTCGTGCTTCGCTACAACGGCATGCTGCTCAGCGTCTGGGACCTGCTGACGCAGACCAATGAGCTGCTGCAGGCCCAGATTAGCTCTATCAACGCCCAACGCGATTTCCTGATTGCCGAGACGGATCTGCAATTCGTTCTCCAGGGCGGTACACCCGCCAGCTTTGTCAGCCTGGGCGGTGCCGGCGGCGAAAGCGCTGCGACCAAATAACAAGGAAAACCATGGAACCTATCAATTCACGCCGTCGATTCTTTGCTGGCGCAGCCACAACGGTCGCCGGTTTGGCAGTGGCGCGCTCTGCCATGGCCACGTTGCCTGAGCCGGTGATTCAAACCTCAGTCAATACTGCGCCCCCGCTGGTGCCCACCACTGGTCGCCCCTACAACCCCGTGGTCACCCTCAATGGTTGGACCTTGCCCTGGCGCATGAACAACGGTGTCAAGGAATTCCACTTGGTGGCGGAGCCCGTCGAACGGGAAGTCTCCCCAGGGTTCAAGGTCAATATGTGGGGCTACAACGGCCAAAGCCCAGGCCCCACGATTGAGGTGGTCGAGGGAGACCGTGTGCGTGTTTTTGTGACGAACAAACTGCCTGAGCACACCACGGTGCACTGGCATGGCCAACGCCTGCCCAACGGCATGGATGGGGTCGGTGGTCTGAACCAGAAGGCGATTCCGGTGGGCAAGACCTACGTCTACGAGTTTGTGGCGCGCCGACCTGGGACGTTTATGTACCACCCGCATGCCGATGAAATGGTCCAGATGGCCATGGGCATGATGGGCTTTTGGGTGACCCATCCCAAGGAGAAGAACCCCCACATCAGCGATGTGGATCGGGATTTTTGCTTCCTGCTCAATGCCTTTGATGTTGAGCCAGGAACCAAGACGCCCAAGATCAACACCATGACCGACTTCAACATCTGGTCATGGAACAGCCGCGTGTTCCCTGGCATCGACACGCTCAACGTGCGCCAAAACGACCGGGTGCGCATCCGTGTGGGCAACTTGACGATGACCAACCACCCCATCCACCTGCACGGCCACGAGTTCATGGTCACGGGCACAGATGGGGGGCCAACGCCACCGTCCTCCCGCTGGTACGAGGTCACCACGGACGTGGCGGTGGGACAAATGCGCCAGGTCGAGTTCATAGCCGACGAAGAAGGCGACTGGGCCTTCCATTGCCACAAAAGCCACCACACCATGAATGCCATGGGACACACCGTTCCCACGATGGTGGGTGTGGACCACCGTGGTCTGATCAAGAAGATCCAGAAAGTAGCACCGGACTACATGCTCATGGGTGAGCGCGGCATGGCGGACATGGGAGAGATGGAAATGCCCATCCCTGACAACACCGCGCCGATGATGACCGGACAAGCCCAGTATGGCCCGGTTGAGATGGGCGGCATGTTCAGCGTCCTCAAAGTACGCAAGGACCAGAAGCCCGGTGACTACAGCGATCCGGGCCCCTACAAATATCCCGCAGGCACGGTTGCCCATGAATACACCGGCCCCTTGTCCGAACCCGCGCGCTTCCGCTCCGAAATCAGTGCGGGGACGCCTGCCACTGGTAAAGCCACACCCGCCACGGTACTCAATGCCCGCAAACCGACCGGTCACGCTGGTCACTAGCCCATTTTCATTTTTTAACCCAGGAACCCTTCATGACATTCGTTAAATCCTTCGCGCCCATACTGACCGCTATCGCCGTCGCTGCGCTATCTACCGCCGCCCTTGCAAACGGCAACCACGCAGGTGGTCACGATGACTCTGCCATCGGCAAGGCCGGTGTAGCTTCCAAAGTCACTCGCACGATCACCGTGGATATGGCCGACACCATGCGTTACACACCTTCCGACATTCAGGTCAAAAAGGGAGAGACCATCCGTTTTGTGGTGAAAAACTCCGGCAAGGTAAAACACGAACTGAGCCTGGGTACCCAGAAGGAGCTGTTGGAACATCTGGAGCAGATGAAGAAGTTCCCTGACATGGAACATGACGAACCCAGCAAAGTGACAGTGGCTCCGGGCGCCCAAGGCGAAATCATCTGGCAATTCACCAAAGCCGGTGCTGTGAACTTTGCATGTCTGATGCCTGGTCATTACGAGGCCGGCATGAAGGGCCAGGTCAAGGTAGCTGGTCAGTAAGCCCGCCCCATTTCGTCAAACATCCCACTTTCAACTGATTCAGGAGAACACTGCATGAACCGATTCACTCAAACACTTGCCACCATTGCCACAGCCTTGGTCACTTTGGCAGCGATCCCCACAGTTGTGCACGCGCAGGCGGACAGCAAGATGGACATGAGCCAAATGACCGACGGAGAAATCCGCAAAGTAGACAAGGACGCTGGCAAGGTCACCATCAAGCACGGCGAGATCAAGAACCTGGAGATGCCCGGCATGACCATGGTGTTCACTGCCAAGGAAAAATCCCTGCTGGACAAGGTCCAGCCGGGTGACAAGGTCAAGTTCGCAGTGATCAATGACGGCGGAAAAATGGTGGTCACCGATATACAGACGGTTAAATAAGCCCACCTATTGGCAAGTGAGGCTTGCACGCAATTTCCGGAAATGACAAGGCGCCGACATGGCGCTTTGTCATTTGTCAAAGCTGGAACGCTGCTTTGCATCCAAACTAAAGAGGATCAGGTCATGGACACTCCCTTTAAGACACAACTGCAGCGCCGAATGCTGCTCGCATCCGTTTTGGTTCTGGCTTTGCCATGCGCACATGCCGCCAGCCATAGCACTACCATCGAAGTCTGGAAAGACCCCAACTGTGGGTGTTGCAAAGACTGGGTTGCCCACCTGGAGAAATCTGGCTTCACAGTGAAGGTCAATCAAAACGGGAACGATGTGGTGCGCGAGCGACTGGGCATGCCACGGCAATTGGGTTCTTGCCATACGGCACTGGTCAGTGGCTACGTCATTGAGGGGCATGTGCCCGCGACCGACATCAAACGGCTGTTGAAAGAGAAACCTGCCGCGATCGGCTTGTCCGTGCCGGGGATGCCTGTGGGCTCGCCGGGTATGGATGGAGCTGTATATGGTGGGCGTAAAGATCCCTATGACGTCTTGCTGGTCTTGAAGGATGGCAATTCGCGTGTCTATCAGGCCTACCGCTGAAATCGAAAGCGCGCCCCCACGGCGCCTTTAAGCGCGGTATCCCACACGCTGTTGGGACAGCCTGGCTACCCCCATGTCCATCATGGTGGCCACTGGCAAGGGGGCGACACGGGGGGTGCTGTTTCGTGATGCGGCCGCCATCGAGAACTTGCGCAAGGTAGACACCCTCATCATCGACAAGACAGGCACTTTGACCGAAGGGCGCCCCACATTTGAGAAGGCGATTCCAGGCGACGGATTTGACGCTGACGAGATTTTGCGTTTGGCGGCCAGCTTGGACCAAGGTAGCGAGCATCCCTTGGCCGCGGCCATTGTGGCTTCGGCACGTGAGCGCAAGCTGGTGCTGGACAAGCCAGAGAACTTTGAATCGGGATCTGGCATTGGCGTTCAAGGCCAGGTGGGGGGACGCCACCTGGTACTGGGCAATACGGCGCTCATGCAACAGATCAGCGTCTCCGTGGACGCCCTGAAATCCCAAGCCGAAGCCTTGCGTGCAGAAGGCGCCAGCGTCATGCACCTGGCCATTGACGGCAAATTGGCCGGTCTGCTGGCCGTTTCTGATCCGATCAAGGCCAGCACGATGGAAGCTTTGACCGCCCTCAAAGCGTCTGGCCTGCGCATCGTGATGGCGACGGGTGACGGCATCACCACGGCCAAGGCCGTTGGCGCCAAGCTCGGAATCGAGGAAGTGCATGGCGAAGTCAAACCCCAGGACAAACTGACCTTGGTGGAGCAATTGCAGAAGGAAGGCCGAATCGTCGCCATGGCTGGTGACGGGATCAACGATGCGCCCGCATTGGCAAAAGCTAACGTAGGCATTGCCATGGGAACAGGCACCGATGTGGCGATGAACAGTGCCCAGGTCACCCTGGTGAAGGGGGACTTGCGTGGCATTTCCATCGCACTGGCGCTGTCCAACGCCACCGTGGGCAATATGAAACAGAACTTGATGTTTGCTTTCCTATACAACGCGCTGGGGATTCCTGTGGCAGCTGGTTTGCTCTATCCGTTCACCGGTTGGCTGTTGTCGCCCATGATTGCCGCATTGGCCATGAGCTTCAGTTCAGCATCCGTCATTGGCAATGCGTTGCGTTTGCGTCGCAAAGCTTTGTAGATGCAAACACTTTCCCGGGATGTCGTGCACTTCTTTGGCGTCCAACTACCAATTTCGGGTTTAATCAGCCTGTGCGTACCATACGTCTCCTTCTTGTGGCACTACTAAGCGTGGCAATCCCCTTGGCGGGATATGCGGGCTTGGGTGTACCAAAGATGCCTTGTCCCATGGAATTGGCCGCCATGGCAGATCTGCGGTTGGACACCGGCATGGATCAGGCCCTCTCCGCCAAAATGGGGGATTGCTGCAATGACATGGAAACACTGCTCAAAACGGGCAAGCCCTGCAAAGTAGGCCAAGATTGCAAGATCGGCAGCTTGGGACTTTCTGTTCAATTCCCCTCAATCCCGGAATCCTTCAGCCAAAACACTTTCTTGGCACGTCTCAGCGACCATGCCCTAGAGAGCCGCACGATCCCCATCTGGCGTCCGCCAGCCTGAACCCAACCCTGTGAATCTGTGCCTTGCCGTCCCCGTGCGGCAAGGGCGTCGCGCGCAAGCGCAGTATTTCAGGAGTTGGGACATGCTGTGTTCCGTTTACCCCCTTGGGCCTCGTCTCAGCCGCCGGCTGATTGCCTGTATCTTTCCGCTCGCGATGGCTTTGCCACTGTGGGCTTCTCCGTTGTCTTTTGAACAGGCCCTGTCCTTGGCTACCCAGGGGGCACCTACCCTGGCAGCGTCCCAGGCGAAGGTGGATGCCGCTCGCGCCGCCGCTGTCCCCGCTGGTGAGTTGCCGGACCCCAAGCTGGCTGTGGGGTTGGAGAATTTCCCCATTGGCGGGCCAGACCGCTATAGCCTGACCGGTGATTTCATGACGATGCAACGCATCGCCTATATGCAGGACATTCCCAACCGCAGCAAACGCGAGGCACGGGTTGGAGTGGCGTTGGCCAAGGTCCAGCAAGCCGAATCCGAAAGCCAGCTCTCCACGCTTTCAGTTCGCCGTGAAGCCGCCTTGGCCTGGATTCGCCGCTACGCGCTGGAGCAGCAAATAGCCCTGTTCGACGATCTCTTCAAACAAAACAAACTTCTTGAATCGGCCGTCCAGGCACAGCTGACTGGCGGGCGTGGCTCCATTACCGATGTTTTGATGCCCAGGCAGGAGGCGGCCATGCTGGCGGAGCGTCTGGATGAGCTTCGGGCGCAGCGCACACAGGCCATTGCCACGCTGCAGCGCTGGATTGGAACTGCCGCCGGTGAATCGCTGGAAGGACCGCCACCCAGTTGGTCCCTGGACCGTGAGACTCTGTCTCACCGTATTCAAGAACACCCCGACGTGAAGCTTCTCAGCAGCACCAGCCGTGTACTGGATGCAGAGTTACAAGAGGCACAGGCCGCTAAAAAACCAGACTGGGGCGTGGAACTGGCCTACCAGCGTCGCGGAGAACAGTTTGGTGACATGGTCTCCGTCAAAGTTACTTTTGACCTGCCCACCGCGCCTGCCAAGCGCCAGGATCCGCAAATCGCAGCCAAACAACTGGAGCGACTGGGACTGGGGGCGGAACTGGAGCTTCTGCAGCGTGAGCACCTGCAGGAACTCAACACCCAGTGGGCCGAGTTGGAGCGACTGAACCTCGCCGTGGAGCGCAACCAAACCATCCTGCAACCCCTGATGCGCGACAAGATCGCGTTGACGCTGTCTGCCTACCAAGCCGGTAAAGGCAGCTTGCTAGAGCACTTGGCCGCACGACGGGAGTCCCTGGAAACCCAACTCCGGCTCCTTGCCCTGCAGGGAGAGCGCCAAGCCGTCAGCGCACGCCTGCACTTCACCAACGATGCCCGACAGAACGGAGATTCGCAATGAGCTCCCCAACCATGCAAAAGAATCTGACCCTCGTCGCTGCTGGTCTGCTGATCTTGGCCCTGGGCGTTGCCGGAGGTATTTGGTGGACCAAGCGCAGTTCCAACATGGCACCTGTGACCACTGAATCTGCCAACTCTGAACGCAAAGTGCTGTACTGGTACGACCCCATGAAGCCCGATGCCAAGTTCGACAAACCTGGTCCATCCCCGTTCATGGACATGCAGCTCGTACCGCGCTATGCCGACGAGGGTGGCGCCGACACGGCAGCGCTGACAATTTCCACACGTGCCAGCCAAAGCCTGGGGATGCGCTTGGCCACCGTTGAGCAACAGGATATCTCCAGCACCGTGGAGGTCGCGGGCACCCTCCAGCTCAGTGAACGGGACGTCAGCATCGTCCAGGCCCGCACCAGTGGTTTTGTGGAGCGGGTTTACGCCCGTGCCCCCGGTGATGTCATCAGAGCGGGCAGCCCCCTGGCCGACGTCACCAATCCGGAATGGATAGGCGCCCAGCAGGAGTTTTTTGCCGTCAAAGCCTTGGGTGACGCTGCATTGACCCAGGCCGCCCGCCAGCGCCTGGCCTTGCTGGGCATGCCGCCCAGCCTGATCCAGCGCGTGGACAACAGCAATCACACCGTGGCGGTGACCACCATCACGGCGCCCACTTCAGGCGTGATCTCGGAGCTGGCGGTGCGCCAAGGGATGAGCTTGAGCCCCGGCATGACCCTGGCGCGTATCACAGGACTGGGCACAGTCTGGCTGGAGCTCGCCCTGCCGCAGGCCCAGGCATCCGGCCTAGCATTGGGGCAAGTAGTGGAGGCCCGACTCACCGCCGTACCTGAAACCGTCCTCAAGGGCAAGGTGACGGCGGTGCTGGCAGAAACCAATCAGGACACCCGAACCCTGCGCGTGCGGGTCGAACTGCCCAACCCCGGCCAAAAGCTACGCGCGGGCATGCTGGCCACGGCTACTTTGCACGGCCCCTCGGAATCGGTCCTATTGGTGCCCTCAGACGCCGTGATTCGCACCGGCAAGCGGGCCCTGGTCTACTTGGCCGAGGACGGTGGTCAGTTCAAGCCGGTAGACGTGCAGATTGGTGCCGAGCGCGATGGCCAGTTGGTCATCCGCCAGGGCCTCACCGCGGGTCAAAAGGTGGTGGCGTCCGGCCAGTTTCTGCTGGACTCCGAAGCCAGCATGCGGGGAATTGTTGCGCAGCCGAACACGGTAGCAGGCCCTATGGCGGCGCCTGCGACTCCGAAGGACCAAGGTTCTGTCTTCGAGACGCGAGGGGTGATCGAAGAACTTGATGCCTCCAACATCAAATTGCGGCACGAAGCTGTACCAGCCCTTAAATGGCCTGCAATGACCATGGGCTTCAAGCGTTCCAAAGACCTGCAGTCATCCGGCTTTAAGGTCGGGGATACCGTGCAGTTCCAGTTCAGAGCCATCGGCGATGAATACGAGGTGGTGGCACTCAAAGGGGTGACACCATGATCGCCGGCGTCATTCGCTGGTCCGTATCTAACCGTTTTTTGGTTCTGCTGGCCACAGTGTTTCTAGCAGGTGTTGGCCTGTGGGCGGTACGGTCCACGCCCATAGATGCCTTGCCGGACCTGTCCGACGTACAGGTCATCATCCGCACCAGCTACCCCGGCCAGGCCCCGCAGATTGTGGAAAACCAGGTCACCTATCCTTTGGCCACCACCATGTTGTCTGTGCCAGGTGCCAAGACGGTGCGGGGTTTCTCCTTCTTTGGCGATTCCTTCGTCTACATCCTGTTTGATGACGCCACTGACCTCTACTGGGCGCGCTCGCGTGTGCTGGAGTATCTGAATCAGGTGCAAGGTCGGTTGCCAGTAGCTGCCAAATCGGCCCTGGGACCTGACGCCACTGGTGTGGGCTGGATTTACCAGTACGCATTGGTGGACCGCACGGGCGGGCATGACTTGTCTCAACTGCGCGCCCTGCAGGACTGGTTCCTCAAATTTGAGCTCAAGACCCTGCCCAATGTCGCTGAGGTGGCCAGCGTGGGCGGTATGGTCAAGCAGTACCAGGTTGTGCTGGACCCACTCAAGCTCAATGGCTATGGCGTCACCTACGAGCAGGTGCGCCAGGCGCTGATGAATGGCAACCAGGAAACAGGCGGTTCCGTACTGGAGCTGGCCGAGGCTGAGTACATGGTGCGGGTCAATGGCTACCTTCGGACTCTGGATGACTTCCGGGCCATTCCGCTCTCCAACCGAGGTGCTATTTCGGTTCGGCTGGGAGATGTCGCTACGGTGCAAGTCGGGCCAGAAATGCGCCGCGGCGTGGCTGAGCTTGATGGCGAGGGAGAGGTTGCCGGCGGTGTCGTGTTGCTGCGTTCCGGAAAAAATGCCCAGGAGACCCTTCGTGCCGTCAAAGCCAAGCTGGCCGAACTGCAAAAGAGCCTGCCGCAAGGGGTGGAGGTAGTCACCACCTACGACCGCAGCGCTTTGATCGAGAGGGCCATCGATAACCTCTCCGCCAAGCTGCTGGAAGAGTTTGTGGTGGTGGCGCTGGTGTGCGTGCTGTTTCTGGGCCACCTGCGATCTGCGCTGGTTGCCATCATCTCTTTGCCACTGGGCATCGTGGCGGCCTTTGTGGTGATGCATATCCAGGGCATCACCGCCAACATCATGTCGCTGGGCGGTATCGCCATTGCGATCGGAGCCATGGTGGACGCCGCCGTGGTAATGATCGAGAACGCCCACAAGAAGCTGGAGGCTTGGCAGCATGCCCATCCTGAACAGATGTTGGAGGGGCAGGAGCGGTGGACTGTCATCACCGAGGCTGCCGTCGAAGTGGGGCCAGCGCTGTTTTTCTCTTTGCTGATCATCACCTTGTCCTTTATTCCGGTGTTCACACTGCAAGCCCAGGAAGGTCGCTTGTTCGGCCCTTTGGCCTTCACCAAGACCTACGCCATGGCCGCTGCCGCAGGACTTTCGGTGACCTTAATCCCCATCCTCATGGGGTACTGGATCCGGGGCCGCATCCCGGATGAGCAGCGCAATCCCATCACACGCACCTTGATCAAGGTGTACCGCCCTGCGCTGGAATGGGTGCTGAAGCGCCCGAAGGCAACATTGGCCATCGCTGTCCTTGTCTTTGCCACCACGCTGTGGCCTGTGAGCCAGTTGGGCGGGGAATTCCTACCACCTCTGGACGAAGGAGATTTGCTTTACATGCCCTCGGCATTGCCCGGGCTGTCCGCGCAGAAAGCTTCGGAGCTGCTGCAAATCACCAACCGCATGATCAGGACCGTGCCTGAAGTGGAACGCGTCTTTGGCAAGGCCGGCCGCGCAGAGACTGCCACGGACCCAGCACCTATGGAGATGTTTGAAACCACAGTGCAGCTCAAGCCACGGGACCAGTGGCGCGCGGGCATGACGCCAGAAAAGCTGATCGAGGCACTGGACCAGGCCGTCAAAGTGCCGGGACTGTCCAACATCTGGATTCCGCCGATTCGCAACCGCATCGATATGCTCGCCACCGGTGTCAAAAGCCCCATCGGTGTCAAAGTCAACGGCACCGACTTGGCCACGATCGACCGCATCGCCAGTCAAATCGAACAAGTGGCCAAAGGCGTCCCCGGTGTGTCCAGCGCCCTGGCTGAGCGTTTGACCGGAGGGCGCTACGTAGATGTCCAAATTGACCGGGTGGCCGCCGGACGCTATGGCCTCAACATCAATGATGTACAAGCCCTCGTGTCAGGGGCCATTGGCGGAGAAAACGTGGCGGAGACGATCGAAGGCTTGGCGCGTTTCCCCATCAATCTGCGCTACCCCAGAGAGTGGAGAGACACGCCTGAGAAACTGGTCCAGCTTCCGATCCTGACGCCCATGGGGCAGCAAATCACGTTGGGTACAGTGGCCAAGGTCCGAATCACCGATGGCCCTCCCATGCTCAAGACGGAGAATGCTCGGCCTTCTAACTGGGTCTACGTGGATGTCCGGGGGCGTGATTTAGCATCCATTGCCAACGACCTGCGCCAAGCGGTGACCCAACAGGTCAAGCTTGCTCCTGGGGTCAGCATCACCTACTCCGGTCAGTTCGAGTTTTTGGAGCGAGCCAATGCCCGCCTCAAGGTGGTTGTTCCTGCCACCTTGTTGATCATTCTGGTGTTGCTGTACCTGACGTTCAACCGGCTTGACGAAGCGGCTCTGATCATGGCTACGCTTCCATTTGCGCTGACAGGTGGAGTTTGGTTTCTGTACCTGATGGGCTACCACTTATCGGTGGCCACGGGCGTAGGGTTCATCGCGCTTGCCGGAGTGGCGGCCGAATTTGGCGTGGTGATGCTGCTGTATCTCAAGCAAGCGCTAAGCGAAAGGGTCAGACCAGGTGAGACACCGGGTGTTGCCATCGTCCTGGATGCAATCCGTGAAGGTGCCGTTCTGCGGGTGCGCCCCAAGGCCATGACGGTGGCCGTGATTCTGGCTGGCCTTGTACCGATTGTCTGGGGCAGCGGTACTGGCTCCGAGGTCATGAGTCGGATTGCGGCCCCCATGCTCGGGGGGATGATCACGGCCCCTTTGCTGTCGCTGTTCATCCTCCCTGCTGCTTACCGCTTAATGCGCGTTCGCGCTATGGAATAACGGTGGCATTTCCAACTAGCTATGGGCGTGACGGTGGTGAATATCCGGGAAGTGCCCATGGCTGTGGCGAAGTTCATCATGACGATGGGGATGTGAATGCGGCTCAACGCCATCCCATTCGAAATCATGGCTGTGCTGGTGATGTTCATCGTGCCGATGTTTGTGACCATGGCTCAGCGCAGTGTGCTGGTGTTCGTGGACATGGCGCTCCGTTAGATGCAACCAGACACCCATTGCCATCAACAGGGTAGCGCCCCAGAACGCAAGGTTGGTGGGCTCACCAAGCATGGCAATGGAGAGAGCAGCCCCAACAAAAGGGGCAGTCGAAAAGTAGGCACCAGTTCGCGCGGTTCCCAGCCCACGCAAAGCCAAGACGAATAGCACCAAGCTCAACCCATAGCCAAAAAAACCGATCACCATTGCTGATGAAATATTGCCTAACGATGGAAACACCGCACCCAACGACACACCCAACGCGATATTGACGCAGCCTGCTACCAAGCCCTTGCTGCCGGCAATGAAGAGTGCGTCAGACGCAGAGACTTTGCGTGTCAGGTTGTTGTCTATTGCCCATGCCAAGCAGGCCCCGACCAATGCCAATGGTCCAACAATGGACGAAGCGCTTTCTGTGGAAGGCCATGCCAGTACAGCACCGCCCAGGACAATCAAAAGCATGCCGAGGACGATACGATGATCCGTCTGCTCCCGAAAAACTACCCAGGCGAGTACCGCTGTGAGTACGGATTCCAGATTCAAGAACAGTGATGCGGTTGCCGCGGCGGTGTGAGCAAGCCCCACCATAAGCAGCAGCGGGCCGAGTACGCCCCCGAAACCGATTGCGCCCAGTAGCCAGGGCCACTCCTGCCGTGGCAGATCGCTAGGTTTCCAACCTCGATCACGAAGCATGCGAATCAAGGTCAAACCCAAACCACTACCCAAATACAGCAGGCCTGCCAATAGAAACGGCGAGAACGCAGAAAAGCCTTCGCCGATCAGCTGTTTCGCGAATGGCGTACTGGCGCCGAACAATATGGCAGCACCCAAGGCGGGTAACGCGGCACGGTGAAGAGAGCTCATTTGTATATTCTCGGATGTAGGTGATCTGCGTTTACTTGGAAGTTGCCTGCTCAGCCTAGATGGGTGTGACGTTCGGCTTTGGCCTCGGTTTCCATAGAGGCCAGACCTTGCATGATTCCGCAGGCATCGACCGCCTGCTCCGAAACACACCGCTGTCGAAGCGCGCCCAATTGCTTTTTAAGATGGGTGAGCTCACGGATGCGTTCATTCACGTGTGCAATGTGTTGATCAAAGACAGCATTGATGGCACCGCAACCATCTGCAGGTTGGTCTGCCAGATTCAGCAAGGTATGGATCTCTTCCTGGCTCATGTCCAGTGCGCGGCAATTGCGTATGAAACGCAGACGCTCGACATGCTCGGGCCCGTATACCCGGAAATTCCCCGATGTACGCGCCGGCTCTGGAAGCAGTCCTGCTTTTTCGTAATAGCGCACCGTTTCCACCGTGCACTGCGCCACTTGGGCCAATTCACCGATTTTCATCAAGGACTCCAGAAATGTCTTGACTCTATAGTAACTTCAGGTTGTGTAATTTGGGCATATTCAATGGAAAGCCCCTATGTCCGCCTCCCACAAGCATGATTCACATGACCACGGCCACGACCACAAGGACGATCATGGCCACGGGCACACACATTCCCATGACGGTGACGCTTGTTGCTCCGTCATACCAGTCAAATTGGAAGAGCCAGCCAAAGCAAGTTCTTGTGCGACCGATTGCTGCGGCAGTGAGGCATCCGCTACCCAGCCATTGGTTCCGCTGACACAACCTGCGATCAGTGATGCGGGTGTTCAGACACCAATTCGCATCATGCAAATGGACTGCCCCACCGAGGAGGGGCTCCTGCGCAAGAAGTTGGGCGGCATGGCCGGGGTAAGCGGTCTGGAATTCAACCTGATGCAGCGGGTCTTGACGGTGACCCACGCCCCCAAAGAGCTAGAGCCCATCCTCGCCGCAGTGCGCTCCCTAGGCTTTACCCCAGAAGTTGCCTCGGACAAGACGTCCCTGGAAGAGCCCACACCGGAACCATCCAAGCCTTGGTGGCCTTTGGCACTGGCAGCAGTGGCCGCAATTGCTTCAGAGGCCGTGGAGTGGTCTGGCTTGCCCGCCTGGATGGCCGCTGTTCTGGCGTTGGTTGCCGTCTTCGCATGCGGTATCACCACCTACAAGAAAGGCTGGATTGCCATTCGCAATGGGAATCTCAACATCAATGCATTGATGAGCATCGCCGTCACTGGCGCACTCTTACTGGGGCAGTGGCCCGAAGCGGCCATGGTGATGGTGCTGTTCACCATTGCCGAGTTGATCGAGGCCAAGTCGCTGGACCGGGCTCGCAATGCCATTCGCGGCCTGATGCAGCTGACGCCGGAGCGTGCAACTGTGTTGCAAGCCGATGGTTCTTGGCAAGATGTGGCCGCCAAAACTGTCGCCGTAGACGCACGCATCCGCGTCAAACCAGGCGAACGCATTGCGCTGGATGGAAAAATCGTCAGTGGCCGTTCGACTATCAATCAGGCACCTATTACCGGGGAAAGCCTTCCCGTTGAAAAAACCGAAGGCGACCAGGTGTTTGCCGGCACCATCAACGAGTCTGGTTCGTTTGAGTACACGGTAACCGCCGCCGCCAACGACAGCACGCTGGCGCGCATCATCCATGCAGTGGAGGAAGCCCAGGGCGCGCGTGCACCGACACAACGCTTTGTGGACCAATTCGCCCGGGTCTATACCCCGGTGGTGTTTGCCATTGCCTTGGCAGTGGCTATCTTGCCGCCGCTCCTGCTGGGTGGAGTTTGGTTTGCATGGATTTACAAGGCGCTCGTACTGCTGGTGATTGCCTGCCCTTGTGCTTTGGTGATCTCTACCCCGGTCACGATCGTCAGTGGACTGGCTGCCGCGGCACGCCAGGGCATCCTGGTCAAAGGAGGTGTCTACCTTGAGGATGGCCGCAAGCTCAAGAGCATTGCCCTCGACAAGACAGGCACCATTACTCATGGCAAGCCCGCGCAAACTGACTTTGTGGCGCTCAGCGCTATGAATGAGACGGAATTACGCAGTCTTGCAGCAAGTTTGGCAGGCCGCTCAGATCATCCAGTATCCAAAGCGATCACAGAAGCAGCCAAGCGCGACAGCTTTGCTCTGCGCAATGTCGAAGGATTCGAAGCGTTGCCAGGACGCGGCACCAAGGGATCCATAGATGGAAAGCTCTTCTACTTGGGCAATCACCGTCTCATCCACGAACAAGGCCGCTGCTCGGATGCATTGGAAGCCCGTTTGTCTGCGCTGGAGGAGCAAGGCAAGACCGTGATTCTGCTGGCCGACGACCAAGAGGTACATGGCATGTTTGCCGTGGCGGACACGGTCAAGGACAGTAGTCGCCAAGCCATCGCTGAGCTGCATGACTTGGGTATCAGGACGGTCATGTTGACCGGCGACAACGCCCACACAGCTAAGGCGATTGCCAGCCAAGTCGGCATTGACGAAGCAAGAGGCGATCTGCTGCCCGAAGACAAGCTCAAAGTGATCGAAAGCATGCTCGGTCAAGGTGGTGCGGTCGGCATGGTGGGAGATGGCATCAACGATGCACCCGCCCTGGCTCGGGCAGACATCGGGTTTGCCATGGGGGCCGCTGGTACGGGCACTGCCATCGAGACCGCCGATGTGGCCCTGATGGACGACGACTTGCGCAAACTCCCCCGTTTTGTGCGCCTGTCCCGTAGCACCCATGCGCTGTTGGTCCAGAACATTGTTCTGGCGCTCGGTATCAAAGCCGTATTTCTGGTCCTGACCCTCACGGGGGCAGGCACGATGTGGATGGCAGTTTTTGCGGACGTAGGCGCGAGCTTGCTGGTGGTTGGCAACGGGCTGCGCTTGCTACGCAAATGAAATTTGGATTACCCATAACAACTGGAAAAGTTCAGTCCATATCAATACTGGAGTTAGAGAAATGAGTCTTTTTGACAACTTATTTGGCAAACATGGCGGTGGACATGGACGCGGACACGGTGGTGATCACGGCCACCACCGCGCAGACCACCACGCACCACCACACGGTGGACATGGCGACGCGTATGGGAACAGGCCCACGAGCCTTGGTGGCATCGCCTGCGGCGCATGTAACACATTGAATGCATCGGATGCCAAGTTCTGCCAGTCCTGCGGGAAGCCCACGCAACCAACTCGTTGCACTCAGTGTGCAGCCACACTGATGGCCGGGACACGGTTCTGTAGCCAATGCGGGAAGCCTGCCAACTGATAGTTCGGGCAATAGAGGAATTGAAGCTAGAATTTCCACGATGTCTGGGAAATACCGCGCTCTTTTCCTACTGGCTGTGATCTTTTGGCAGTCACTGGCTGTCCTTAGCTCATTGAGTTTGGTGCAGCACGCGCGGGAAGACAGCCGCCAAGGGCCAAATGAGCTACATGCGTTTTATCAGCACCATGTAGATCAAACAGCCCATAAAGCGGGGGAAGCTGATGCCGCTTCTCATGCCCATGCCGGCACGGTTACCGATGTTGCTGCAGTCATTGGCAGTGAACCCGTAAAACTGCCCCTATTTCGTCCTCCACACGCCATCGGCACTCTCCTGGTTGCAAGCCAAGCGCCGGTTTTGGCTGGACTCCTTCGGCCTCCAAAGACGCTTTCCTGAGATCAATTTCAAGAACCACTTGAGTGGTCTTGGAGCTTGATTCGTCCCTCAAGGCTGGGCTTGCCCTGACGGCCTCAATATCTACCTACTGACACAGATTGACCGCCCAGCACCAGGGCGCTGTGTATCTCCGCATTGCTGAGGTGCGTCCATCGCCTCGCTCCATAGGCTGAGTCCGCATTCCGGCCCCACTGCTACCACTTGCTCCAGACTAGGAATTTGAAATGTTTGTAATCGTCGGATGGCTTATTTGCATCGCCTGCGTGTTTGGTGTGTTCATTATTCACGGGGGCAACATCAGCGTCGTGCTCAAGGCATTGCCGTTTGAGTTGATCACGATTGGCGGCGCGACGGTGGGCGCGTTTGTGGCCAACAACCAGATGAAGGTCATCAAGGCCACTATCAAAGGTTTGGCGTCATGCTTCAAAGGCAGCAAATACACCAAGGCTCGGTACATGGAGCTGATGGCACTCCTGTTCGACCTCCTCCAAAAGGCCCGCAAGGAAGGCCTGATGGCCATCGAAAAGGACGTTGAAGAGCCCGAGCAATCAGAGATTTTCAAGAAACACCCCAATGTGGGCTCTGACCACCACGTTGTGGAGTTCGTTACCGACTACTTGCGCATGATGGTGTCGGGCAACCTGAATGCCCACGAGATCGAAAATATCATGGACGGTGCCATTGAGGCGCACCATGTGGAGGCGCATGCGGCGGTCGCGGCCATTCAGCGCATTGCGGGCGGGCTTCCCGCGTTCGGGATTGTTGCGGCAGTGTTGGGGGTTGTGAATACCATGGGCTCGGTGGGCCAGCCACCAGCAGTACTCGGGGGCATGATCGGATCCGCACTGGTGGGAACCTTCCTCGGAATTTTGCTGGCGTATGC
>RFQA01000056.1 GCA_009925925.1 Betaproteobacteria bacterium
GGGACATGTCGTCATTGTGCCTTCAGAGGCGATCTCACCATAACAAAAGCCGCCGGCACTCCCCAGTCCGGCGGCTTTTGTTATGGTGAGATCGCCTCTGAAGGCACAATGACGACATGTCCCAACCTGTTTACCTGACCGCCGCTTTTTACAAGTTTGTTGACCTGCCGGACTACGCCGAGCGCAAGGCGCCCCTGCTGGCGTTTTGTGAAAGCCGCAAGGTCAAAGGCATGATTCTGCTGGCCCGCGAAGGCATCAACAGCACGATTGCAGGCATGCCGGACGATGTCCATGCCGTCTTGGCTTACCTGCGTGCGGACCCACGGCTGGCCGATCTGCAGCACAAGGAATCTTTCTCCGAAAAAGCGCCCTTTTACCGGATGAAAGTGCGCTTGAAAAAAGAGATTGTCACCATGCAGGTGCCGGGCATCAGCCCGACCAAAATGGCCGGCACCTACGTAAAACCACAAGACTGGAACGCCCTGATATCGGACCCCGATGTCGTGGTGGTAGACACCCGCAACGACTACGAGGTGGAGATTGGCACCTTTAGGGGCGCCATTGATCCTCGCATCAAGAGCTTTGCTGAATTGCCTGCGTGGGTCGAGCAATCCGAGCTGCTGGGACGCTCCAGCAAGAAGCCCAAAGTGGCCATGTTTTGCACGGGGGGCATCCGCTGTGAAAAGTCCACTGCCTATATGCGTGAACAAGGCTATGACGAGGTCTATCACCTTGAAGGCGGCATCCTCAAATATTTGGAGACCATTCCCCCGGAACAAAGCCTCTGGCAAGGCGAGTGCTTTGTGTTTGACGAGCGTGTCTCGGTGGGACATGGGCTGGTTCCGGGGCCGCATGGCCTGTGCCGTTCGTGCCGCTACCCTCTGGAGGCAGGCGCCACCGATTCTCCGCTCTATGAAGCCGGCGTCAGCTGCCCTCGCTGCCACAGCCACACCACGGATACGCAAAAGGCCAGCGCACGCGAGCGCCAGCGCCAATGGGAACTGGCCAAGGCACGACAGCAGGTGCACATAGGCGCAGTCATGCCCCACGCGGACTGACGCTGCCGGCATGAAGCCATGACTGAGCCGGTTCTATATTCTTTCCGCCGCTGCCCCTACGCCATGCGCGCTCGCTTGGCCTTGTTGGCCAGCGGCACGCGCGTCCAGTTGAGGGAGGTGGTGCTCAAGGACAAGCCTGGAGCCTTGCTGGCCGCGTCCCCTAAAGGTACCGTACCTGTCATGGTGTTGGCAGGGGGCGAAGTCATAGACCAGAGCCTGAACATCATGCTCAAGGTATTGCGTGACCATGACCCCTTGGCGTGGCTGCCCTCCACTGAGGACGCACTGGCGCGCAGCCTAAATCTCATCGCCCGCTGCGATGGGGAGTTCAAACAACACCTGGACCGCTACAAATACCCGCATCGCTTCAATCTGCCTGACGGGCACGAAAATCGTGCGCAAGGCGCTATATTTTTAGTAGCAATCAATGAGGTGCTGTGCGTGCAAAACTACTTGCATGGACCGCATTGGGGCTTGGCAGATGCTGCCATTGCTCCCTTCGTTCGGCAATTCGCCCATACCGATGCAGACTGGTTTTCCGCACAACCCTGGGCCACCTTGCAACACTGGTTGCAGGCCTTTGAGGCGTCAGACACCTTTGAACGCTGCATGCACAAAGTGGCGGCATGGAAGGAAGGCGACGCAGTCACCTGGTTCCCAGCCGGCTGAGCTTTTCCGCAAAGCGGTAGGCGTTTACAACTCGTTACCAGAAACCATCATCCAGCAGGCCCAGAGGAGCTCAATCCGACTGTGGACCCCTGCCCTGCGCACCGGGTCCGTGCGATCATTCCCGCTCAGATAAATCCCAGATAAATGTGTGCGACGGACCGATCCGCCGCCACGCCAACGTTGGTTCATGAGCGCCTTCCAGTCATTACATGCCGGCAACAGCACGCCCGAGACACGCGCCCGGGCGCAACGTCTGGTGCGCGCCATGGTTGGCAAAACGCTGGGCTATTTTGAAGAACGCGACACAGAGCAAATCAAACACTTGCGCGGACATCTGCTGGACTTGGCAGACGGCAAAGTGCCCATGATGCACGGGCAGAACCTGCGTGCTGCCTCCATGCTGCTGGACCGCCAGTCCGAGCGTTTCCTCAAGAACTACCGCCTTGAGTTGCAACGGTCTTTGTATGAAGACATCGCCCAGGTGTGGCCGGGCATGTCCCAGCTTTCCGCCCCCGTGCAGGCGCAAGGTCAAACTCTGGACGGCATGTCGCTCAGCCTCATTGATGTGGATGAAGTCCACCGCATCTTGTTGCTGGACCGGGTGGCTCAGCGCTTTAACAACCGGTTTGAACCCCTTTTGACCGCGCTGAGCACCAAGCTGGCTGCCTTGGTCGGGAATGAAACCGTGTCCTTGTCCGAGAACCCGTTCCGCCCCTTGGTACTTCTCAAAGGATTCATGCTGGGATGGGAGACGAGCGCGTTGGATCCACAGGTCACGGAGCATCTGGTTGACGCGCTGGAGCCGGGTCACTTCATCGACCTCGCGCCGCTGTACGCCGACCTGAACTCCATGCTGACCCAGGCGGGTGTGCAAGCCACTACCGTGCACCGCATCCGCAAGGCGCCAAGTTCACCTTCCAATTTAGCCCCTTTGTCTTCGCCTGCACCCTTGGGAGCGGCCCATCAGGCAACTCAGACCGGAACACAAGTACAAGGCAGTCCAGTCGCAGCCGGCCCAACGGCCGGGTCCGGGGCTGGAGCCGTTGTCACTACAAATTCCGGCAACCGCCCAGCTTGGGCCGCGTTGGCGCCCACAGGACAACAGATCGTCCAACAAGTACGCAACTTTTTGCATCGCCTGGGTGTAGGCCGCGCCCCTGCGGCCGGCGCGGAAGGGTTTGAAATGTCCGGCGAGGACGGCGATGGACCGGGTCATGGTTCGAGTATCGCCATTCCGGCGGACCCCGCGTTGCTGCAATACCTGGGTGCCATGCAAGCAGGCGCAGGACGTGGCTCGCAGTTCCAGTTTCTGCAGAACGACCAGCCTGAAGGCGAACCAGCTCCGCACCGCAACGTGTTGCGTCAACTCCGGGCTCAACCCGCCTTTCAAGACGCCCAAGAGCTGGACCGCGGCACCGTGGACGCACTGGCCGAGGTCTTTGACTACGTGTTTGCGGACGGGGCTATTCCGGCAGAGCTCAAAGTCATCATCGGGCGATTGCAGATTCCGGTGCTGCGCGCCGCCATGATGGACCGCGACTTCTTCTTGAGTACGGAGCACCCGGCCCGCAAACTGGTGGACACCTTGGCCTCGGCCTCTGTCACTTGGACACCTGAAAAAGGCGAACAGGATCCCCTCTACCTGCGGATTGAAAGCACCGTACACCGGGTCTTGCTCGAGTTTGATGACGACTTGGAACTCTTTTCAGTGCTGCTGGCGGAGTTCACCGAATTCCTGTTCGAGTGCGAGCAACAGGTGGATATACACATTGAGCCCGTCACCCAGAAAGAGAACAACCAGGAACAGCTCAACGCAGCGCTGGCCCATGCCGACGAGATCGTGCATGCACGCATTACCGCGCTGCCGGCCCATTTGCCACTGGCGCCCTTTCTCAAGCCTTTCCTGGCCATGCAGTGGCGGCAGGTGATTGCTTTGGCTTGGATGACCGAAGACAGCCATGCGGGCCACTGGAACCATACGCTGGACATCATGGACCAACTGATCTGGAGCACGCAGCCCAAAACCACCAGCGAGGAGAGGCAGAAACTCGTCGCCCTGCTGCCGGAGCTGGTCCGTACCCTGAACACGGAGCTGGACAGCATCCACTGGGAAGGCGAAGACCGTGGCAACTTCACACGCCGCTTGATTGCCACTCACATGTTGGCCATCCGTATGAAAGCAGCAGCCCCACTTGACACCCAAGGAGCAGCGCTTGAGGAAAGTGCGGGCGAAGAAGCCATGCAGGCGCTGGATGAGCGGCGCGCCATCAAGCTGGCCGAGCAGGACCAGAGTCAGATGGATGAGTTCGATGCCAACGCGCAGTTGCTGACCCGCGGCGTGTGGTTTGAAAAGGTGTCTCCTGACACTCCGCCCTTCCGCTGCCGCCTGAGCTGGGTCAGCCCGATGCGCACGCGCTTTTTGTTCACCAACCGAGAAGGCTTTGACGCCTTCGTGCTGTCCGAGCGGGAAGTTGCTGCCATGCTGCGCCGCCAGGAGCTGCAGATGCTGGATCAGGCGCCTATCGTGGAACGCGCATTGAACCGGCTCATGGCAGACAACGAGCCCGAGCTGCGTCTGCAAGCCTGAGCGTCATGGGGCATTTCTAGTCCCGATGTTCCGCACTATCAAAAAAATAGCGCCTCGCGCAGATAGCGCGGGCGCTAGCGGGCTAAATGCTTTAAAAATCAGGCGTAATTGCGCGCCAGCAGCTCTGCCTTGGCGGCGGCGTATTCGCGCTTGAGCTGGGCCACATATACACCTGCAGGTTGAATTTTGTCGACGGCGCCGATGCCCTGTCCGCAGCCCCAGATGTCTTTCCACGCTTTGGCCGATGCGCCACCAAAGTTCATCTTGCTCGGGTCGCTCTCCGGCAGATTGGCAGGGTCCAGGCCCGCCGCGCGGATGCTGGGCGCCAGGTAGTTGCCGTGCACACCGGTAAAGAGGTTGCTGTAAACAATCTCGTCCGAGTTGTTGTCCACGATGGCCTGTTTGTATTCCTGCGCAGCGCGGGCTTCTTCGGTCGCAATAAAGGCCGAGCCGATGTAGGCAAAGTCGGCCCCCATGGCTTGCGCCGCCAGCACCGAGGCACCGGTGGCAATGGAGCCGGACAAAGCCACAGGTCCATCGAACCATTGGCGGATTTCCTGCACCAAGGCAAACGGGCTTTTCACACCCGCATGGCCACCCGCACCTGCGGCCACGGCGATCAGGCCGTCCGCGCCTTTTTCAATGGCTTTGTGCGCGTGCTTGTTGTTGATGATGTCGTGCAACACCACACCGCCATAGGAGTGGGCTGCGGCATTGATGTCTTCGCGCGCGCCCAGCGAGGTGATGATGATGGGCACCTTGTACTTCACGCATAGGGCCATGTCGTGCTCCAGGCGGTCGTTGCTCTTGTGCACGATCTGGTTGATGGCAAATGGTGCGGCAGGCTTGTCGGGGTGTGCCGCATTGTGAGCCGCTAAAGCCTCGGTGATTTCCTTCAGCCAGTCCTCCAGCAACTCAGCCGGACGCGCATTGAGCGCCGGCATGGAACCCACCACGCCCGCAATGCATTGGGCAATCACCAGCTTCGGGTTGCTGATAATGAAAAGCGGCGAGCCGATTACCGGAAATGGCAGCCTATCCAGCGGCGCAGGCAGTTTGGACATGGAGTCTCCTCGGGTACTATTTATGGAAGAAATCGACCGGTAGTGCCGGCAAAATATGCGCGAGCAGCTACCAAATCTATAGCGTCAACGTCGCCAGCATTGCAGGCCAGCCCGTCAGAAAGCGTCGAGCGGCAAGGCGGTGACGCTGTCGGCACCTTCCACAATGCTGTCGCGCAGGCCACCGGTCTTGCTCAACAAGTGGTCGGCATAGAAGCGTGCGGTGGTGATCTTGGCCTGCATGAAGGCCACATCATCTCCGGAGGCAATGGCCTTTTCGGCGACGAGCAGCGATCGGGCCAGTTGCCAGCCGGCCATCAAGTTGCCTGCGAGCATCAGGTAAGGCACGCTGCCGGCGAACACCGCGTTCGGACTGGCCTTGGTGTTACCCGCCACGAATTCGACCACGTCGATGAATGCCAAACGTGCTGCGTTCAGGCGCTTGGCAACCGCCAACGCATGAGCGGAGCCACTGGCCAGCAAATCGGCTTCAGTCGCTTCCACTTGGCCTGCAATGCCCTTGGCAATCTGGCCACCATCGCGGGAGGTCTTGCGCCCCACCAGATCATTGGCCTGAATGGCAGTGGTGCCCTCGTAAATGGTGAGGATCTTGGCATCGCGGTAGTACTGGGCCGCGCCGGTTTCTTCGATGAAACCCATGCCGCCGTGCACTTGCACACCCAAAGAGGTAACTTCCAGACTCATCTCGGTGCTGTAGCCTTTAACCAGCGGCACCATGAACTCGTAGAAAGCCTGGTTCTGCTTGCGGGCTTCGGCGTCAGTGTGGTGGTGCGCTGCGTCGTAGGCGCTGGCAGCCACACTGGCCAGGGCACGGCAACCTTCGGTGTAAGCGCGCATGGTCATCAACATGCGGCGCACATCAGGGTGGTGAATGATGGGGGCGCTGCCGGGTGTAGAGCCATCCACAGGGCGGCTTTGCACACGGTCTTTGGAGAACTGCACTGCCTTCTGGTAGGCGCGCTCGGCAATCGCAATGCCCTGCACACCCACGCCGTAGCGGGCAGCGTTCATCATGATGAACATGTACTCCAGCCCCCGGTTTTCCTGGCCGACGAGGTACCCGATGGCACCACCGTTGTCGCCGTACTGCAGCACCGCAGTCGGGCTCGCCTTGATGCCCATCTTGTGCTCGATGGAGACGCAATGCACATCGTTGCGCGCGCCCAGAGAGCCGTCTTTGTTCACCATGAATTTGGGCACCACAAACAGGCTGATGCCTTTGACGCCTTCGGGTGCGCCGCTCACGCGGGCCAGCACCAAGTGGACGATGTTTTCGGCCATATCGTGCTCACCCCAGGTGATAAAGATTTTGGTACCGAAGACCTTGTAGGTACCGTCCGACTGGGGCTCAGCGCGGCTGCGCACCAGGGCCAAATCAGAACCGGCCTGTGGCTCGGTCAGGTTCATGGTGCCGGTCCATTTACCGCTCACCAGGTTTTCCAGGTAGGTGGCCTTGAGCTCGTCAGAGCCGGCCGTCAGCAAAGCCTCAATGGCACCGTCGGACAACAGAGGGCACAAGGCAAAGCTCATGTTGGCGCTGTTGACCATTTCGCCGCAGGCGGCACCAATCGTCTTGGGCAACCCTTGGCCGCCGAAGTCGGTAGGGTGCTGCAGGCCTTGCCAGCCACCGTCGGTGAACTGCTTGAACGCGTCCTTGAAACCCGGAGTGGCGGTGACTACGCCGTCTTTCAGGCTGGAGGGATTCTTGTCGCCTTCCCAGTTCAAGGGCGCCAGCACGCCTTCGGTGAACTTGGCGGACTCCTCCAACACAGCTTGGGCCGTATCGAGGCCGGCATCTTCAAAGCCGGGCAATTGGGCGATCTGTTCGAGGTTAGCCAGGTGCTGGATGTTGAACAGCATGTCCTTGACGGGGGCGACGTAACTCATGGTGAGTCTCCAATTATTGTGGGGGTTACAGACAGGGTAGGTAACGGGCTGGACCAAAAAAAAGGGCACCGCGCGCGATGCCCCTTTGTCAGACCGGCATCAGAGTGCCGCAATCAGTTCCGGCACCGCAGTGAAGAGGTCGGCTTCCAGGCCGAAATCCGCCACGCTGAAAATGGGGGCTTCAGGGTCCTTGTTGATGGCCACGATGACCTTGGAATCCTTCATGCCGGCCAAGTGCTGGATGGCACCGCTGATACCGCAAGCCACATACAGCTGGGGGGCCACGATCTTGCCGGTCTGGCCCACTTGCCAGTCGTTGGGCGCGTAACCCGCGTCCACCGCGGCGCGGGATGCACCCAATGCTGCGCCAAGCTTGTCAGCCAGCGGGGTCATGACTTCGGCGAACTTCTCGGAAGAACCCAAAGCGCGTCCGCCGGACACGATGATCTTGGCGGCTGTCAGCTCAGGGCGGTCGTTTTTGGCGATCTCGGAACCCACAAAAGTCACTGCCGCGCTGGTGGCTGCGGCTGTCGCGGTCTCTACCGCTGCACTGCCACCCGTGGCCGCTGCGGGGTCGAAACCGGTGGTGCGCACGGTCAGCACTTTCACAGCATCAGTAGCCTGCACGGTGGCGATAGCGTTGCCTGCATAAATGGGGCGCTCGAAAGTGTCGGCGCTCACCACCTTGGTGATGTCAGACACTTGGCCCACATCCAGCTTGGCTGCCACACGGGGGGCGATGTTTTTGCCGGAGGCAGTGGCTGGGAAAACGATGTGGCTGTAAGCACCGGCGATGGCCAGCACTTGCGCTGCCACGTTCTCGGCCAAACCATGTTCGAACGCTGCGCTGTCGGCATGGATCACTTTGGACACACCGGCGATTTGTGCAGCGGCTGCAGCAGCGGCACCCGCATTGCTGCCAGCCACCAGCACGTGCACATCGCCACCCGCTTGAGCGGCAGCAGTTACGGTATTCAGGGTGGCACCCTTGATGGATGCGTTGTCGTGTTCGGCGATAACAAGAGCGGTCATGATCAGATTACCTTTGCAACATTCTTCAGTTTGTCCACCAGGGTCGCCACATCGGGCACCTTGATACCGGCGCTGCGCTTGGCAGGCTCAGCCACGCTCAGGGTCTTGATGCGGGGCGCCACGTTCACGCCGAGGTCTTCAGGCTTGAAGGTATCGAGCTGCTTCTTCTTGGCCTTCATGATGTTGGGCAAGGTTACATAGCGGGGCTCGTTCAGACGCAAGTCGGTGGTGATGATGGCCGGCAGGGTCACGGCCAGAGTCTCCAGGCCGCCGTCCACTTCGCGGGTCACGTGGGCCTTGCCGTCCACCACTTCCACCTTGGAGGCAAACGTCGCTTGGGGCAAATCAGCCAGGGCTGCCAGCATCTGGCCGGTCTGGTTGCAATCGTCGTCAATCGCTTGCTTACCCAGAATCACCAAGCCGGGCTGCTCTTTATCGACCAGCGCCTTGAGCAATTTGGCCACGGCCAAGGGTTGCAGCTCCTCAGACGTTTCCACCAGGATGCCGCGGTCGGCACCAATGGCCATGGCGGTACGCAGGGTTTCCTGGCACTGGGCCACGCCGCAGGACACGGCGATCACTTCAGTGACCACGCCCTTTTCCTTGAGGCGCACGGCTTCTTCCACGGCGATCTCGTCAAAAGGATTCATGCTCATCTTGACGTTGGCGATGTCTACACCCGTGTTGTCCGACTTGACACGAACCTTCACGTTGTAGTCCACCACACGTTTGACGGGTACCAGGACTTTCATTGCTGCGACTCCAGATAGTTAGAAATTTGGTCGTTTTGGTTGACGTGCACGTCAATCATCAGATTCTATGCCGGACTGCCTGCTCCCTGCGAAATGAGGGAACCGGCAAGCCGAAATAGATAAAATAGAACGACCGTGCTTTTTTGCGATTATAGCGGGGCTCGCCGGTCTGTGCAGACTTGTCCCGCGAACTTTTAGGGCGGGGACTCAGAAACCGTCAATGCACCTTGGTGTGCACGACCCTTTGGGGGTAAGGAATGTCAATGCCGTGCTCGCGCAGGGTCTTGAGAATGGCGAGGTTGATTTCCGAACGCAGATTGCCTTGCCCGTTTTCCAGATCGTCAATCCAGTAAGCCACAGAAAACTCCAGCCCATCTGCCCCGAAGTTGGCCAATTGCACCGCCGGCGCAGGCTCACGCAACACACGCGCCTGGCTCAATGCGGCCTCCAGCAGCAAGGCCATAACCTGCTCCACTTCGCTGTCATAACCCACGGTCACCGACACACTCTGGTTCACCTTGGGGTCCGCCAGTGAGAGGTTTTCCACGCGCTGGGTAATCAGCATTTCATTCGGCACGATGGACTCGCGCCCGGTCTGGCTGCGCACCACGGTGTAGCGGGCGTTGATCTGGGTGATCTGCCCCTCAAACCCGTCGACCCGCACCACATCACCAATGCGCATGCTGCGCTCCGTCAGAATCACAAAGCCCGATACATAGTTGGCCGCCAGCTTCTGCAAGCCCAGACCGATACCCACGCCCACGGCACCCCCCAGCACCGAGAGAGCGGTGAGATCAATGCCCACGGCTGAGAGCGCCATCATCAAACCCACGAACATCAGCACCGCGCGAACGGCATTGCTGGCCGCCTTGCGCAGCGAGAGTTCGCCGCCGGTGGCTGAGCGGAGCAAGCGGGATTCAATGCCGGCCGATATCCACAGCGTGATGATGAGCACCGCGCCCGCGGTCACCATGCCTTCGAGAATGTTGCGCACCGACAGGGTGGTTCCGCCCACCTTCCAGGTGATCAGGTCCAGCTCATTGAGAATGACAGGCAACAAGCCGCTCACCCACAGCACCATGGCCATCCAGGCGACCCATGAAATGGTCTGTTCCAAAGGCTTGATCCATCGCGACTCCGCAAATGTCGCCTGTAAGACCTTGACGCCCACCCGGATCACTACCAGCGAGATCAACACCGGTATCACGACCCGGAATACCGCGATGTTTACAAAGTGGCTCAGCAGCTCCAGCGCCACATAGCCCAGGCACAAAAGTACCAAGGGGAACAAAACCCCGTCGATCACCCGCCGGCCGAACCAGATCGATTTCTCTTCCTGCTGCCCCAGCGCTTTGCGCAAGGCGGCCACCAGCCCCCAGGCGGCAAGCACGCTCACGCCCAACGCCGCTAATTCCAGCAAAACTGTCGCTTGGGTAAATGCATCCAGCCAGCCGGCAAAGTCATCAATCGGCTGGGGCGCAGGAATGTGTTTCAAAGAAGCCATCGGTTTCACAAAATATCAATTACAAATCTGCCAGCACACGCACATGGGCTTCCACGCTGCGCGCCAAGGCGTCGAGGTTATACCCGCCCTCCAGGCAGGAAACGATGCGTCCCTGCGCATGCCGGTCCGCCACCACCTTGATCTGCCGCGTCATCCATGCATAGTCGTCTTCCAACAAGCCCATCTGGCCGAGGTCGTCGTCTCGATGGGCATCAAAGCCGGCGCTGACAAAAATCATCTCCGGGCGATACGCCTCCAGGCGCGGCAGCCATTGTTCCTTCACCAAGTCCCGAATGGCATCGCCCCGGGTATAGGCCGGCACGGGCACATTCAACAGATTGCTGGCATGCGACTGGGCGCCCCCATAGGGGTAAAACGGATGCTGGAAAAAACCCAGCATCAATATGCGCTGGTCGCCGGCGACGATGTTTTCGGTGCCATTGCCGTGGTGCACATCAAAGTCCACGATGGCAACGCGCTGCAGCCCGTGACGCTCCAGCGCGTATCGCGCAGCCACTGCCACATTGTTGAAAATGCAAAAGCCCATACCTTCGCTTTTGCAGGCATGGTGCCCCGGCGGACGCACGGAGCAAAAGGCGTTCTCCAGGTCGCCGGCCATGACCGCATCGGTGGCGGCCAATGCGGCGCCTGCAGCGCGCAAAGCCGCATCCCATGTGTGGATATTCATGGAAGTATCGGGGTCCACCTGGGCATGGGTCGGGCCACCCGCCGCAACATCGTCCCGCAAGGCGTCGGTGAGTCCGCGGACTGAGGCCACGTACATGCGGCTGTGGGCCAATTCCAAGTCAGCCAGCGGCGCCAGTGGCGGCTCGCGGCGATCCAGCGCATCCAGTACCCCGGTGGCCAACAAGCGGTCATCGATCGCGCTGAGGCGTTCAGGGCATTCCGGATGGTCGCGGCCCATCTCGTGCAAGTGGCAATCGCGGTGCGTAAAGTATCCGGTCTTCTTCACCTGTGTCTCGGCTTTTTTGATTTTCGGGTAAGGTCTCTGTATGGACATCCAAGACAAACTCAGATCCCTGCTTAACCAGCTTAACACGGTGATTGTGGGCAAACCCGATCAGATCCGCGACTGCGTGGCCTGCCTCTTGGCCGGTGGTCACCTGCTGATTGACGACGTACCCGGCGTGGGTAAGACCACCTTGGCCCACGCGCTGTCGCGCACCTTCGGCTTGCAGTTCTCGCGGGTGCAGTTCACCTCCGACCTGATGCCCAGTGACCTGACCGGCGTGTCGGTGTACGAGCGCGGCAAAGAGGCCTTTGTTTTCCACCCCGGCCCTTTGTTTGCCCAAGTGTTGCTGGCGGACGAGATTAACCGCGCCAGCCCCAAGACCCAGAGCGCCTTGCTCGAAGCCATGGAGGAAAAGCAGGTCACCGTGGAAGGTGAAACTCGCGCCCTGCCCCGCCCTTTCTTCGTGATCGCCACCCAAAACCCCTTGGATCAGCTCGGCACCTACGCGCTACCCGAATCCCAGCTGGACCGCTTTCTGATGCGCATCTCCCTGGGCTACCCGGACCGTGCAGCCGAGCGCGCCTTGCTCGCAGGTGAGGACCGCCGCGCCATGGTGGATCACCTGCCCAGCCTGTTGCAGGGAGATGAGCTGGATCGCCTGCAGCAGGCAGTGCAAGCCGTGCATGCAGCCGACCCGCTGCTGGACTATGTGCAAGACCTGATCACCGCAACCCGCAGCGGCCGCTGGTTCCTGCAAGGCCTGTCGCCACGCGCGGGCATTGCGCTGTTGCGAGCTGCCAAAGCCCAAGCCTTGATCAGTGGTCGTGACTACGTGGCCCCCGACGATGTGCAGGCCGTGCTGCCGCAAACCATTGCGCACCGCTTGATTCCGGTCGGTGACGCGGGGCGCGGTGCCGAGGAGCAGGTGCGCGCAATGTTGCAAGCGGTTCCGTTGCCCTGATGGCTCCCCCACTAAGCGCCCTTGGCGCCTCCGCCCCAGGGGGGCGCACCTGGTGGACCGGCGGGGCCGGATCCACGGGTGCTCTGACTTGGAATCCCGTCACCCTCGTTCGGCGGCGCTTTCAGGCCTGGTGGCAGGCGCGCTTGCCGCTCAAGGACAGCACCACGCTCACCCAGCGCAATGTGTACATCCTGCCCACGCGGCCGGGTTTCATGCTGGGGCTCACGCTGCTGGTGCTGCTGGTGGCCAGCATCAACTACCAGCTCAATCTCGGTTATCTGCTGACCTTCATGCTGACCGGGGCGGCCATCATTGGCGTGCATGTATGCCACGGGACGCTCAGCGGCCTCACTATGCATTTGATAGCGCCTGACGCACATTTCGCGGGCGCCAGCGTACCATTGGGCATACAACTCAACAACCCGTCCAAACGCAACCGTTACGGCATCGGCCTGGCTGTTCTGGGCAGCGGACACTGGAGCTGGACCGACGTGGGCCCACAGGGTAGCGCCAAGGTGCAGATCAGCTTTCCCGCCACGGCACGCGGCTTGCAGCCGCTGCCCGCCCTGACCGCAGAAACCCGCTTTCCGCTAGGGACCTTCCGGGTCTGGACCGTCTGGCGCCCCGCCTCCAAGGTGCTGGTGTACCCCGCGCCGGAGTTGAATCCGCCCCCCTTACCACCGGGTGAACCCCGCAGCGGTGGCGCCCAAACCGCGCAGCGCCACACCACCGGCGAGTTCGATGGCGTGCGCGCCTACCGCCGCGGCGACCCGCTCAAACTCGTGGTCTGGAAGAAGGCCGCCAAAAGCGACGAACTGGTCAGCCGCGACGCACAGCAAGCCCAGCGTCTGGAGCTGTGGCTGGATTTAGGAGCGGTGGAAAACCAGCTCCGCAACCGGGCTGCCGGGGGTGCACGTGAACTTGCCATCTCGCGCCTTTGTGCCTGGGTGCTGCAAGCCGAAACCCGTGGCCTGCGCTACGGCTTGCGTTTGGGCTCTCACGAGCTGGCGCCCGATAGCGGCCCGGCCCACCAGAAGAACTGCTTGCAAGCCCTGGCGCTGGCCTGAGCCCACCGAACCCCGACCGCCGCCATGCTGCAACGCCTTCAAACCCTGCCCCGTGAGGCCCGCGACACCTTGTTTTTGCTAGGAGTGATTGCTTGGGTCATCCTGCCGCAGCTGGGCCGCCTGCCCTGGTGGTGCAGCGCCATGGCAGGCGCCGTGCTGCTGTGGCGCGGCGTGCTGGCTTGGGGCAGCCGCCCCCTGCCTTCACGCTGGTGGTTATTGGCCTTGCTGGCGCTGGCCACAGCGGGCACCTGGTTCAGCTACCGCACCCTGCTCGGGCGGGATGCCGGGGTCACCTTCATCGTGGTGCTGCTGGCACTCAAAACCCTGGAGATGCGGGCAAGGCGCGATGCCTTCGTCATCTTCTTTCTGGGCTTTTTCACCATGCTCAGCAATTTCTTTTTCTCGCAAAGTCTGCCGACTGCGGGGGCTATGGTGATTGCCCTGCTGGGCCTGCTGACTGCCCTGGTCAACAGCCACATGCCGGTGGGCCGCCCGCCCCTGATGCAGGCCGCGCGCATGGCAGGGTGGATGGCACTGGCCGGCGCCCCCATCATGGCGGCGCTGTTCATGCTGTTCCCCCGCATCGCTCCGCTGTGGGGCTTGCCGGGCGACGCCATGAGCGGGCGCAGCGGCCTCTCTGGCCAGATGCAGGTAGGCACGATTGCCAGCCTGGCGCTGGACGACAGCATTGCCATGCGTATCAAGTTTGACGGCCAGCCGCCGCCTCAGGATCAGATGTATTTCCGCGGCCCGGTGTTCTCCACCTTTGACGGACGCGAATGGAAACCCCTGCGCTCGGCTTTCCCCTCCCGCGTCCAGCTGCAGCCCGAACTCGCGGTGCGCGGCAACCCGGTGCGCTACCAAGTCACCCTGGCAGCCAACAACCGCCCTTGGCTCATGGTGTTGGACGCCACTCCACAAGCGCCCGAAATCGTGGGCTACAGCGTGAGCATGGGGCCCGACCTGCAATGGCAAGCCGACCAGCCGATTGCTGATCTGGTGCGCTACCGCGCCACCAGCTACCCCGACTTCCGGCACGGGCCCAGCCGCTTGGCGGTGGGCCTGCAGGACTACCTGGACCTGCCTCCGGGCTTCAACCCCCGCACCTTGCAGCTTGCCGCCGACTTGCGCAGGCAGCCGGAACTGGCGACCGCCGGCGCGCAAACGCTTGTCGATGCGGTGATGAACAAGCTGCGCACCGGGGGCTATGAATACACCCTGGAGCCGGGCGTCTATGGCACCCACACGGCCGACGAGTTCTGGTTCGACCGCAAGGCCGGTTTTTGCGAACATATTGCTTCCAGCTTTGTACTGTTGATGCGCGCGCTGGACGTACCTGCCCGTGTGGTCACCGGTTACCAAGGTGGGCAAGTCAACACCGTGGATAGCTTCTGGACCGTGCGGCAAAGCGATGCCCACGCCTGGGCCGAAGTCTGGATGGCCGGCCGCGGTTGGGTGCGGGTGGACCCGACATCGGCCGTCTCGCCGGGCCGGGTAGGCATTGGCACCTACACCCGCCTGCAGCCCCAGCCCAATGTGTTTACCCAAGCCCTCAACACCGTGAGCCCCGGCTTCTCGGTGAACCTGCGCGCGCTCTGGGAAGCCACCAACAACCGTTGGAACCAGTGGGTGCTGAACTACAGCCAGGCCAAGCAAATGGATTTGCTGCGCAACATCGGCTTCAGCGCGCCGGATTGGCAGGACCTGAGCACCGTGCTGATCGGCCTGATCGTTACTGCCAGCCTGGCGGGCGCTGGCTGGAACTGGTGGGAGCGGCAACGCCAGGACCCCTGGCTGCGCTTGTTGCAAGCTGCACGGCAGCGCCTGCGTGCACTGGGCCTGCCGGTGCCGGAGGATGGGACGCCACGTGCACTGGCGAACGTGCTTCAGGATGACGCGCGGGCCACGCCGGAGGCTATCGATTGGCTCATGCGCTTGGAAGCCTGGCGCTATGCCAAACAGAAGGGCAACGCCGCGGATTTGCGCAACTTGCGCCGCGAACTGAACACCCTGCGCTGGCTCCAGGCCTAGGGGCTCAGGGGGCCGGTGCGGCGGGGGAAGCCGCAGGCGCTTCTGAAGGCGCCACTGCGGGCAGCTCCTCCTCGGGCAGTGCCAAACTCTCACCCGCCAGGAACGCTTTGATCCAGGCATCCAGCTTCTGGAGACCCAGTTGCACCATGGCGCCATCCAGCGTTTTGCCGCTGACCTTCAGGACGCCGCCGCCGTACTCAAAGCCGGCTTGCACCCCATCAGACACTTCATTCACGTACCCGGTCGACAAGGCGAATGCCTTTTGCTCAGGCGGCATGAGCTTGCCCTTGATGTTGATTTGTCCGCTGCTGGAGAGCTGGCTGGCGAGCAACACCTCGTCGCCCTGCGCGGGGGCCAGGGTCAGCACCAGATTGCCATCCAGACCGCCTTCATGGCCGCTGCCCTGCAGCTTCGGGATCCCCACACTGAAGCCGGCGAGCAGCAGCTTCTTCAGGGCAGTGCGCATTTGCAGCTTCTCGTCGGCCGTTGCATTTTGCAGGCCGCAACTTTCACTGAACACTTTGCTCAGCGTTTGCACGCTGGCGGTATGCAGGCCTTTGACTTCGGCCTCCAGCACCAGGTCTTTGAGGTTTTGCCCCAGAAGCTGCGCACTGCGCACCGACTCGGTCACCTTGGAGTCCAGCCGGTCGCTGCGCTCGATCGTTTCGCTGCTGACGCGCAGGCCTTGCAGGGTCACGTCAGTGGTACTCATGCTTTCAATTTCCAAAGCCGCACGGCCGGTGCCGACCGTCCGGTTCTTCAGGTCCAGGCTCAGAGCAATTTGTTTGGCCTCCAAGGCATTGCCATTGCCGCGCAATGCCATGCGCTCGAACACCCAGTCAAAGCGCAAGGCTGTTTTCCCAAGCTCCATGCGCCCGCCGGAGGGCGTCACCTGCAGAGTTTCACCTTTGGCCACCATGCCCAGCTCAGGCAGCTGCATCTCGGTACTGAAAGTGCCATCGAAGCCCGCGTGACCGGTTCCGGTGAGCTTGCCCCCGCGCAGCAGTTGTTGCACACCGGTAGCTGCCTCGCCCGCCGGCGCTGCAGACCAGTCAAAGCGCGTCAGGCCCTTCCAATCCGGCACATGGCGGGCGCGGTATTCCAGATGCACGACGGTCGGCCCCTCAGCGTCTTCGGCACATTGGTTATGCCATTCCAAATCCAGTGCTCCGGAAGAATTCAGCCAACCGGCCTCGTGCGCCAGATTTCGGATGCGCAAGTCGCCCTTGGAGTGCTCGAGCGCCAGCTCCTGCAAGCCGGCCGCCAACATGCGCGAGCTGTACCACGGGACCGCCAGAGCGCCTGCAGTGATAACAAGGGCGCACTTGACGCATCTTGTGACTGGCTACACTGCCAGCCATGTGCCCGCACGTGCCGGATGACCGGCACCCACCCTTTGCAAGACTCTGTTGTGTCTCTGAAAAAAAACCTGTTCACTCTCGTTTTGATAGCAGCTTGCGCTCATTCCATGGGCGCTACCGGCAAAAAACACGCTAAATCCAAAGCCGCAAACAAAGCCTCCGCAGCAGCTACCGAAGGGACACCCTACGGCGAGCGGGAAGACGTCATGCGCATGGCAGACGACATCGCCCAGCGCCGCAGCTTGGACCCCGCCTGGGTCCGCGCCACCTTGTCCAAGGCCCGTATGGTTCCTTCCGTGGTGCGGGCGATCACGCCACCTGCAGTTGGCACCCCAAAAAACTGGGCCCTATACCGCAGCCGCTTCGTCGAGCCCATCCGCATCAAGGCAGGCGTCAAATTCTGGCTCGCCAACCAGGAGACGCTGGCCCGCGCGGAAGCCCAGACTGGTGTGCCAGCCAGCATCATCGTCGGCATCATCGGTGTCGAGACCATTTACGGTCAGCAGCTCGGCAACTACCGCGTCATTGACGCGTTGACCACCCTGAGTTTTGATTTTCCGGACGCCCACCCGCGCAAGGCTGCACGGGCTGCCTACTTTTTGACCGAACTCGAAGCCTACCTCAGCCTCACCCAACGCACCGGCACCGACCCCATGGCCCTGCGCGGCAGCTACGCCGGCGCCATGGGCTGGCCCCAGTTCATGCCCTCGAGTTGGGCCAAGTACGGTATCGACTTTGACGCGGACAGCCGGGTAGACCTGTTCCACAGCCAGGCCGATGTAATCGGCTCAGTGGCCAATTATTTCCAGGCCTTCAAGTGGCAACGGGGCATGCCCACCCACTACCCGGTGCAATTCGACATGGCACGCCTGGACCAGGCGGCCTTGATGGCGCCGGACATCGTGCCCACCTTCAGCCCCCCCACCATGCAAGACAAAGGTGTGGTGCTGGATGCCGCAGGCCAGGCCCACCCCGGCCTGCTGGCCCTGATTGAGCTGCAAAACGGGGCCGAGCCCCCGACCTATGTGGCAGGCACCGAGAACTTCTACGTCATCACCCGCTACAACTGGAGCAGCTACTACGCCATGGCGGTCATTGATCTCGGACAGGCCGTGGCCCAGGCAGTACAAGCCCAGACAGGCATGCCAAAATAAGCCATGGCCAACGCCCCCACCACCGCACTGGACAACACGGACGAGCACTCCACTACCGCGCTCTACCGTGCGGCCATCGGTGACATCAGCAACGGCTACTACCTGCCCCGCTTTACGCGGTACGAGGCGGCAGACCGCCCTGGGCTGAGTTGGAATTGGGCTGCTGCGCTCAACACCCTGAATTGGCTGATGTTCCGCCAGCTCTGGCATGCAGCCCTGGTGTACAGCGGCAGCATCGTGGCATTGGCCCTGTTGTTGTTCGGCATCGGCAAGCTGGTGTTCCAGTTTTCGGAAGGCACCCAGTGGGGCTTGCTGGCAGCTTTGGTGGGCTTGGCCTATGCAGTGCCCGGCTTGGGTGGCAACGCGCTTTACTACCTCGCCACCCGCCAACGGGTGCAAAACGCCCTCGCAAAAAATCAGACCGTGCCGGAGGCCTGCGCCCAACTCGGCAAACAGGCCAGTACCCGCAAAGGCTTGATCATCATTGCAGCCTGCAACGTGGCAGTAGCCGCCATCGCCGCCCAGTCGTATGCCATGTTTTCCGGCTTTGAGCCCCTGCCAGCGGGCACGCCCGTGGCAGTAGGCGCAGCGCCTGAAGGGCGCAATGTGGCGAGTGGCCGGGCGGTAGACG
>RFQA01000057.1 GCA_009925925.1 Betaproteobacteria bacterium
CAATTGCACCAAGCAACAGTGCCGTGACCATGGAGGCACGCGCTGTATTGAAGCTCTTTTCCGTTTTGCTACTGGCGAACGTGGCACCGGACCGGTTGTACTCGGAGATCTTCTTGGTAGTGACAATGATTTTGTCAAACAAGGTCTTCGCATCGCCCTCCAACAATTTGCGAGCAGGAAACTTTTCACGTTTGGTCGACATGTCGATCAGTTGCACGTGCAATGCTTGATACGCTTTCCAGTCGGTTTCCAGTGCATCAAACAAGGTTTTCTCGTCGGGCTCATTAACCAATTTGCCGTATTCCTGCCGTGTGGCCTCTACGGTGGCCACCGCTTGCGAAGCCAGCTTTTCTATGCGGTCCATGGCGCCTTCGTCGGTGTTGAGGACGTGCTGACTTTCCCATGCCCGCAAATCTGCCAGGCCCGCTTTCAGCTCGCCTACGAGGCCCACACTGGGCAACCAATTGGTGGTGATAGCGGTGGTGTCATTGCGCATGGCTTGCATCTGCGAGATTGCAAGCACCACAACGGCGAGCAGCAATGCGGTCAGGCTGCCCATCACCGCCATCAGACGCGTTGAAATCTTCATGTCTTTGATATTCATGGCCTGTCTCCTTATGGTTGTATCGGGGCCAAATCCAGCTGCTACAAGCGCTTACGGGGCGAAAAATAGCATGCTTCGCAACGACGAAAAAGGCCCATAACAACGGTATTTCCGTCGCTATGGGCCTTAAAGGCTTTAAACAGTAGGCAATTTAGTGGGAATCGCGCGGAACGGCTGCGCCGCTTCCACCCACCAAAAAGTCGAGATCGGCACCCAAGTGCGCTTGTTGAACCGTCTCGACGTAGAGCTTGTACCAACCGCGTTTTGGTTTCTCAGGCGCTTTCCAAGCGGCAAGACGGCGAGCTAACTCTTCGTCAGAAATCTCCAAGTGCAGTTTGCGTTCCGGCACGTTCAATTCAATGATGTCACCGTTCTGCACGACCGCCAGAGGACCGCCGGCGGCAGCTTCGGGAGAGGTATGCAGCACCGTGGTGCCATAGGCAGTTCCGCTCATGCGCGCATCCGAGATGCGGACCATGTCGGTAATGCCTTTTTTGAGTACCTTGGGGGGCAGCGGCATATTGCCCACTTCCGCCATGCCGGGGTAACCGCGGGGACCACAGTTCTTGAGCACCATGACGCTGTTTTCATCGATGTCCAGATCAGGATCGTCAATTTTGGCGTGGAACTCCTCGATGGATTCAAACACTACCGCCGGGCCGCGATGTTGCAACAAATGTTTGGAAGCGGCAGAGGGCTTGATGACCGCGCCGTTGGGCGCCAGGTTTCCCCGTACCACGGCAATGCCTGCAGCCGGCATGAACGGGTCTTCCACGGTCTTGATGACTTCGCGGTTGTAGCAGGGCGCGTTCTCGACGTTCTGGCGGATCGTTTTGCCGTTCACGGTCAGGGCGTCGCCATGCAGCATCGGCAGGATTTCACGCATGACGGCAGGCAAGCCACCGGCGTAGCAGAAGTCCTCCATCAGGTATTTGCCGGAAGGCTGCAGGTTCAGGATGTTGTTCACTTCTGAACCGAGCTTGTCGAAATCTTCCAGTTTCAATTCCACACCGATTCGGCCGGCTATCGCCAGCAGGTGGATCACGGCGTTGGTGGATCCACCGATCGCCGCATTGGTACGGATCGCATTTTCAAACGCTTGGCGGGTAAGGATCTGGGACATCTTGATGTCCTGCTTCACCATTTCGACAATACGGCGGCCGGTGAGCTGGGCCAAACGCTTGCGGCGGGTGTCGGCTGCCGGAATGGCGGCGTTTTCGGGCAATGCCATGCCTAGGGCTTCGACCATGCTGGCCATGGTGGAGGCCGTGCCCATGGTCATGCAAGTGCCGCTAGAGCGGTGCATATCGCTCTCGCAGGAAGAGAACTCTTCCATGGTCATTTCGCCGGCACGCACCATTTCTGACATTTGCCACACGCCGGTGCCTGAACCCACATCTTTGCCACGGAACTTGCCGTTCAACATGGGGCCACCGGACAAGCCGATGGTGGGCAGATCGCAACTCGCCGCGCCCATCATCAGAGACGGGGTAGTCTTGTCGCAGCCCATCAACAGCACAACGCCGTCGATGGGGTTGCCACGGATACTTTCTTCGACATCCATCGATGCCAGGTTGCGAAACAGCATGGCGGTGGGACGCAGCTGGGTCTCACCTAGCGACATGACGGGAAATTCCAGCGGAAATCCGCCAGCCTCGTACACACCACGCTTTACAAATTCTGCCAATTCACGGAAGTGGCCGTTACAAGGCGTCAGTTCACTCCAGGTGTTGCAGATGCCGATGACGGGACGGCCGTCCAAAAGGTCGTGCGGGTAGCCCTGATTTTTGATCCAGCTGCGATGCACAAAACCATCACGGTCTTGACGGCCGAACCATGCTTGGCTGCGGCGGAATGGGGGCTTTTCGGAACTCATGGGTTTGCCTCTTTATTCGTGGAGGCGGATGCCTCCGGTTCTTGACAGCAGGCATGGTACCAATGCACAGTGATAATAGAAAATGAATTTAGAGACGATTCATATATCTATATTGCTATCAAACCAGCGGAAAAAACATGTCACAAGAAACAAAACTTGCACGCTATCCCAGCCTTGAGGGCAAAAACGTATTCATCACTGGTGGTGGCACAGGAATAGGCGCCGCTATCGTGACGGCATTTGCTGAACAGGGTGCTCAAATCGCCTTTGTGGATGTTGCGGAAACTGAGAGCAGACAACTGGCCGACCACTTGGCAAACACCATCGGTGCCAAAGTTTGGTGGCGCACCTGTGACGTACGCGATATCGCCGCCCTTCAGGCCGCGACTGCGGATGCTGCGCAAGCGCTTGGCGATTTCTCGGTGCTGGTGAACAACGTCGCCCGCGATGACCGGCACACCTTGGAATCTGTCACCCCCGAGTACTGGGATGAGCGCATGGCCGTCAACCAACGCCCTGCCTTTTTCGCCATTCAGGCGCTGGTGCCAGGCATGAAACGTTTGGGCGCGGGATCCATCGTCAATCTCGGCTCCACAGGCTGGCAAACCAAAGGCAGCGGCTACCCCTGCTATGCCGTAGCCAAGTCTTCCGTGAACGGGCTCACGCGGGGCCTTGCGGACACACTGGGTGCAGACCGCATCCGCATCAATACGGTGTCGCCGGGCTGGGTGATGACGGAGCGCCAAATCAAGATGTGGCTCAACGCAGAAGGCGAAGCCGACATCCAACGCAACCAATGCCTGCCGGACAAGCTGAAGCCTTCCGACGTCGCCCGCATGGTCTTGTTCCTGGCTTCTGATGACGGAGCCATGTGCACCGCCCAGGAATTCAAGGTCGACGCGGGCTGGAACTAAGTCAACAGTCGTCGGTTTTCAGGCAGGAAGCGGATCTACGCTGAATGCCTTGCCATACACCGTCATGGCAGATGACTTCAACGCGCGCAGCACCACTTCGGCCGCTGGAGACAGCAACCTGTCCCGGCGGGTAATGAAGCCGAATGGTTCCATCTCGCAAGGCATGGCCACCGGCAAGATCGACATCAGCCCGTGGTTGGCGTAGTAGCGCGCCACATCCACTGCCATCACACTCACCATATCGCTCTGTTGCATCATTTTGCTGATGAACAGCAGCGCACTGGTTTCCACGCTGTTGGACGGCTGCTCCAAACCCAGCTCCTGGATCATCAAGTCAAAGCGGTGCCGCAACATGCTGCCAGCCGGCGGGACGATCCATCCGTACTTGAAAACATCTTCCAGCGTCGGCTTGATGGCGGTCAGTAGCGGATGACCCGGACGAGCCACCGCACAGATCGGCTCTTCAGCCACCATCTCGTAGCGTAGTGCCGCCTTGTCGTGCTCAGGCGACAAGCGACCCACCAGAATGTCCAGGCTGCCGCGGTTGAGCTTCTCAATCAGTACGTTGCTCGGCTCAATCTGGATGGTGATTTGCAAGTTAGGGTGCGCTTGCTTCACGGCAGCCACAGTGGGTGGGAGAAGTGCCAAGCCGGGTGCAGTGATGGAGCCGAGATTCACTTGCCCGAATTGCCCGTTCTTGGCCGCTTGCAATTCTTCATGGGCCTGGTTCAAGCTTGCCAGTGCAGCGCGGGCATGCCGGATCATGGTGTCGCCGTACCAAGTGGGGCGCATACCGCGCGGCAAACGCTCGAACAAGGAGACGCCCAGCACGTCTTCCAGGTCCTTCAGCAGCTTGGAGGCGGCCGGTTGCGTCATGTTCAGCACCTGGGCGGCGCGGTGGATATTGCCTTCTTCAGCTAAGGCGACCAATAGCAAAAGTTGCCTGGTTTTGAGCCTTGCACGTAAGAACCAATGGGTGTAATTCGTCATTTAGGGTTAGCACCAATCTGTATTTGCATATCGAATAAGCCTCAAACTATATTGGAAATAAATCAATGTGGTAAGTAAGATTTGCCGCCTGAGCCGAAAAGGCGAGGTCGTATCTGACAGAAGCAACTAAACACAGGAGACATTCCATGACAGCACGTAGAACCACCCTCAAGGTACTTGCAGCAAGCCTTGCAATGGGTCTGGCCTTCGGCACCACCGTAGCGCAAGCACAAGACAAAGGCCTGGTCGGCGTAGCCATGCCTACCAAGAGCTCTACCCGCTGGATCAGCGACGGCAACAGCATGGTTGCCGCTTTGGCAGCCAAAGGCTACAAAGCCGATCTGCAATACGCAGAAGACGACATCCCCAACCAGTTGGCCCAGATCGAAAACATGATCACCAAGGGTGCAAAGGTGCTGGTGATTGCAGCGATCGACGGTACTACCCTGACCAACGTGCTGCAAAAAGCCGCGGACAAAGGCATCAAGATCATTTCGTATGACCGCCTGATCGTCGGTTCTAAAAACGTGGACTACTACGCCACATTCGACAACTTCCAAGTAGGCGTGTTGCAAGCCCAGTCTCTGGAAAAGGCGTTGGGTCTGAAAGAAGGCAAAGGCCCGTTCAACATTGAATTGTTCGGTGGCTCTGCCGACGACAACAACGCGTTCTTCTTCTACGACGGCGCCATGTCCGTGCTGCAACCCTACATCGATAAAGGCAAGCTGGTCGTTCGCTCCAAGCAAACCGGCATGCAAAAAGTGGCAACCCTGCGCTGGGACGGCCAAGTGGCCCAAGCCCGTATGGAAAACTTGTTGAGCGCCTACTACGGCAAAGACAAGGTTCACGCCGTGTTGTCTCCGTATGACGGTCTGTCCATTGGCATCTTGTCTGCGCTCAAGGGCGTGGGCTACGGTGGCGCCGGTCAACCCATGCCTTTCGTGAGCGGCCAGGACGCAGAAGTGCCTTCCGTGAAGTCCATCATCCGCAAGGAACAGTACTCCACCATCTTCAAGGACACCCGCGAATTGGCCAAGGTTACTGCCAACATGGTGGATGCAGTCATGTCCGGCAAGCCGCCTGAAATCAACGACACCAAGACCTACAACAACAAGGTCAAGGTGGTTCCTTCCTACCTGCTCAAGCCTGTGTCTGTGGACTTGTCCAACTACAAGCAAGTGTTGGTTGGCAGCGGTTACATCAAAGAAGAGCAGCTGAAGTAATCTTTAGTGGCGATAAAGAGGCCCTGTGCCCCAAAGCACAGGGCTTTTTACATTCTTCTGGTTCAAGAGAACGATCGTTGAGGCACCATGGCTGAACCCATTTTAGAAATGCGTGGAATGCGCAAGACATTCCACGGCGTGACCGCCCTAAGCAATGTGAACCTCACAGTGCAAGAAGGCCAGATCCACGCCATCGTCGGCGAGAACGGCGCCGGCAAATCCACCCTGATGAAAGTGCTGAGCGGTGTCTACCCCTACGGTGACTACGAAGGCACCATCCGCTACCAAGGTGAAGAATGCCGGTTCCGCGGCATTCACGACAGTGAAGAAAAAGGCATCATCATCATCCACCAGGAGCTGGCTCTCGTGCCGCTGCTGTCGATCACCGAGAACATTTTTCTCGGTAACGAACAGGCCAAAGGTGGCGTGATTGACTGGAATACGTCTTACGTCAAAACGCAGGCCTTGCTGAAAAAAGTTGGCTTGAAAGAATCCCCTAACACCCTGATTACCAACTTGGGTGTCGGTAAACAACAGCTGATCGAGATTGCCAAAGCGCTGTCCAAAGAGGTCAAACTTCTGATCCTGGATGAGCCTACCGCCAGCCTGAACGAGACAGACAGCGATGCCTTGTTGGAGTTGCTGCTCGAGCTTAAGCGTCAGGGCATCTCCTGCATCCTGATTTCGCACAAACTCAACGAAATCTCCAAGGTGGCAGATGCCATCACGGTGCTGCGGGACGGCGCGACCGTGGCCTCACTGGATTGCCGTGCGGAACCGGTCAGTGAAGACCTGATCATCCGCCATATGGTCGGGCGTGAAATGGCAGATCGCTACCCCAAGCGCACGCCCAATGTGGGCGATACCGTGTTCGAAGTGCGGGACTGGGTGGTGCACCACGCCATTCATCCTGAGCGCAAAGTGATCAAGGGCGTCAACCTGCACGTCAAGCGTGGAGAGATTGTCGGCATTGCCGGCCTCATGGGCGCAGGACGTACCGAATTGGCCATGAGCATCTTCGGCCGTACCTATGGCCAGAACATCAGCGGCAAAGTGCTGCTCAACGGCAAAGAAGTCGATACCAGCACCGTGCAAAAAGCCATCGACCAGGGTATTGCGTATGTCACCGAAGACCGCAAAGGTTACGGACTGGTGCTGGACGAAACCATTGCGTGGAACACCACGCTGGCAAACCTGTCTGCGGTGTCTACCAAGACGGTGGTCGACGAAGGCAAAGAGTTCAGCGTCGCCCAGGACTTCCGCAAAAAGCTCAACATCCGCAGCCCCAATGTGTTTGCCCGCACCGTCAATTTGTCGGGTGGCAACCAGCAAAAAGTGGTGCTGAGCAAATGGCTGTTTTCCGAGCCTGAAGTGCTCATTCTGGATGAGCCCACCCGCGGTATCGACGTGGGAGCCAAGTATGAGATCTACACCATCATTGCGCAGCTCGCCGCTGAGGGGAAATGCGTGTTGATGATCTCCAGCGAGATGCCCGAGCTCTTGGGCATGTGCGACCGGATCTGTGTATTGAATGAAGGTGCTTTTGTGGCGGAATTTCCAGCCGCAGAAGCGACACAAGAAAAAATTATGCGTTCTATCGTGACGTCAGGAGTGAACTGAAATGGCAAGCACAACCCCGGAAACAAACGCCCCCACCTCGGGTGGCGGCATGGCTTTCTTGAAAAGCAACCTGCGCGAATACGGCCTGCTGATTTCACTGGTCATCATCATGGTGTTCTTCCAGGTCAAGACAGACGGCACCCTGTTTCAGCCGCTGAACCTGACCAACCTTATCCTGCAAAACAGCTACATCATTGTGATGGCGCTGGGCATGCTGCTCGTCATCGTGGCCGGCCACATTGATCTGTCGGTAGGCTCAGTGTGCGGCTTCGTTGGCGCGGTAGCGGCGGTGCTGATGGTCAACTACAACTGGCACTATGTGCCAGCCGCCATCGTGTGCCTGATTCTGGGTGGCGTCATCGGCGCGGCCCAAGGCTATTGGGTGGCGTTCTACAAGATCCCGTCCTTTATCGTGACGCTTGCCGGCATGCTGGTCTTCAAAGGCCTGGCGCTGGCGGTGCTGGAAGGCGCATCCGTAGGCCCTTTCCCGCCCGAGTTCCAGTTGCTCAGCACTGGCTTTATCCCTGATCCGTTTGCCGGCGAAACTTTGCGGGTTACTACTCTGGTGATCGGCTTGCTGATTGCCTTGGTGATGCTCATCAGCAAAGTGCGTGGCCGTGCAGACCGGGCAGCCCATGGCATGGAAAACGAACCCGTCTTGTTGTTCGGGATCACCAACCTGATCTTCATCGGCATGATCGTGGCCTTCAGTTACCAGCTGGCGTCGTACAAAGGTCTGCCCAATGTGTTGGTCGTCATGCTGCTGCTGATGCTGGCTTACGACTTTGTGGCGTCCCGCACCACCATCGGTCGCCGCATTTACGCACTGGGCGGTAACGAGAAGGCCGCAAAACTCTCAGGTATCCGCACAGAGCGCCTTACCTTCTACACCTTCATCAATATGGGCGTGTTGGCAGCGCTGGCTGGTCTGATCTTCGCTGCCCGATTGAACACCGCCACGCCCAAAGCGGGTCTGGGTTTTGAGCTGGACGTGATTGCCGCCTGCTTTATCGGTGGCGCTTCCGCCTCCGGTGGTGTGGGCAAGGTGTTGGGCGCAGTGATCGGCGCTTTCATCATGGGCGTCATGAACAACGGCATGTCCATCATGGGCATTGGCATTGACTGGCAACAAGTCATCAAGGGCTTGGTCTTGTTGGCAGCCGTCTGCTTCGACGTCTACAACAAAAACAAATAAGGACTCACTATGGTTTCCGCCTCTAACGCCCGCTACAAGGGTGTGTTTCCTGTCGTCCCGACCACCTTCAATGACGCCGGCGAGCTGGACCTGGAAAGCCAGAAACGTTGCGTTGACTTCATGATCGAAGCCGGCTCTACCGGTCTGTGCATCCTGGCCAACTTCTCTGAGCAGTTTGTGTTGGCCGATGCGGAGCGCGAAGTGCTCACCAAAACCATTCTGGCGCATGTGAATGGCCGGGTGCCGGTTATCGTGACCACTACCCATTTCAGTACCCAGGTCACCATTGCGCGCAGCGTGCAGGCCCAGCAGCTGGGTGCCTCCATGGTCATGGTCATGCCGCCTTACCACGGCGCCACCATACGGGTGCCTGAAGGCCAGATTTATGAATACTTTTCGCGTTTGTCGGATGCGATTGATATTCCCATCATGATCCAGGACGCACCGGTCAGCGGCACGCCTTTGTCGGTACCTTTCCTCGCCCGCATGGCGCAAGAGATCAAACAGGTGTCGTACTTCAAGATCGAAACGCCTGGCGCGGCGTCCAAGCTGCGCGAACTCATCCGCGTGGGTGGAGCGGCTATTGAGGGCCCGTGGGATGGCGAGGAAGCCATCACCCTCATGCCCGATTTGGACGCCGGTGCCACCGGCGCCATGACCGGCGGTGCCTACCCCGACGGTATCCGCAAAATTGTGGACGCCTATGTAGCCGGTCGTCGTGAAGAGGCAGCTGCCCACTACCAGCAGTGGCTGCCCCTCATCAACTTCGAAAATCGTCAGGGAGGCATACTGACCGCGAAGGCCTTGATGAAGGAAGGTGGCGTCATCGCTTGCGAGGCCGGCCGTCATCCCTTCCCCGCCATGCATCCCGACACACGCGCCGGTCTGATCGACACAGCCAAGCGTCTGGACCCCATGGTGTTGCGCTGGGGCCGGTAAACCCGTTCATCACCCGATAAGGATCGCCACCATGTCAGAAAACACCGTCTTCCAACTCCTGGGTCGCCGCTTGCGACTGGCCGTGATCGGTGGTGGCCCCGGCTCCTTTATCGGCGCCATGCACCGTCAGGCCGCGCGCTTGGATGACCGTTACGAACTGGTGGCAGCAGCTCTTTCGTCCGATCCAGAACGATCCAAGTCAGGTGGCCAAAGCATAGGGATACCCGCAGATCGTTGTTACGCAGATGGCACCACGTTGATCGAAGCGGAGACCCGTCGCGCTGATGGCGCTGAGGTCGTGGCCATCATGACGCCCAATGACAGTCACTTCCGCTTTTCCATGCTGGCGCTGGAACATGGCATGGACGTTATTTGCGACAAGCCCATGACCAATACGCTGCAAGAAGCCGAGGCGCTGCACGCGAAGGTGCAGAGCAGCGGTCGTGTGTTTTGCCTGACCCACAACTACACCGGCTACCCCATGGTGCGCCAAGCCAAGGCCTTGGTGATGGAAGGTTTGTTGGGTGACATCCGCCTAGTGCAAGTGGAATACGTGCAAGGCGGTCGTGCCAAAGCCGGCCCGGGCCGCAAGGCGTGGAAAGAGGATCCGGCCCGCGGTGGTCCTTCGCTGGTGATGGGCGATATCGGCACCCACGCCCACAACCTGCTGCGCTTTATTACCGGGCTCGAAGTAGCAGAAGTGGCTGCGGATGTAGGCACCATAGTCCCCGACCGCATCACGCACGACTACGCCGGCGCCATGCTGCGCATGAGCAATGGTGCGCGCGGCAGCTTCTGGGTGACGCAGGCTGCAGCGGGTGTGGAAAACGGCCTGCGCATCCGCGTGAGTGGTTCGTTGGGCAGTGTGGAATGGCACCAGGAACACCCGCAAGTGCTGCAATTCAAACCGCTGGACGCGCCCGCCCAAGTGCGCACCCCCAACGGCCCCGGCACCTTGCCCCTGGCGGCCCGCGCCTCGCGCATCGTGGCCGGCCACCCCGAGGGTTTTCATGAAGCCTTTGCCAACCTGTACACCAATGCGGCAGACACCATTGCCGCGCAGCGCAGCGGCAATACACCTGAACCGCTGAACCAATGTTTCCCGAATGCGACCGACGGCTTGCAAGGCATCCGCTTTGTGGCCGCCGCTATTCGTTCCAGCCGCCACAACGGCGCCTGGACCGCCGTTTAACTAGCCTCACTACACCATGACCACCCAACACAACAACCTCATCAACGGCGAATGGCTCGCCGGCACCGGCTACGCGCAGAACCTCAACCCCTCCAACCTTGCAGACTTGATCGGCGAATACGCCCAAGCCGATGTGAGTCAACTCAACGCCGCGGTAGCCGCAGCCCAAAAAGCCTTCCCCGCCTGGTCCACCGGTGGCATCCAGGCCCGCGCCGACGCACTGGACAAAATCGGCAATGAAATCCTGGCTCGCAAAGAAGAGCTGGGAACTCTGCTCTCCCGCGAAGAGGGCAAGACACGCGCCGAAGGCATTGGTGAAGCCGCCCGTGCCGGCAACATCTTCAAGTTCTTTGCCGGTGAATGCCTGCGCTTGGCCGGTGAAACATTGCCCTCGGTGCGCCCCGGCATCGGGGTGGAGGTCACCCGCGAGCCTTTGGGCGTGATTGGCCTGATCACCCCCTGGAACTTCCCCATCGCCATCCCCGCCTGGAAGATTGCACCTGCACTGGCCTATGGCAACTGCGTGGTGTTGAAGCCTGCCGACCTGGTACCCGGCTGCGCCTGGGCGCTGGCCGACATCATTCACCGTAGCGGCATCCCCGCCGGTGTGTTCAACCTTGTCATGGGCTCGGGCCGCGTCATTGGGGATGCCTTGGTCAATCACCCCGGCATCACCGCCGTGAGCTTCACCGGCTCCGTGGGTGTGGGCCAGCGCATTGCCGCCGCCTGTGCCGGGCACATGAAGAAGGTCCAGCTTGAAATGGGTGGCAAGAACCCCCAAGTCGTGCTGGACGATGCTGACCTGAATGTGGCGGTGGAACTCAGCGTGCAAAGCGCCTTCTACTCGACCGGCCAGCGCTGCACTGCGTCCAGTCGCCTGATCGTGACCGACAAAATCTACCCCGCCTTCATCGAAGCCATGCAAAAGCGGATGGCCGCCATCAAGGTAGGTGACGCCTTGGCCGCTGGCATCGACATCGGCCCGGTGTCGTCCCAAGCGCAGCTGGAGCAGGATTTGTCGTATGTGGAAATTGGCAAGCTTGAGGGCGCCACGCTGCTCACCGGTGGCGAACGCCTCACGCGCGACACCGAGGGCTTTTACATGGCCCCGGCCCTGCTGGTGGACAGCACCCCGTCCATGCGTATCAACCGCGAAGAAATCTTCGGTCCGGTGGCCAGCGTGATCCGTGTGAAGGACTACGACGAAGCCTTGGCCGTCGCCAATGACACGCCCTTCGGCTTGTCTGCCGGCATTGCCACCACCAGCCTGAAGTACGCCACCCATTTCAAGCGCCACAGCCAGGCCGGCATGGTGATGGTGAACCTGCCCACCGCAGGGGTGGACTACCACGTGCCCTTCGGCGGACGCAAGGGCAGCAGCTACGGCTCCCGCGAGCAGGGCAAGTACGCTGCCGAGTTCTTCACCACGGTGAAGACGGCTTACACATTGGCATAAGTAGCAAGGCCTCACACATGCGCACCCTCCGACGGATCTTTTTGAGCAGTTTGTTGTTGGTGTCCATGCCGTGGGCCTATGCACAGAACAGCAAGGGCGGTGTGGGCATCCTGATGCCCACAGTCACTTCCCAGCGCTGGGTAGTAGATGGCTTGGCCATGGTGCGTGCCATGGACAAGTTGGGCTACCGCCCCGACCTCAAGTACGCCAACGACGATGTGGCTACCCAAGTGGCCCAGACGGAGGAAATGCTCAAGGCTGCTGACATGAAAGTGCTGGTCATCGGTGCCATTGACGGCACCAAGCTGGCCCCGGTGCTCAAGAAGGCAGCCGAGCGCAATATCAAGGTCGTTGCTTATGACCGGCTTATTCGCGACACCCCACATGTGGACTACTACGCCACCTTTGACAACTTCCAGGTCGGCGTGCTGCAGGGTGCCGACATCATCGAGCGGCTGGGTCTGGACAAGGGCAAAGGCCCGTTCACCATCGAGCTGTTCGCCGGTTCTCCGGATGACAACAACGCATACTTTTTCTACGACGGCGCCATGTCGGTACTCAAGCCCTATATCGACAAAGGCAAGCTCGTCGTTGGCTCAGGCCAGATGGGTATGGAGAAGGTGTCCACCCTGCGCTGGAGCGGCTCGGTCGCCCGCGCGCGCCTAGTGCAGATCCTGGACAAGCACTACACCAAGCAGCGCCTGGATGCCTTGCTCTCGCCTTATGACGGCATCAGCATGGAGCTGATTACTGCCATGAAAAAGGCCAACTACGGCCAGGGCGGCCAGCCCTTGCCGGTGGTCACCGGCCAGGACGCCGAGATGCCTACGGTGCGCTCCATCATCCGGGGCGAGCAAACCTCCACGGTGTTCAAGGACAACCGCGAGTTGGCCCAGGTGGTCACCACCATGGTGGACGCCATCCTCTCCGGCAAAAAGCCCGCCATCAACGACGAGAAGACCTACAACAACGGCCAGAAAGTCGTACCTGCCTTTTTGCTCAAACCCGCGGTGGTCGATATCAACAACTGGCGCGCCACGCTGGTGAACTCCGGCTACTACAAGGCCGACCAGTTCAAGTAACCACGCTCGGCCCCCTGAGCCCATAGCCCCCTCCTGCAGGGGGCTTTTTTACGCCTGTGCCATGCAGGCCTGCTAAGGTTCGCAGTCCGGCCCGGAATAAGGGCCTTGCACACAGGAGAGCACACATGGCAATGGATGTAGTCGACTACGAAATTTTTGGTTCCGAGATGCAATACGTCGAGGTGGAACTCGACCCCGGAGAAGCCGCCATCGGCGAAGCCGGTGTGATGATGTACATGCAAGAAGGCATCACCATGGACACCATCTTTGGCGATGGTTCCCAGCAAGGCGGCTTCTTCGGCAAGCTCATGGGTGCAGGCAAGCGCCTGTTGACCGGCGAAGGCCTGTTCACCACGGTTTTCGAGAACAGCGGCTCCGGCAAGCAACGCGTGGCCTTTGCAGCACCCTACCCCGGCAAGATCGTACCCATGGACCTGAGCCAGCTCGGTGGCACCATCATCTGCCAGAAAGATTCCTTCCTGTGCGCCGCCAAAGGCGTCGCGCTTGGCATTGCCTTCCAGAAAAAGCTGGGCGTGGGCCTGTTCGGCGGCGAAGGCTTCATCATGCAAAAGCTCGATGGCGACGGCATGGCTTTTGTGCACGCCGGCGGCACGCTGATGGAGCGCACTCTGGCGCCCGGTGAGACCCTGCGGGTGGACACCGGCTGTGTGGTGGCTTTCCAGCCCACCGTGGACTTTGACATCCAGTTCGTGGGCAAGGTGAAATCAGCCATCTTCGGCGGTGAAGGTTTGTTCTTCGCCACCCTGCGCGGTCCGGGCAAGGTGTGGCTGCAAAGCCTGCCGTTGTCGCGCCTGGCGAACCGCATCATCCTTTCTGCACCCGCTGCAGGTGGCCGGTCTGCGGATCAAGGTTCCTTGTTGGGCGCGGGCGTGCTCGGCGGCCTGATTGGTGGCGGCAGCAACGACGACTGAGCGCATGCCGAGCAGCAGTAGCGAAGCCGCCGCCGCCCACGGCACATTCACAGGCCGATTCTTTGCCCCCGGTCTGGACGGCGTTGGCGTAGGCGCCAGTGCGTTCTGGCAACACGGTCGCTTGCAGGTGCAAGCTGCGGATCAAGCGTGGGAATCCGTGTCGGATGCACGTGTGCAGTCCGGCGGTTTCAATGCCACGCAGCTCGCGCTGGTATGGGCCGGTGCAAAAGGCGAATGCCGCTTTTATGTGGATGCCGGTGCCTCGCGCACGGCCTTTGCTGCCGGTTTGCCCGCCCACCTGACACCGCAGCACCAGGCCGCCGGCAACGCAAGCGCCAAGGTAGAGCGGCGCTTCAGGTTGTGGTGGGCCGCTCTGGCGCTTTTTGCACTGGTTCCATTGCTGGCCCTGGTCTTGTTAATCACCCGCGTGGACGACGCCGTGGGCTGGCTCGTGAAGCATATTCCTCACGAGCAGGAAGCCAAGCTGGGCGACCTGGTGCTGGCCCAGACCCGCGCGCAAATGCGCGTGATGGAGTCCGGCCCGGCAGTGGACGCAGTGCGCCTCATGGGCCAGCGTCTGACCACGGGCTCGGCCTACACCTACCGTTGGCTGGTGGTCGACAAAGCCGAGCTCAATGCCTTTGCAGCACCCGGCGGCGTGGTGGTGGTCTACAGCGGTTTGCTGCAGGCCGCCAAAACGCCGAAAGAAGCAGCTGGCGTCATCGCCCACGAGGTGGCACATGCCGAGTTGCGTCATGGCCTGCAAGGCATGGTCAAAGCGCTGGGGGTGCGCGCGGGTGCCGCAGTGCTGCTGGGCGACTGGAGCGGTGCCGCGCTGGGTCAGGCGATGACCGGCTTGTTGGAAATGAAGTTTTCCCGCGAGGCTGAGGAAGCCGCCGATGCCGAAGGTTTGCGCCGTTTGGTGGTTGCCCGCATCAATCCGTCCGGCATGGCCGACTTTATGGACACGCTGGCCAAGCAAAGCCCCGGTGTTGCAGTGCCAGAGCTCCTTTCTACCCACCCGGCCTCTGAGGGCCGGGCCACGCGCCTGCGCGAGGCAGCCAAGGCCCATACCGGGCCTTGGGAACCGCTGCCCTTGGACTGGGTGGCAGTACAGAAGAGCCTGTCATCTGCCGAAAAGGTGGGTAGCGCACAATAAGTCGCAAACCCCATAGCCCTTCATGGCCACCACGCCCCAGTCTGCCTCCACGCAATTGAGTGACGACACCCGCAAGCTGGTGGAAGACCACCAGCCGGTGGTGCGCTCCGTGGCGAACCATGTGGGGCGGCGCCTGCCGCCGAACGTGGACAGGGCGGATCTGGTGCAGGACGGCATGCTCGGGCTGATGGAGGCGCTGCTGCGCTGGACCAAAGAGTCCTCGGGCACGCATTTCGAAAACTACATCGCCCTGCGGGCTCAGGGCGCCATGATCGACGGCCTGCGCGCTGCCGATCCGGTAAGTCGCCAGGTGCGCAAAGACATGCGGCGGGTGGAAGAAGCGCTGCAGCTGCTCAGCCACCGGCTGGGCCGCCCGCCGACTGAGGGCGAGCTGGCCAAGCAGCTTGACATGCCTTTGGCCCTTTATCAGCGCCTGCTGCAGGACGCCCAAGGCTACGTGCTGATCTCGCTGCAAGACCTCACTGGCGACAGCGTAGATCAGTACCTCAAGCGCTGCCTGGAAGACAACGCCGACCCCCTGGCCCTGTTGGAGCGCGCCGCCCTGCGCCAGGCGCTGGCTGAATCCATCCAGCTATTGCCACGCAAAAGCCAGATCCTGCTCACGCTGTATTACGAGCACGAAATGCGCATGCACGAGATTGCCAAACACCTCGGCCTCTCGGAGGCGCGCATCTCGCAAATGCACACCCAGTCCATCGCCCAGCTACGCGCCTCGCTGGCTGACCGCGACATTGAGCGCCTGCTCACCCCCCGCATGCGGCCGCGCGACGAGCCTGACAAGTCGGAGTACAGCGTTCTTAGCAACGGTTGACCCGCCGTTGCAGCCCCCCGGGCACGATGCTTGCTCGGCTGCTCCTGCCAATCAACACCTGCAGGAGCACTTCATGAACCGCAACGACGTTACCGAAAAAATCATCACCGTCAAAGTCAGCAAAGGCATCACCTGGGAATCGGTGGCCAAGAAAGTGGGCTTGAGCAAAGAGTGGACTACCGCCGCCTGCCTGGGCCAGATGACGCTGGACGACAAGCAAGCCAAAATCGTGGGCAAGATCTTTGGCCTGACGGTAGAAGAGCAAAAGTGGCTGCAAGTGGTGCCCTACAAAGGCTCGCTGCCCACCGCCGTGCCTACCGACCCGCTGATTTACCGCTGGTATGAAATCGTCAGCGTGTACGGCACCACCATCAAAGAACTCATCCACGAAGAGTTCGGCGACGGCATCATGAGCGCCATCGACTTTTCCATGGACATCGTGCGCCAGCCGGACCCCAAGGGCGACCGGGTGAACGTGGTGCTGTCGGGCAAGTTCTTGCCCTACAAGACGTACTGATTAAGCAGCAGCTTTCTGGCGGCGCGCACGCACAGCGGCCGCCAGTTGTTCCAGCACCGGCACGGTTTGCGCCCAGCTGATGCAGGCATCCGTCACGCTCACGCCGTGCTGCAGCGGCTTGCCGTCCACGATGTCCTGGCGGCCCTCGTTGAGGTGGCTCTCGATCATCAGGCCGGTAATGCGCGCATCGCCTGCGGCAATCTGTGCTGCCACATCCTGGGCCACCACGATTTGGCGGGCGTGCTGCTTGCTGCTGTTGGCGTGGCTCACGTCAATCATCACCTGCTCGCGCAGGCCGGCGGCTTTGAGCAGCGCGCAGGCGGCGTCCACATCGGCGGCTGAGTAGTTGGGCGCCTTGCCACCGCGCAGGATCACATGGCAATCGTTGTTGCCGCGCGTCTCGAAGATGGCGGCCTGGCCCATTTTGGTCATGCCCATGAAAGCGTGCGCGCCTTGCGCGGCCTGAATGGCGTCGGTCGCCACCTTGATGCCGCCGTCCGTGCCGTTCTTGAAGCCCACGGGGCAGCTCAGGCCGCTGGCTAGCTGGCGGTGGCTCTGGCTCTCGGTGGTGCGCGCACCAATGGCGCCCCAGCTCACCAGCTCGCTGATGAATTGCGGCGAGAGCAAGTCCAAAAACTCGGTGGCTGCAGGCAAGCCGGTGTCCAGCACATCCAGCAACAAGCGGCGCGCCATCTCCAGCCCTTGGTTGATGGCAAAGCTGCCGTCCAGGTGGGGGTCGTTGATGTAGCCCTTCCAGCCCACGGTGGTGCGCGGCTTTTCAAAGTACACGCGCATCACCACCAGCAGGTCGGCACTCAGCGCATCGGCCTGCGCCTTGAGCAGGCGGGCGTATTCCATGGCCTGGCTGTGGTCGTGGATGGAGCAGGGCCCCACCACCACCACCAGCCGGTCGTCCTGCCCCTGCAGGATGCGCGAGATGGCCGCGCGGCTGCTCTCCACCAGCGCCTCGGCCGCGGCCGGCACGGGCAACTTTTCCTCCAGCAGCGCCGGGGTGATGAGCGGGCGCACCGCGCCGATGCGCACATCGTCAATACGGGTGGTGTCGTGGGTGGTCAGGGCGGCGATGGTGGAGTGGGTCATACTATGAATTTGATAGCTGCTCGCGCATATTAGGCGGGCGCTGGGGGGTGATTTTGTTCATATTTTAGACGGTGATGGGTTTGGAGCATTTGAAATAAATCACTGTATAAATTCACAAAGGGACAAAAACCGGACAAATGTCCGGTAGTATTCCCGCCGTATGACAAGCCCAATTACCACTGAAGACAACTCTGCCGCCCTCCAATACTTGCAGGCTGCGCGCAAATCCCATTCCCAAGCAAAACTTGCGAAATACCTGAAATTTGATGAGCGCCATGTCCGACGCTGGGAAAAGGGCGAATTACCTATCCCACCGCATGTAGCCGAAGAACTTCAGCGTCTTCTCGACTTTGGGATCGACTCCAAGTCATCCAGTGACTTCACCTTCATCGATCTCTTTGCAGGTATCGGCGGAATAAGGCTGGCCTTTGAAGCCATTGGCGGAGAGTGCGTCTTCACCAGCGAGTGGGACAGCTATGCGCAGAAGACCTACGCCACCAACTTCCCCAGCTCACATGCCATCAACGGAGATATCACCCAGATTGATGCAGAGGACATCCCGGACCATGACGTGCTGCTGGGCGGCTTCCCCTGCCAGCCCTTCTCCATCGCGGGTGTGTCGAAGAAGAATGCACTTG
>RFQA01000058.1 GCA_009925925.1 Betaproteobacteria bacterium
TGGTTCTTTTTGAGCTGCAGGATGTGGATGGCAGCACCGGGATACTTACGGCGCAACTCCGCAAACATGGGGCCTGCCAGCACGATGCTGCCCATCTCAGACAGCAGAATGACCAGGATGTTTTTCGGCGCTGCCGGCATGCGAGCTGGCGCGCTGAATAGCCCGGTGAAACGCACCCATGCAGACACACCGCCGCAGAGTAGCTGGCCAGCCCAGCGGTCAATGAAGCGTTGTGTCTGGATGTTCATGAGCAGTGTTTACTTCAGGCCCGCCGCTGCACGCAGCGCTTGGGCTTTGTCGGTGCGTTCCCAGGTGAACTCGGGCTCCTCGCGGCCGAAGTGGCCGTACGCCGCGGTCTTTTCGTAGATAGGGCGCAGCAGGTCCAGCATCTGGATGATCCCCTTGGGACGCAGGTCGAAATGTTCGTTTACCAAGGCGGCAATCTGGTCGTCCGGGATGACACCAGTACCTTCGGTGTACACCGTCACGTTCATGGGCTTGGCTACGCCGATAGCGTAGGCCACTTGAATCTGGCACTGCTTGGCCAAACCTGCCGCCACCACGTTCTTGGCGACGTAGCGGGCTGCATAGGCGGCAGAACGGTCCACCTTGGAAGGGTCTTTGCCGGAGAATGCGCCACCGCCGTGGGGGCAAGCGCCGCCGTAGGTGTCCACAATGATTTTGCGACCGGTCAGGCCGCAATCGCCCTGGGGTCCGCCGATCACAAAACGGCCGGTGGGGTTGATCAGATAGCGGGTGTTCTGCAGCCACTCTTTGGGCAACACCGGCTTGATGATCTCTTCAATGATGGCTTCGGTGAACGAGGCCTTCATTTTGTGCTGGGTCTCCGACTGGTCGGGGTGGTGCTGGGTAGACAGCACCACGGTGTCGATGCTGTGGGGCTTGCCGTCCACATAGCGCATGGTCACCTGGCTCTTGGCATCCGGGCGCAGGAAGGGCAGGCGGCCGTCTTTGCGCAGCTGCGCCTGGCGTTCTACCAAGCGGTGGGCGTAGTAGATGGGCGCAGGCATCAGCTCGGGTGTTTCGTCGCAGGCGTAACCGAACATCAGGCCTTGGTCACCAGCTCCGATGTTGAGGTGATCATCAGACGCGTGGTCCACACCTTGGGCGATATCGTTGGACTGCTTGTCGTAAGCGACCAGCACCGCGCAACCCTTGTAGTCGATGCCGTAGTCGGTGTTGTCATAGCCGATGCGTTTGATGGTGTCACGCGCCACCTGGATGTAGTCCACATGCGCGTTGGTGGTGATTTCACCTGCCAATACCACCAGACCGGTGTTGGTCAGGGTCTCGGCAGCCACGCGGGAGCGGGGGTCTTGCTTGAAAATGGCATCCAAAATCGCATCGGAAATCTGGTCTGCCACTTTGTCAGGGTGACCTTCAGAGACGGATTCAGAGGTAAAGAGGAAATCGTTCGCCATAGTAGTTCTCCAAAATAAACATCAAGACGCGTTGCTTGAGCTTTGGAGCTTTCAGCGAACGCTTTAGCAGATACGCCGGAATCGGCGAGGCACAATGGCTTCTTTTTGATCAGTCGCCCCTGTGAAGTCACCCTGCAAGTAGTTCTATAACTCGGTGACGTCGTGAATTTTAGCCCACCCATGGCCTTTGTATTTCAATTCCTGTCCCGCTGGCCTTTGTGGTTGTTGCACCGCTTGGGGGCTGTGTGCGGTTGGCTGGTCTACGCGCTGTCTCCCGGTTACCGCAGTCGTTTGCAGGACAACGCCAGTCAAGCCGGGGTCGACGAAGCTGACCGGCGTAATGCGGTGGCGGCCGCCGGTCAGATGGTGATAGAACTTCCTCGCTTGTGGCTGGGGAGGGTTGTTCCAGTAACTTGGGATGGCGCCAACCACATCGAGCAAGCGCTGGCGGAGCAACGCGGAATTGTTTTTCTGACGCCGCACTTGGGCAGTTTTGAGGTGACTGCACAGGCCTATGCGAGTCGCTTCGGGGTAGCCGGCGCGCCCATGACGGTGCTGTACCGGCCCGCCCGTCAAGCGTGGCTGCGCCGGATCATTGAGGCTAGTCGTGCGCGACCGGGTCTGCACACTGCACCTGCCAACCTGGCGGGGGTGAAGCAGCTGATCAAAGCCCTGCGGTCAGGGCAGTGCGTGGGTTTGCTGCCCGACCAGGTGCCCCCGGAGGGCCAGGGTGCCTGGGTTCCTTTCTTTGGACGCGATGCCTACACCATGACGCTGGTCGCCCGGCTGGCCCAGCAAACCGGCGCCCGGCTGGTCTTGGCGTGGGGCGAGCGTCTGCCGGCCGGTGCGGGCTATAAGGTCTGTGTGCGGCCCTACGAAGCGGCCTTGTCGCGGGACTTGACGGAAGCCACAGCCCAGATCAATGCCGCCATGGAGCAGGTCATCCGAAAATTGCCTTCTCAATACCTGTGGGGCTACGCGCGCTATAAACAACCCCGGCGGCCGGACCTGGCAGTCGGACAGGAAAGCCATAAAGAATGAGTCGTTGGATATTGCGTTGCATTGAGGTACTGGGCCGGTTGCCGCTGCCCTTGCTTCGGGGTTTGGGGGTCGTGCTTGGTTGGGCTTTGTACCTGCTGGTTCGCTCACGGCGCAGGGTGGTGGATATCAACCTGACAATCTGTTTCCCCGAATGGACACCTGCATTCCGACGCAGGCAATCGATCCGCACCTTTGTCGCGTTCGCACAAGCGTGGCTGGATCGCGGCTGGTTATGGCATGCAAGTCCTGAGGTACTCCGGGCGCGCTTACGCTTGTGCGGAGCTCTTGACGAATTGGCGGGCGAAGCGCCCACTGTTTTGTTCGCCCCGCATTTCGTCGGCTTGGATGCTGGTTGGACGGCGTTGACCCAGCAGATCGATCGCAGCTTTACGACCATTTACACCGACCAGGCCAATAAAGTGGCTGATGCTTGGATTTTGGCCGGGCGCAAACGATTGGGCGGACGGCTGTTCGGGCGGATTGAGGGGGTGAAACCCATCATCGCGGGACTGAAGGCGGGAGAGCCGCTGTATCTCTTGCCCGACATGAATTTCGGTCCGGAAGAGTCTTTGTTTGTGCCGTTTTATGGTCGCCCGGCTGCGACCGTTCCATCCCTGTCGCGCTTTGCCCGCTTGTCGCGCGCAAAGGTGGTGCCCGTCCTTTGCCGCCTGACGTCCACCGGCTACGAGATCGAGGTACTTCCTGCTTGGATAGATTTTCCCAGTGGGGACTTGGAGGCAGATACGGCCCGCATGAACCGCACGCTGGAAAGCTACATCAATCAGATGCCTGAGCAGTATTACTGGGTGCACAAACGATTTAAAGACCAGCCTGCGGGCATGACACCGCCTTACTGAGCGTCGGCGGCAGGAATTGCCGGCGCCTCCGGGGATGGTATGTCGGGGTGCGCCCAGTCCCATAGCAGCGTAGCCACTTCGTCGATGCCGGTGCGTTTGGTCGCTGAGAACAAGCGGACTTCGCCACCGCCGGCTTGAAGCTTGGTGATGGACAGCACCTTGGCGCCTTCGGAGCGGGTCAATTTGTCGGCCTTGGTCAAAACGACCAGGAATTTCAAGCCTTCTGCTACGCGGGGGCGAATGACCTCGAGCAAGATTTCATCCAACTCAGTCATGCCATGTCGCGGATCGCACATGAGCACAATGGCCTTCAAGTTCTTGCGCGTGACCAAGTAATTGGCCATTACCTGTTGCCAGCGAATCTTGTCCTGCTTGGGAACGGCCGCATAGCCATAACCCGGCAAATCGGTCAGCACGGCGTCGGTGGCGCCTTGTTTGCCCAGAGCAAACAAATTGATGTGCTGGGTGCGCCCGGGCTTCTTGGAGGCGAATGCCAGCTGCTTCTGCTGGGTCAGTGTATTGATACAGGTGGATTTGCCCGCGTTGGAACGTCCGACAAATGCAATTTCAGGTACGTCCAGCTCAGGCAGGAAGTGCAGTTGGGGGGCGGTGGTCAGGAATCGGGCGGTATGCAGCCAGCCCAGTGCGATGGTGGCTGCGCTCTTCTCAGGAGGGGCGGAAATCGTTTTGGAAGGGGTCGCGCCCTTTGGGTTTTGTGTTGTGGTCATTGATTTGGAAGGTAAACCCAGAGCTGCATTGTAGAATGGCGCTGTTACGCCCACCAGACACAACATCCCTATGAAGTTGATTGCTCAATTGATCATCGCAGCCTCCGTGGCTACGCTCGCTGTTTCTTCCTTTGCGGAAGAGCCGAAAAAAGAGGCTGCTGCAGTTGCAAAGCCGGATCTGGCCAAGGGTGAGGCAAGCTATGGCGCTGTGTGCGCTGCTTGCCACGGCGCCGACGGCAACTCAGGTACGCCCGCCTACCCCAAGCTGGCACAACAGCACCCCGAATACCTGGTGAAGCAGTTGCAGGAGTTCAAGTCCGACAAACGCAATAACGCGGTCATGAAGGGCTTTGCGTCTGCGTTGAGCGACGAGGACATGAAAAACATCGCTTTCTGGGTGACCAGCAAGAAAGCCAAGCCCGGTTTCGCGAAAGACAAAGAACTGGTGACCTTGGGTGAGCGGATTTACCGCGGTGGCATTGCAGATCGTCAGGTCGCTGCCTGTGCCGGTTGCCACAGCCCGAACGGCGCTGGTATTCCTTCCCAATACCCTCGCTTGAGCGGCCAGCATGCCGATTACACCGTGGCCCAACTGACAGCATTCCGCGACGGAGTCCGCAAGAACAACCTGCAAATGACACAAGTGGCTGCGAAGCTGAATGACCGCGAAATCAAGGCGGTAGCCGACTACGTCGCCGGGCTGCGCTAAAGCGTCGGCTTTCTGTGGTTCTTCAGGGAACCAAAGGGAGCGCAGACAACCCAACAGGCGGGACCATCAACACGATGGCCCGCTTTTTTTTTGATGATTTTCCTCCATGACTGTTTCAACCCAAGGCATTGAGATTAATGTCGGTTCCCGTGCCTGGCGTGCCGGCGTGGAGCTGCTGTCCTCCATGCGGTTTGCCATTTCACTTTTGACGGTGATTTGCATTGCTTCGATCATCGGAACCGTTCTCAAGCAGCACGAACCGGTCGGGAACTACGTCAACCAGTTTGGTCCGTTCTGGGCGGAAGTTTTTCAGCGCGCAAGTCTTTTCAATGTTTACAGCGCTTGGTGGTTTTTGCTGATCCTGGCGTTTCTGGTGGTGAGCACTTCGCTCTGTGTGGCCCGGAACACACCCAAGATACTGGCTGACTTGCGCTCCTACAAGGAAAACATCCGGGAGCAAAGCCTGAAGGCTTTCGGGCATAAAGCGCAGGCGCAGATGCAAGAGTCGCCTGAGGCAGCCGCCCGTCGTTTGGGTGGCTTGCTGGCAGGTGGCGGTTGGAAGGTCAAGCTCCAATCCCGCGAGACTGCAAAGGGCACGGGGTGGATGTTGGCCGCCAAAGCGGGTGCTGCCAACAAGCTGGGCTACATCGCTGCCCACAGTGCCATTGTGCTGGTGTGCCTGGGGGGCTTGCTGGATGGTGATCTGGTCGTGCGTGCGCAAATGTTGTTTGCCGGCAAAGTTCCTTTCAAGGGTGGCGGGATGATTGCGGATGTTCCTGCTGAACACCGCCTGAGCGAGCGCAACCCGACATTCCGGGGTAACCTGATGGTGGCTGAAGGGACCCAGTCCAGCACCGCCATCCTGAGCCAGTCGGACGGCATTCTGTTGCAGGAGCTCCCCTTCGCTGTAGAGCTCAAAAAATTCATTGTGGAGTACTACTCCACCGGCATGCCCAAGCTGTTTGCCAGTGACATCGTTATTCACGATAAAGCCACGGGAGAAAAGATCCCTGCCCGCGTGGAAGTGAATCATCCGGCGAGCTACAAAGGCATTGAAATTTACCAGTCCAGTTTTGATGACGGTGGTTCGGCCCTGAAGTTCAAGGCGCAACCTCTTCGTGCCAGAGGTGCTGCCTTCGACTTGCAGGGCATTGTGGGTGGCAGCAGCGCCATTGCCAGCCGCGACAGTGGCAATGCAGATGACTTGACGGTGGAATACACGGGGCTGCGGGTGATCAACGTTGAAAACCTGTCTGCGGATGCCGGTGCCAAAACGGATGTGCGAGGTGTGGACTTGCGCTCTGCGGTAGATGCCCAGCTGGGCGCTGCCAACAAACACAAAGAGGGCAAAAGTCTGCGCAATATCGGGCCTAGCTTCAGTTACAAGTTGCGCGACAAAGCCGGACAGGCGAGGGAGTTCAACAACTACATGCTGCCAGCCGACCTCGGTGACGGCACCTCAGTGTTTTTGCTGGGCATGCGTGAGAGCCCCTCGGAACCGTTCCGTTATCTGCGGGTACCTGCGGATGCAGATGGTGGCATGGATGGTTTCCTCCGCTTGAGCCGCGCGCTGGCAGATCCTGAACTGCGTAAAGAGGCGGTCAGGCGCTACGCGACCAAAGCAATCGATTCCAAGCGCCCGGACTTGGTGGAGCAGCTCGCCGGGTCTGCGAATCGTGCGTTGACATTGTTTGCCGGTACAGACAAGTCGACAGCAGGTTTACAAGCTATCTCTGACTTTATTGAGGCGAATGTGCCGGAAACCGAGCGGAATAAAGCAGGCGAAGTGCTGGTTCGCATATTGAATGGTGTGCTCTACGAATTGGCCCAACTCAGCCGAGAAAAAGCGGGGTTGAAGCCCTTGCCCGCTGATGCCGCTACGCAAACCTTCATGACCCAAGCCGTACTGGCCCTGAGTGATGTACCTCTGTATCCGGCTCCCTTCGTGCTTTCTCTGGCCGACTTCACCCAAGTACAGGCCAGCGTGTTTCAGGTTGCTCGGGCACCGGGTAAGACCGTGGTGTATCTGGGTTGTGCACTCTTGATTCTCGGGGTCTTTGCCATGTTGTATGTGCGTGAGCGCCGATTGTGGATATGGTTGGAGCCTGTAGAAACAGGCTCCGGCATGACAGCGGCCACGATGGCGCTGTCTACCAACAGAAAAACCATGGATGGCGACAAAGAGTTCGACCACCTGAAACGCCGCCTGTTAGCCTGGAAGGAATAAGAAATGAGCGCACTACCCGCCAACGAAACAATAGGTACCGATGGGTCGGTGACCTTGGAATTGAACGCCAGCTATTTCAAGCGCTCGGTGTGGGAATGGCTGTTTGCAGTGCTTGTCATGGCAGGCGGTGTGTTTGCCTTTGTGCAATACCAGTCCGCCATGGACGTGTACGAAAAAGGCATCTTGTTGGGGGCCATGCCTGCTGCCATCTGGCTGGGATGGCTTTGGAAGCCACTGCAACGACTGATGCTGGTGGTTGCCGCTTTTTCATTGCTAGGAATTAACACTTACCAGAACGACCTTGCACGCGCAGAAACGGTGTTCTGGCTGAAGTACTTCTTGTCCAGCCAATCTGCGATTTTGTGGATGAGCATGCTGTTTTTCATGGCGACGCTTTTCTATTGGATTGGTGTGTTCGCCAAAGGGCGGGCAGACGGTTTGGAACTAGTCGCTTCCCGCTTGGTATGGGCCGCGGTGACTATGGCACTCATCGGCACCATGGTGCGTTGGTACGAGAGCTATCTGCTGGGTGCAGATATCGGCCACATTCCGGTGAGTAACCTCTACGAAGTATTTGTGATGTTCTGCTGGATGACAGCGGTGTTTTACTTGTATTTCGAAGCGCAATACAAAACCCGCGCGCTGGGCGCCTTCGTCATGCTGGTGGTGAGTGCTGCAGTAGGTTTCTTGCTCTGGTACACCGTGGAGCGCCAAGCACAAGAAATCCAGCCTTTGGTTCCGGCCTTGAAAAGCTGGTGGATGAAACTGCACGTCCCTGCCAACTTCATCGGCTACGGTACCTTTGCTTTGGCCGCGATGGTGGCTTTTGCCTACCTGATCAAGCAGCAAGCGTCTGAGACCAAGTGGTACCGCATGGCGCCACTCTGGCTCTTAGGCGTGGTCTTGTGCTTTGAGCCCATCGTGTTTCGCAAGTCTTCGGTCACCGGCTTGAGTGACTACTGGGCCATGTACTTCGGCATTTCTGCCTTGATCGTCGCCGGTATTTTGTTGGGGCGCAAAGCAATCGCAGCCAAGTTGCCCGATTTCGAGGTGCTGGACGACGTGATGTACAAGTCCATCGCGGTCGGATTCGCTTTTTTCACGATCGCTACCGTGCTGGGCGCCTTGTGGGCTGCAGAAGCCTGGGGTGGCTATTGGAGCTGGGATCCCAAAGAAACCTGGGCCCTGATCGTCTGGCTGAACTACGCCGCTTGGTTACATATGCGGCTGATGAAAGGCCTGCGTGGCACGGTAGCGGCCTGGTGGGCACTGGCGGGGCTGGCGGTCACCACGTTTGCCTTCATCGGGGTGAATATGTTCCTGAGCGGTTTGCACAGCTACGGAACTTTGTAAGAAAAACAGGTCTCCCACGACCAAACTGGAAACAAGGAAGTCACCATGCAAATCAAGTCCTCCTCCAACGGGTTTCAACATCCGGTTTCCAGCGAAATCACACCGCAGGTGGTCTACCAAGACCGGCGTCGCCTGCTCAAACACATGGCGACCGGCGTCGCAGGCGCAGGTTTGGCGACCTGGGCTTCCCGCAAAGCCATAGCCCAAGGTGCAGGGTGGGGCGCCAAGCCTGGCAAGCTGGCTGCGCTCAACACCAAAGCCACGTCGGTAGACGGTGCGGTCACGTCCGAGAAGGTCACGCCCTACAAAGACGCCAGCACCTACAACAATTTCTACGAATTCGGTACCGACAAGGCGGATCCTGCGGTCAACGCCCACACCCTCAAAACCACACCCTGGACGGTGGAGGTGGAGGGCTTGGTCAAAAAACCGGGCAAGTTTGCGATGGATGACCTGCTCAAGCTCAGCCCCATGGAAGAGCGGATCTATCGCCTGCGTTGCGTAGAGGGCTGGTCCATGGTGATCCCGTGGGTGGGCTATTCACTGGCTGAGCTGATCAAGAAGGTTGAGCCCTTGGGGAGCGCCAAGTATGTGGAGTTCGTGACGCTGGCAGACCCCAAAACCATGCCTTTTGTGGGGTCCAGAGTTCTGGATTGGCCCTACGTGGAAGGCCTGCGTTTGGATGAAGCCCAGCATCCGCTGACCTTGCTGACCTTTGGCATGTACGGCGAGATATTGCCGAACCAGAGCGGGGCTCCGGTACGGCTGGTGGTGCCATGGAAATACGGCTTCAAGAGCGGCAAGAGCATCGTGAAGATCCGTTTCACCGAGAAGCCACCGGCCACCGCTTGGAATAAGGCGGCGGCGAATGAATATGGCTTCTATTCCAACGTGAATCCGAACGTGGATCACCCACGCTGGAGCCAAGCCACGGAGCGTCGCATTGGCGAAGATGGCTTGTTTGCCAAAAAGCGCAAGACCTTGATGTTCAACGGCTATGAGGCCCAAGTGGGTCAGTTGTATGCCGGCATGGACTTGAAGAAGTTTTTCTAAATCCGGCAGACGTTGATGAACACGTGGTTGCTACACCGCGGTGCCAAACCGTGCCTGCTTTTGGCGATTTGCGCTCCCTTGGCCTATTTGGTGTGGGCTGCGGTGGCCGATCAGTTGGGTGCAAATCCGGCTGAAGCTTTGATCCGATCCACAGGGGATTGGACCTTGCGTTTGCTCTGCCTGACGCTGTTGATCACCCCACTGCGGGTCATCACGGGCTGGACCGGATTGGCCCGCTTTCGCCGCATGGTGGGCGTGTCGACTTTTTGCTACGGCCTTCTTCACTTGGCTGCTTACAGTTGGCTGGACATGGGGTTGGAGCTTGCTGACATCTTTGCCGACATCGTAAAGCGGCCGTTTATTCTGGTCGGCTTTGCAGGGATGGTGTTGCTCACTGCGTTAGCTGCCACCTCCTTCAACCGGGCGATCAAAGCGATGGGGGCAAAGCGGTGGCAGAGTTTGCACCGCAGTGTGTACGCGATTGCTGTATTCGCCATCCTCCACTTCTTCTGGATGCGCGCCGGCAAAAACAACTTTGCCGAGGTGGCGGTGTATGCCGCCATTCTGAGTGCTTTGCTCGGGTGGCGTGCCCGAAATTTTTGGATAAAAAGGACTGCTAGCGCCCGTTGAATATGCGCGAGCAGCTATTCTTTTTATAGCGTTTAGAGCAGCTTTTCGCCGCGGATCTGGTCGGCAAAGCTGTCGCGCTGACGGATCAAGTGGCTGTGTGCACCGTCCACCAACACCTCGGCGGCTTTAGGGCGGGAGTTGTAGTTGCTCGACATGCTCATGCAGTAAGCGCCTGCCGACAGAACTGCCAGCTTGTCGCCTGACTGCACTTGCAGCGTGCGGTCGTGACCGATCCAGTCCCCGCTCTCGCACACCGGGCCCACTACGTCAAACATTTCAGCGCCCGATGATTGAGAGGCCGCCTGCTTCACAGGCACTATGGTGTGGAAGGCTTGGTACATGGCCGGGCGGGGCAGGTCGTTCATGGCCGCGTCCACGATACAGAAGTTCTTCTGCTCACCGGGCTTCATGTACAGCACCTCAGTCACGCACACGCCTGCGTTACCCACCAGGGAGCGCCCGGGCTCAATCATGAGCTGCCGTTGGCCAAAGCCGCGTGCGTCGAGCTTGGCGAGCAGCTTGTGCCACAGGGCGTCGGCAGCCGGAGGAGTGTCTCCGTTGTAGTTGATCCCCAAGCCGCCACCGAAGTCGATGTGGTGAATGGCGATGCCTGCGGCTTCAATCGACTCCACCAGATCCAGCATGCGGTCCATGGCGTCGAGGTAAGGCGTTTCTTCCGTGATCTGGGAGCCGATGTGGCAGTCGATACCCACGACCTTCAGGCCGGGCAGTGCGGCTGCCCGCTGGTAGGTCATCAACGTGCGTTCGTGGGCGATGCCGAATTTGTTGCCTTTGAGGCCAGTGGAGATGTAGGGGTGCGTCTTGGGGTCGACGTTGGGGTTGACGCGGATGCTGATAGGGGCTTGCTTGCCAATGCCGAGCGCGACCTCGTTCAAGACATCGATCTCGGCTTCACTTTCGACATTGAAGCAGCCGATGCCAACCTCCAAAGCGCGAGCCATTTCAGCACGTGTCTTTCCTACGCCAGAAAAAATGACCTTGCTAGCATCGGCGCCGGCGGCCAGGACACGGGCCAATTCGCCTTCAGACACGATATCGAAACCGCATCCGGCTTGGGCGAACAATTGCAGGATGGCCAAGGATGAGTTGGCCTTCATTGCATAGCAAATGCGGGCATTGCGCCCCGCAAAGCCGCGCTGGTAGGCCGCGAGCGCGTCCAGCATGGAAGCCTTGGAATACACAAACAGTGGCGTGCCATGGGTGCGGGCCAACGCATCCAGCGAGCTGCCCTCCACGTGGAGCTGATTGTTTTCGTAATGGACGTGGGGTTGGCCGGGTAAAAGAGTGGCGCTCATGGTGCAGGTGTGGTGTCTGAAGCTTTAGTGGCAGGAAGGGGCGTTGTGCTGCTGGCCGGCGACACTTTGGGTGGAATTTTGGGGAGGTACAGCGGGCCTGTTTGGCCGCATGCCCCCAAAGTAAGCACACAAATCAGCGGGATCAAGCCTCTGACTAGAATTCGCGTTCGATTCAACATAGTGAAATTGTAATGACCGACCCAGAATTCATGAGCCTTGCCGAGTCTTTGTTGCGTGCTTTGGAGTTGTCATGCGATCGCATCAATGACGAATCGGACGCTGATGTGGACAACCAGCGAGTAGGAAGCATGGTGACACTGACTTTTGCCAATCGCTCCCAGATCATTGTGAATTTGCAGAAACCCTTGCACGAAGTCTGGATGGCGGCCAAGTCCGGTGGCTACCACTACAAATGGTCTGGCACCGAATGGCAGGACACCAAAGGGCAGGGCGAATTTTTTGCGGCCTTGAGCGCCAATGCCAGCCAGCAGGCTGGCATGGCCTTGGTGTTTACAGCGGCTTAGTTTTTGAAAAGATCGAGGATCTTTTTCTTTTCGTCTGCCCCGGCGGGGGCTTCGGCTGGTGTATCGGGTTTATCACTCAACCCCAGCGTGCTGACGCCAGCCCCGTGCGTGAATTCCTCGTAGTACCACTCGCCACCTAACTTCACGACACCCTCAGGAGCGGTCGGCTCTGAAACTGGTACCCCCTTTAGGGCCGTCTCCATGAAGCTGATCCAGACGGGCAGGCTCAGGCCGCCACCGGTTTCGCGGTCACCTAGCTTGCGGGGTGCGTCGTAACCGATCCACGTGATGGCCGCGAGAGTGGGCTGATAGCCTGCAAACCAGGCATCCATGGAGTCATTCGTCGTGCCGGTTTTGCCGTACAAGTCCGGCCGCTTTAAGGTGGCTTGTGCACGTGCAGCCGTCCCTGAGCGGGTTATTTCCTGCAAAAAGCTGCTCATCATGAAGGCATTGCGTTCGTCAATGGCACGCTCTGTGTCAGCCAGGACCGGCGGCGATGTTTCGACCAACACCTTGCCACGTTGTTCGCTGACTTTGGAGATGAGCCATGGGTTCACTCTGTAGCCACCATTTGCGAATACAGAGTAAGCGCTTGCCATTTGTATCGGCGTCACCGCGCCAGCGCCTAACGCCATGGTGAGATAGGCGGGGTGCTTGTCCGCCTCAAAGCCGAAGCGGGTGATCCACTCCTGGGCGTAGGGTGCGCCTATGGAGTTGAGCACCCGAATGGAAATCATGTTTTTGGATTTGGCAAGGCCCCGCCGCAGGGTCATGGGACCTTCAAAAGTACCGTCGTAGTTTTTGGGTTCCCAAGGTTGTCCGCCGGTGACGCCTGCATCAAAAAACAAAGGCGCGTCGTTGACAACTGTCGCTGGACCGAAACCCTTCTCCAAGGCCGCAGAGTAGATAAAGGGCTTAAAGCTGGAGCCGGGTTGGCGCCACGCCTGAGTGACGTGGTTGAATTTGTTTTTGTTGAAGTCAAAGCCACCGACCAAGGCCTTGATTGATCCGTCCCGCGGATCTAGGGCAACGAAAGCACCTTCCACTTCCGGTAGTTGTGTAATCTCCCAAGTTCCTTTGGTCGTTTTCGCAACCCGGATCAAGGCACCCTTGCGGATTTTGATGTTAGGAGGTGCTTTGTCGGAAAGACCGGACTGGGCCGGCTTCAGGCCGTCACCAATGATCTCTACAATTTCTCCACCCTGGCGCTGTGCTTTGATGTGCTTGGTGTCTGCTTCCAACACGACGGCAGCCATCACGTCACCGTTGTCGGGGTGTTCGTCCAATGCTTCATCGATGGCATCTTCCAGCTCCTGCCCCTTTGCGGGTAGTTCCAGAAACTTCTCCGGACCGCGGTAGACCTGACGACGCTCAAAGTCCATGATCCCACGCCGAAGTGCCCGGTAAGCCGCGATCTGTTGTTCAGATTTGAGGGTCGTGAAGACGTTCAGGCCGCGTGTGTAGGTCTCTTCTCCATATTGAGAAAACATCAGCTGCCGAACCATCTCGGCCACATATTCCGCATGAATCGGGTTCGCACCTGGCCCGTTCTTGACTTTCAACTCCTCATTCCGGGCTGTCTGAGCTTCTTCCTCTGTGATGAATCCGTTTTCGAGCATCCGATCGATGATGTACTGCTGGCGGGCTTTCGCACGTTTCGGATTGCTGATCGGGTTGTAGGCGGAGGGGGCCTTGGGGAGTCCGGCCAGCATGGCAGCCTCGGCAATCGAGATGTCCTTGAGCGGTTTCCCGAAGTAAGTCTCAGCAGCAGCTGCAAAACCGTAGGCACGGTTTCCCAGAAAGATCTGGTTCATATAGATCTCAAGGATCTGATCCTTGGACAGCAGATGCTCCAATTTGAAGGTCAGCAGGATTTCATAAATTTTGCGAGTAAATGTTTTTTCTGATGTCAGATAGACATTGCGCGCGACCTGCATGGTGATCGTGGAGGCGCCCTGGCTTTTGACCCGGCCCACATTGGCCAATCCGGCCCGGATTACGCCGATATAGTCCACGCCTCCGTGTTGATAAAAACGGGCGTCCTCGACAGCAAGGATCGCGTCCGTCATGGCTTTTGGGATTTCTTTGATGGGGGTGAGTTTTCGGCGCTCCTCCCCGAACTCTCCGATCAAATCCCCCTCTGCTGAATAGATTCTCAAAGGCAGCTTGGGACGGTAATCAGAAAGGTCACTTATGTCCGGAAGGTTGGGGTAGGCCATGGCCAACGCGAGTGCGACCAATGCCAAGATGGAAAATAGACCAGCCGTGGCAAGGCCCACGAGCCACAAAAAAGTGACCAATGCCCAATGTCGTGTCGTGGGCTTGGCGGTTTTGATGGAGTCTTGTGAATCTGGCATAGCAATCGTGGGCGTTCGGCTGATTATAAAAATGACTCTGTTGAGGGCTTCACTGCCAAGCATGGACGGAGGACCACATCCTGCATCCTGAAATGCCAACGACCCCGTCAAGGTGAAATCGTATCTGAAAGGCGGCGTTTAACGTCTGCTTTTGACAACGTTATAAATTGTCAGAAAGTGAAAAAACCTTTGCCGCTCAATACTCTTGCTGATAGCATTCAAGTGAATTCTTAAGTTTGACTGGCCTGTTGTCAGTCCGTTTCAGGGGACCATTTTGATCTCATTGGGGTCTTTATTCAGCCGGCAACCCGCTCCCATGCTCGGGTTGGACATCAGCTCGTCCAGCGTAAAGCTGGTGGAGTTGGGGCGTGACAAAGCCGGCAATCTGGTTCTGGAGCGCTGCGCCATTGAACCGTTGGAGCGGGGCTGGATTTCCGATGGTAACGTCGAAAAGTTCGACGAAGTCGCTGACGCTGTTCGAAAGCTCGTCAAAAAGAGTGGCACCAAAACCAAGAATGTCGCGATGGCATTGCCGCCTTCCGCTGTCATCACCAAAAAAATCATCTTGCCTGGCGGCATGTCTGACATGGAGCTAGAGCAGCAAGTTGAGTCTGAAGCTAACCAATACATCCCGTTCCCTCTGGATGAGGTGAGTTTGGATTTCTGCGTCATCGGTCCGAGCGCTGCTTCTGCAGGCGATATTGAGGTGTTAATCGCGGCTTCCCGGAGGGAAAAAGTGCAAGACATCCAAGGTCTCGCGGAAGCCGCTGGTTTGACTCCCGTGATTGTTGATGTGGAGTCTTATGCTTCCCGTCTGGCAGCTGGCCGACTCATTGAAAACTTGCCAAGCAAAGGCGCCGGTTTGATTGTGGCGCTGTTCGAAATCGGCGCAATGACTACCAGCATGCAGGTCATGCGGGACGATGAGGTGTTGTATGACCGTGATCAGGCATTCGGTGGCGCACAGCTGACACAGCTCATTGTTAGACAGTATGGCTTTTCTCAAGAAGAAGCAGAGGGCAAAAAGCGCAGTGGTGAATTGCCTGATGATTACGAATCTACTGTACTGAAGCCGTTCATTGAAACCATGGTTCAGGAGCTTGGCCGAGCGTTACAGTTCTTCTTTACCAGTACTCCGCACAACAAGGTGGATTACATCATGCTGGCGGGTGGTTCTGCCGCATTGCCGGGTCTGACCAACTCAGTCACACAACACACAACATTCCCCTGTAGTTTGTTGAATCCCTTTGATGGGATGGAAATTGGCGATGGAGTCAGGCTCAAAAGAATGACTAGAGAGGCGCCCTCTTATCTAACATCTTGTGGGCTGGCATTGCGGAGGTTTTCGCAATGATATTAATTAATCTATTGCCTCACCGTGAGGCTGCGCGCAAACTACGCAAAGACTTATTCAACGTTTCCTTGGGCGTATCCGCGTTACTGGGTGGAGTTATTGCTGGCACTATATTTCTTTGGTATCAATCTGCCATCACTCAGCAGCAAGGTAATAACTTAGTCTTGGAAACAGAGATTAAGAAGCTTGAAGGACAGATAAAGGACATTGCGGGGCTAGAGACGGAAATTGCTGCTTTGCGAGCCCGCCAGCAAGCGGTAGAGGACTTGCAATCTGATAGAAATTTGCCGGTTCATTTGATGACCGAATTGGTTAATCAGCTACCTGATGGTGTCTACATAAATAAAATGAATCAGCAGGATCAGCAGGTATCTCTGGCGGGTGTTGCGCAGTCCAACGAGCGTGTTTCAGAATTGCTTAGAAATCTTGCTAACAACACGCCTTGGTTTACAAAGCCGGAATTGATTGAGATTACCTCCGGCCTAGCCGCTCTCCCCTCGAAAGAACAAAAACGTGTCTACAACTTCACGATTAAAGTCAAGTTAGTGCGTGCGAGTGAAGCGGAAAAAAATGCGGTGGGACCCGCGGACGCACCTATTGTTCCGGTGAGCAGCTCGGCGGTGGCTACTTCTGGTGCGAATCCAAAATCTCCTAATTAGGTATTTATGGCTACTAGTTCCAGCACCTCTCTCGATTTTGCTGCGATTCAGCAAAGGGTAGTATCTCAGTTTAGAGATTTGGACCCCAAGGATCCATCTTTATGGCCAACTGCTCCCCGTTATGCTTTGTTTGTATTTGCAGCCGTTGTCATCGTAGTTATCCTCTGGTTCACTTGGCTGGCAGGCTCAGAAGAATCACTCCGACAGGAGCAAGATAAAGAAGTCAAGCTGCGAGAAGACTACAAAAAGAAACTGACCAAAGCGGTTAATCTTGATGTTCTCAAGAAGCAACGAGAGCAAGTTCAACAGTACGTGACGCAATTGGAAAAACAACTACCAAGCAAAGCTGAGATGGACGCATTGCTTTCGGATATCAATCAAGCTGGCCTCGGGCGGAGTCTGCAATTTGAATTATTTCGTCCTGGGCAAGTAGGCGTCAAGGAATATTATGCTGAGCTACCAATCACAATAAGGGTAACAGGTAAATATCACGATATTGGTAGCTTCGCTTCTGACATAGCAAACCTATCACGTATCGTAACCCTCAATAATTTGACTCTCTCTCCACGCGCTGATGGAACATTGACTTTAGATGCTACTGCGAAGACTTTCCGCTATTTGGATCCTGACGAAGTGAAGGCGCAGCGAAAAGCCACGGGAGCCAAAAAATGAATAGATTAATTGGCTTGTTCAGTTTTTCATTGCTAGTCCTTTTGAGTGCTTGTGGATCAAGCAGCGAAGACGATCTTAGGCAATGGATCGTTGAAGAAAGAAACCAAACTCGACCAAAGGTCGCGCCAATTCCTGCTCCCAAGCAGTTCGTACCGGAAGCGTACACAAACACTGCAGCGATTGAGCCGTTCAGCAATGTAAAGTTGACCCAAGCCTTGAAGAAAGAGTCTTCGCAGGCTGTAACTAACGGCGCTTTGGTTGCGCCTGAATTAGCTCGTCGAAAAGAGCCTTTGGAGGCGTTCCCTTTAGATGCCATGTCCTTGGTGGGTAACTTGACAAAATCCAACCAACCAGTTGCCTTGGTAAAGGTCGATAATTTGTTGTATCAAGTAAAAATGGGCAACTATCTTGGCCAAAACTACGGCAAGGTCACAAAAATCACTGAAACCCAGGTCACTCTCCGCGAGATAGTTCAGGACGCTGTAGGGGAATGGATTGAGCGTGCGGCAACTCTAGAGTTGCAAGAGAGGGCGAAATGACAAACCGAATTAATTTAATTGGAATGCGCATGTTGAAAAAAATCGGCTTTGTGTTGTCTGTTTTGCTCGGGCACATGGCTTTTGCTCAAGGTTCCATCGAGGCCGTATCTGGCTCGGTTCAGGGCGGAAGCGAGGTTGTGAGAATTGATTTGTCGCAAGCGCTGACCTCTTTGCCTACGGGATTTGCAATTCAGTCACCGGCAAGGATTGCATTGGATTTTCCCGGCGTATCCAACGCGATGGGGCGCTCAACGGTTGAAATCAATCAAGGCAACCTAAAGTCCATCAGCGTAGTTCAAGCGGGTGAGCGCACCCGCGTGGTGTTGAATTTGAAGCAGGCGGCTGCCTACAAGGCCGAGATCCAAGGCAGGTCTCTTCTCGTGTCATT
>RFQA01000059.1 GCA_009925925.1 Betaproteobacteria bacterium
TCGCGCATGCGGCCGTCGCACTCGTTGGCGATCTGCGGGCCTATGCCCATCATCATTTGCAGGTCGATGCCCGCGCAGAACAATTTGCCCTCGCCCTGCAACACCGCCACACGCGCCTCGGGTGTGCGGTCCACCCACTCAAAAGCCTGGCGAATCTCTTGCCACATGGTGGCGCTCATGGCGTTGGCTTTGTCGGGGCGGTTCAGGCGCACGGTGGCAATGTGTGCGTCCAGCGTGACCTTCAGGGTTTCAAACTTCATGTGTATCTCCTTTATGTGCCAAATAGGCTGCTGGCGCTCATGGAATGTGCGCGAGCAGCTATGGTTTTGATAATGTCGGTGAGTCTGTATTTCAGGTCTTGGCCGGCTTCATCATGGCCAGGTAGGGCGCCAAGCGCTTGCCCATTTCATCGCCCAAGGCCTGCAGGCCGCTCATGGGGCGCACCATCACTTCAAAGTCGGTGATCTTTCCTTCAGCGTCGAACTGCACCATGTCGATGCCCTTGAGCTCTTTGCCATTCACCTTGGCGCTGAACTCCAGCACCAGGCTCAGGCCATCGGCACTGGCCAGCTCGCGGTGGTATTTGAAGTCTTCAAACACCTGCACCAAGTTGGTCAAGATCACTTGTACCGCCTGCGCGCTGGGGTAGGGCGTGTGCGCCATGGGCGAGCGGAACACGGCCTTGCGGTGCAGGATGGTGGGCAGCTCGGCCAGGTTGTTCTCGGCAATCATCTGGTGCCACAGCTTGAGACTGGCGGCCACCGGGGCGGGCAGCGTTTGCGCCAGCGTAGGGGTAGCCCCTGCTTCTGCCGCTTGGGCTGGCACAGCACCAAAGGCCAGGGCCAGCTCCGTACCTTGCTTGATGGCGCGCTTGGCGTCCAGTTCGGCGGCTACATCGGCACCGCCAATCAGGTGCACGTTCACGCCAGCCGCTTGCAGGTCTGCCTGCAGCGCGCGCTGCGGGTCCTGGCCTGCGCAGACCACTACGTTGTCCACCGGCAGCACCATGTCCTTGTCGCCCACGGTGATGTGCAGGCCGGCATCGTCCACCTTGCGGTAGGTCACGCCGTTGATCATTTCTACCTCGCGGTTCTTGAGCGAGGTGCGGTGAATCCAGCCTGTGGTCTTGCCCAGGCCGTCGCCCACTTTGCTGGTCTTGCGTTGCAGCAGGTAGACCTTGCGTGGTGTCTTCTCAATGTGCGCGGGCTTCAAGCCACCAGCGCTGGCATAGGCAGTGTCCACACCCCATTCCGCAAAGAATTTGGCTTGGTCCAGGCTGGGGCTGGTGCCTTCGTGCAGCAGGAACTCGGCGGTATCGAAGCCGATGCCGCCCGCGCCAATCAGTGCCACGGTTTTGCCCACGGGTTTCTTGTCGCGCAGCACGTCCAGGTAGCCCAGCACTTTGGGGTGGGTGATGCCTTCAATCTCAGGCATGCGCGGCGTCACGCCGGTGGCCAGCACCACGTGCTTGAAGCCAGCTGCTGTCAGGTCTTGTGCGCTGACTTTTTGATTCAGCTGCAGCTTCACGCCGGTCAGCTCAATCTGCTTGCCGAAGTAACGCAGGGTTTCGTAGAACTCTTCTTTGCCGGGCACTTGCTTGGCCACGTTGAACTGGCCACCGATTTCGCTGGCCGCATCAAACAAAGTCACGTCAAAGCCGCGCTTGGCAGCTTCGGTGGAGAACGCCAAACCGGCGGGGCCAGCGCCCACCACCGCAATGCGCTCTTTGCTGGGGGCGGGGCTGTCGACCATCAAGGTTTCGTGACAGGCGCGCGGGTTTACCAGGCAGCTGGTGATCTTGCCGCCAAAGGTGTGGTCCAGGCAGGCCTGGTTGCAGCCGATGCAGGTGTTGATCTGGTCCGCCTTGCCCTCGGCGGCCTTTTGCACAAACAGTGGGTCAGCCAGGAAGGGGCGGGCCATGCTCACCATGTCGGCCTGGCCGCTGGCCAGCACCTGCTCTGCCACTTCAGGCGTGTTGATGCGGTTGGTGGCAATCAGCGGAATTTTCACCTTGCCTTTGAGCTGCTCGGTCACCCAGGCAAATGCTGCGCGCGGCACTTTGGTGGCGATGGTTGGGATGCGCGCCTCATGCCAGCCGATTCCGGTGTTCAGGATGGTGACGCCCGCAGCTTCGAGAGCTTGTGCCAGTTGCACCACTTCTTCTTTGGTCGAGCCGCCTTCCACCAGGTCCAGCATGGAGAGGCGGAAGATGATGATGAAGTTAGCGCCCACCCGTGCACGCGTTTTGCGGACGATCTCCAGCGGGAAGCGGATGCGGTTCTCGTAGCTGCCACCCCACTCATCGTCGCGCTGGTTGGTTTGCTTGGCGATGAACTCGTTGATCAGGTAGCCTTCTGATCCCATGATTTCCACGCCGTCGTAGCCCGCGCTTTGGGCCAAGGCCGCTGCGTTGGCGTAGTCCTCAATGGTTTGGCTCACTTCTTCTGTCGTCAACGCGTGGGGGCGGAAGGGGCTGATAGGCGCCTTGAGTGCGCTGGGTGCCACCAACTCGGGGTGGTAGGCGTAGCGGCCGAAGTGCAGGATCTGCATGCAAATCTTGCCGCCCACGGCGTGCACCGCGTCGGTCACCACCTTGTGTTTGTCGGCTTCTTTTTGCGTGGTCATGGCAGCGCCGCCGGGCATGGGGCGGGCGCGGTCATTGGGGGCAATGCCGCCGGTCACGATCAGGCCCACACCGCCCTTGGCGCGCTCTGCGTAAAAGGCGGCCATGCGGGTGAAGCCGTCTTTGGCTTCTTCCAGGCCCACGTGCATGGAGCCCATGAGTACCCGGTTTTTGAGGGTGGTAAAGCCCAAATCCAGAGGGGCGAGCATGTGGGGGTAGGTGAGGGCAGCTGTCATGGGTGTCTCCTGTTATGTGTTTGGGTGGCCGGCCGTTACCAAGGCACGCGCGGCTATGCAACCAGTTGCAGTGTAGAAGTCTAGCCAGATTTATGCAACTGGTTGCATAGTTAGAGTGCTGCCCTTAGACTCGCCCGCATGTCGCTTGCCCATGCCGTGCTCACTTCGTTGATTGAAAAACCGTCCTCAGGGTACGAGCTGGCCCGGCGGTTTGACAAGTCCATTGGCTACTTTTGGCATGCCACGCACCAGCAGATTTACCGCGAACTGGCCCGCATGGAAGAGAAGGGCTGGATCGTCTCTGACAGCGCGCCCGACGCCGGTGCTACCCGCAAACGCGAGTACAAGGTGCTGCCTGCCGGCCGAGCAGAACTGGTGCGCTGGACCAGCGAGCCTGCTGCGGCTATGGATTTGCGGGATGAGTTCACCGTCAAAATCCGCGCGGATGCCGCTTTGAATGAAGTGGACTTGAGTGATGAACTCCGCGCCCGGATTGCCCAGCACACGGAGCGCTTGGCGCATTACCGCGCCATCGAAGCCCGGGACTTTGCGCGGGGTAAAGCGATGCCACGTGCAAAGCGGCTCCAGCACCTGATCCTTAAAAAAGGCATCATGTTTGAAGAGGGCAGCATCGCCTGGGCACAAGAGGCGTTGGCGGTTTTGGAATCCTCATAAACCCGTTGCCGGGGTCGCAGTGAGTGTCTGTGGACCTCAGTCCGGGATTTCTACCCCCAGATCCGCCAGCTTCTTGGCGAATGTGGCTTTGCGCTTTTCTGCCTTGGCGGCAGTCTCAATGGCTGCTTTGATAGCCGCAGGCCCCTTTTTTGCCAAGGCCTGAATCAAGCCCTGCTTGTGAGCTGCATCAGCAGCCGCCCTGCGGTAGGTAGCTATGAGTTCGGGGTAGTTGGCGGATGGGTTCAAGGGGTGTCTCGGCGTCAAAACGACTATTTTCTATGCCTTTTGCGTCCGGACGCAGCTGGGGAACCATGGCTCAGCGCAAACGAAGCGGGTCTTTGCGGCGTTCCACGAACCCCGTGTCGCCAGGCTCAGGGTCACCGTTGGCAGGGTCGTTCCAGCCGAAAAACTTGCAGACCTCGGCGCGCTGCTTCTGGGCGTCCGCATAGCCCAGCGCCATCAGCTCGGTGGTGTAGCCGCTCTCAAACAGCAGGTAGCTTGCCAGTGCGGCACCTTTGACGTCGGCTTTGGCGGACGACACGCCCACGCCGCCCAGCATGGTGCGCACCGCATGAGGCAAATCCTTCACATGGCGGGAGGCCACGGCATCCAAGCGCTGGCTGGGCGCAATCACCAGCAGTTCCACCGGGCGCAATGTGCTGCCTTTGCGTGCTTCCTCCGGCACCAGTTTGATGGTCTGGTTAATTCGCTGCACCCGTTCTACGTCCACCGCCAGAGCATCCAAAAAGATATTGGACAACGCATGCCCCGCAATCTGGGCGATGCTGGGGTAGCTGCTGGTGGTGTGTAGGTGGGCTTCTTCTTTGGGCTCATGCATGCGCCCGGCGCCTATCACCAATATGCGTTCTGCTCCTAAATGAATAGCGGGTGCCACCGGGGCACTCTGGCGCATGGAGCCGTCTCCGAAATACTCCTCCCGGCCGTTGATGTGCAATTGCGTGGCCGGAAACACAAAGGGGATCGCACTCGACGCCAGCAGGTGCGCGTGGGTGATACGGTCTCGCACGGCGTAGCGCTGGGTCCGCACCCAAGGCATCAGTCTTTTGTCGCCCTCATAAAAGGTGACGTGGTCTCCGGTGCTATAGCTGGATGCAGTCACCGCAAGGGCCTGCAGGTGGCCTTGTCTCAACAGCTGAGGCAAACGCTCCAGCGGGACGAGCTGTTGCAGCAGTTGGCCCAGCGGCGCGTTGTCCAGCAAAGACCGGGGCTTGATGCGCCGCCACTTCGCCAACACCCAGCCCAGCGAGAGCAGGGTGATCCAGGTGGCTCCGGAGCGCAACATGCTCAGATGGTCCGCACGGTACACATCATGGGCGTGGAAGTTCTGCCATGTATGGGCAATCTTGCGGACGGTCCCGTCGAAATCGTCTGCCCCGCAAGCCAGCGCTGAGGCGTTGATGGCGCCCGCAGATGTGCCGGCAATGATGGGAAAAGGGTTGGGTTGCCAACCGGCACCGCAGGCCAGGCGCAAATCGGCGATCGCCTCGAGGACCCCCACCTGATAGGCGGCACGTGCGCCCCCTCCGGTCAGCAGCAGGCCGGTCATGGGGACAGCGGGCGTGGCAGCACTCATGGTGTCCATTATGAAAAGCCCGGTGCGCTTGTAAATAGAAAAGTGTGCGGGGTTAACCCTCGATATCCGGACTACAGATTGCACCTCGGGCAGTCGCGGGTTTGGTCCCTTGGATAGACTCGCCGGATTCAGGAGTATTTATGGCGTTTACCGAACAAGAAATCACCCAGGCCTTGCAGAGCCTGATCGACCCGAACACCGGCGCCACCTTTTCCAGCGCCAAAGCATTCAAAAACATCAAGCTTCAAGGCACTGACGTGCACCTGGACTTGGAGCTGGGCTACCCCGCCAAGAGCCAATGGCCAGCGCTGGTGGAATTGGTAAGCCAGGCTGCATGCACGGTAGCTGGCGTGGGTACTGTGACCGTCACCCCCAAGCTCAACATCGTGCCCCATGCTGTGCAGCGGGGCGTGCAATTGTTGCCCGGTGTGAAAAACATTGTGGCTGTGGCATCTGGCAAGGGCGGCGTGGGCAAGAGCACGACGGCGGCCAACCTGGCATTGGCGCTGGCGGCCGAGGGTGCGCGCGTCGGTTTGCTCGATGCAGACATTTATGGCCCCAGCCAGCCCATGATGATGGGCATTGAGGGCCGGCCCGACACGGCGGATGGCAAAACCATGGAGCCGATGGAGAACCACGGAGTGCAGGTCATGTCCATCGGCTTTCTGGTCGATGGCGACCAGGCCATGATCTGGCGCGGCCCCATGGCGACCCAGGCCTTGGAGCAACTGCTGCGTCAAACCAACTGGAAAGACTTGGACTACCTCGTCGTGGACATGCCTCCTGGCACCGGCGACATCCAGCTCACCCTGAGCCAGCGGGTGCCCTTGACCGGTGCTGTGGTGGTGACTACGCCGCAGGACATTGCCCTCCTGGACGCCAAAAAGGGCATCAAGATGTTTGAGAAAGTTGGCGTGCCGATTCTGGGCATTGTGGAAAACATGGCGGTGCATGTGTGCAGCAACTGCGGCCATGTGGAACACATCTTCGGTGCTGATGGTGGCAAGAAGATGGCAGCTGGGTATGGCATGGACTACCTGGGCGCCTTGCCTTTGGCATTGCACATCCGTGAGCAAGCTGATAGTGGTCGCCCGACGGTGATTGCAGATCCGGAGAGCGAAGTGGCAGGTCTTTACAAGGGCATCGCCCGCCAGGTCGCCGTGAAGATTGCGGCGCAGTCCAAAGACTTCTCCAGCAAGTTCCCCACCATCACCATCAGCAAAAACAGCTGACCGGACTGGACGCGGCATGAACCTGCTCTCCTCCCTGAGGTACCTGGTGGCGCTCGATGAGCACCGCCACTTTGCCCGGGCGGCGCAGGCCTGCCACATCACCCAGCCGGCGCTCTCCAATGCGCTGCGAGCGTTGGAGGAGGAGTTTTCAGTGGTGATTGTCCGGCGGGGCCGTACCTTTGTGGGGTTTACACCCGAAGGTGAGCAAGTGCTGGAGTCCGCGCGGCGCATGCTGCATGAGCACAAGGTGTTGGCGCAGTCATTGCGCAGCACAGCGAACCAGCCCACCGGGCGCCTGATGGTCGGGGCGGTTCCTACCGCGGTACCGGTTGCGGCCCGATTCGCGGCCATGTTGCAGGCAAAGTACCCTGAGGTGATGCCGGTCGTGTTGTCCTTGAGTTCGACCGAACTGGAAAAGCGGCTGGAGAGTTTGTCCATCGACTTGGCACTGGGCTACACCGAGCGCATGGATCAACGCGAGGTACAGCTCACCGCGTATCCCCAATACAACGAACACTACTTCCTGTTACGAAAAGCTGGGCGCGTGCACGCTGTTGAATTGCAGATCGGCGAACCCATCCGGTGGAAGGATGCGGCAGAGCTGCCTCTGTGCCTGCTGACGCCGGAAATGCACAACCGCACGATCGTCGACGCGTCCTTTGCGGCCGCAGGATGCAAGCCACGCGCCATTATTGAGACCAACTCTATCCTCACCATGGCGCTGAGCGTGGTGGCAGGGCAGGTGTGCAGCGTGATGCCCGGCGCTCTTGTGTCGGCAGTACGCGGTTATCGCGAGCTGGAAGCCCTACCACTTGTCACGCCGCAGGTGCTCACCCCCATCAGCTTCATGGCGCATGCGGCGGTGCGTCCGTCGCGGGCCATGGAGGCAGCTATTTCCCTCGCCCAGGATGGTGCTTGGCTGCGCCATGCTGCGACGCACACGGGACTCTTAACCTCGCTTTAATTTGATTTAGATCAGTGAAATTGGTGTACAACCCCACAATTCCTTAAGTCGGAAATTTTGTAGGGGCTTCCTACCATGTGCAAAGCCCCTGCACTTTTGGAGAACAACACCGATGCTCTTTTTCACCGGGCTACAGCGCCGAGTAGACAACGGCGCGCGCAAATTGGCCGCAGGATTGAACGGTGCCTTCACACTGGACATGGCGCAACGCGTGAATGTGCAAGGCCGTAACGTCGGTACCTTGCGCAATGGCTCCCGGGTTTTGAATCTGGATTTCGCACTGCCCGATAGCTTTACCGGTCAGACGGGTATGGTGGCCACCGTGTTTGCACGGGACGGCGACGATTTCATCCGTGTGACCACGTCGGTTCGCAAACTGGACGGCGAACGCGCTGTGGGCACCCCTCTCGACCGCTCACAGCCTGCCTACACCGATGTCATGCAGGGACGTGCCCATGTCGGCTACGCCATCATTTTCGGCAAGCAATACATCACCCATTACGAACCCATTCGTGACAACAGCGGTCAGGTCATCGGCGTTTTGTTCGTGGGGCTGGACATCACTGCTTCACCGGGCATGAGTCTTTCGGCTTCGATGGCGTGGCGTATTTCCGCCGTTTATGGACTTGGCGAGGTGATCTTTCTTGCCTTGAGTGGCAAGTTCGACAGTGTGGCGGAAGTAGGCATGGGCCTGTTCATGATCGCTTTGTTGTGGGTCACCACCTACGCCCTGATGAACCGCTACGTGGCTGCACCCTTGAAGGCCGGCCGCAGTGCGTCGCAGCGCATGGCATCTGGTGACCTGACGCGCCAGATCCATGTGGGCAGCAGTGATGACATCGGGCAGGTGCTGATGGCCATCAACAGTATCAATGTCGGCTTGACCACCTTGATCGGCAAGGTGCGCAGTGCATCTGAAGTAGTGTCTATGGGCACCAACGAAATCGCTGACGGCAATGTGGACCTGGCCAACCGCACAGAGAAACAGGCAGGCGAGGTGAACTCCGCAGCGTCAGCGGTGCACGAGCTCACGACCACGGTGGCCCAGACCGCAGAGCAGGCGGCGCAAGTCAATAAGTTGGTCAGCTCGGTGTCGTCGGTGGCCAGTGGCGGAGGCGCCGTGGTGCAAGACGTGGTGAGCACCATGGGTCAGATATCGGCCAGTGCGAACAAGATCAACGACATCATTGCCCTGATTGAGGGCATCGCATTCCAGACCAACATCCTCGCCTTGAACGCTGCGGTAGAGGCTGCGCGCGCTGGAGAGCAAGGGCGTGGTTTCGCAGTAGTGGCATCCGAAGTTCGTAGCCTTGCGCAGCGATCCTCCACTGCAGCCCACGAAATCAAAGACTTGATCAGTGCGTCTGTCAGCAGTGTCGCAGCTGGCAGCGTGCTGGTCGAAAAAACGCGCCAGTCCATGGAGCAGATCACCGGCTCTATCGCCGAGGTGGTGCATTACATCGATGGCATTGCCCACGCCAGCCAGGAGCAGCGCGCCGGCATTGAGAACGTGAACCGCAGCGTGTCAGAGATCGACCAGATGACGCAGCAGAACGCTGCGCTCGTGGAAGAGGCCGCCGCTGCGGCTATGCGCATGCGTGATCAGGCACACACGCTGATCGAAGCGGTGAATACCTTCAAGACCCAACCCTGAATGCGGCACTGCAGCATTTAGTTTTTGAATCAATGCATGTGATGAATCCATTGGACTCATCCTGCTTGACCTGTGACACTTCGCCCGCCCCGTTGGACAGCGGTGAGCCAGTGTTTATATAAATCCTAAAGGAGACAATATGTCTGGACTACTCGACAAGGAACGGATCATTGCCGGTCCCGGTTTTAACCGTTGGCTGGTACCGCCCGCCGCCCTCGCTATTCACCTGTGCATCGGCATGGCGTATGGCTTTTCCGTGTTCTGGCTGCCTTTGTCCAAAGCTTTGGGCATCAAAGAAGCCATCAAGTGCGGACCTGACGTAGGTTTCTGGGGGCAGCTGTTCACTACCAGCTGCGACTGGCAAATTTCTACGCTGGGCTGGATGTACACCCTGTTCTTCGTGTTGCTGGGCTCCAGCGCGGCCACTTGGGGTGGCTGGTTGGAACGTGCCGGTCCGCGCAAGGCCGGTGTGGTGTCGGCGGTGTGCTGGTGCGGTGGCATGTTGATCTCTGCAATCGGCATCAAGACCCACCAGTTCTGGCTGATGATTCTGGGCTCCGGCGTGATCGGTGGTATCGGTCTGGGTTTGGGCTATATCTCTCCGGTGTCGACCCTGATCAAGTGGTTCCCGGACCGTCGTGGCATGGCAACCGGCATGGCCATCATGGGCTTCGGTGGGGGTGCCATGATCGGCTCCCCCTTGGCTGCTGACCTCATGAAGTACTTCGCGACTCCCACCGACGTGGGCGTGATGCAAACCTTCGTGGTGATGGCGCTGGTCTACTTTGTGTTCATGATGGCCGGCGCATTCGGCTATCGCGTTCCTGAAACCGGCTGGAAGCCTGCAGGCTGGACTCCTCCTCCTGCTCAAACCAATAATGCCATGATCACCCAGAAGCACGTGCACGTGAAGAAGGTGTGGGGCATTCCCCAGTTCTGGCTCATCTGGATGGTGTTGTGCATGAACGTGAGCGCCGGTATCGGTGTGATCGGTATGGCATCCCCCATGTTGCAAGAAGTGTTCGGCGGCACCTTGATCGGTGTGCAAGCCAAGTTCAGTGAGCTCGACGCACTCGTCAAGTCCACAGACGCCGCTCAAGTGGACGTCGCCAAGAAGCAAATGGCTGCCATCGCAGCAGTGGCTGCCGGCTTCACTGCCTTGTTGAGCCTGTTCAACATCGGTGGCCGCTTCTTCTGGGCCAGCCTTTCTGACAAGATGGGCCGCAAGGTGACGTACATCGTGTTCTTCGTGCTGGGTGGGCTGATGTACTTCAGCGTGCCAGGCAGCGCGGCGGCGGGCAGCATTGTGCTCTTTGTAGGTGCGTTCTGTGTCATTTTGAGTATGTACGGCGGGGGCTTTGCCACTGTGCCGGCTTACCTGGCCGACATCTTCGGTACCCAGATGGTGGGCGCGATCCACGGTCGCTTGCTGACCGCTTGGGCTACTGCCGGTGTGTTGGGCCCTGTGGTGGTGAACTACATGCGCGAATACCAGCTGGGCCTGGGCTTGCCACGTGAGCAGGTCTACAACCAGACCATGTACATCCTGGTGGGCATGCTGGTAGTGGGCTTGATCTGCAACCTGCTTGTGAAACCGCTCGACAACAAGTGGTTCATGACCGATGCCGAACTGGCCGAAGAGAAGAAGCTGGCGCACGAGCGTGCTGCAGCTTCTGAAGTGGGCTCCAGCACCGGCGGCGCAGACACCATCCCTACATGGGTAGTGGCATTCGCTTGGTTGGCAGTGGGCCTGCCTTTGGCATGGGGCGTGTACCGCACCCTGCAGAGCGTCGCCAAGTTCTTCGCTTAATTTTTCAAGAATATCAACAGGAACGCCATGACAGCATCCAGCCTTGCTCCGCAGACCACCACAGTGGCATTGGCCACGGTGGAAGACATGCGGGAACGCATCCGTCGCAAAAGCAAACTCAAAGGTCGTCAGGCCGATGACGCTTCTGTGGCGGAGGTCCGGGCATTGATTGGCGCAGCGCCTCACCGGCGTGACCTGTTGATTGAACACCTGCACAAACTCAACGACGCCTACCGTTGCCTGCACGACAGGCATCTGGTGGCCCTGGCCAAGGAGATGAACATTCCCATGGCTGAGGTGTACGAGGTCGCCACCTTCTACCACCACTTTGAAGTGGTGCGGGGTGACGAGACCGTGCCGCAGCTGACTGTGCGGGTGTGCGATGGTTTGAGTTGTGAGATGGCCGGCGCCAAGGATCTGCTTGCGCGCCTGCCCTCCCTATTGGGAAATGAAGATGTTCGCGTGATTCCCGCGCCGTGTATCGGCCGTTGCGAACAGGCGCCTGCCGCAGTGGTGCATCAGCACCCGGTGCCCCGGGCGACCATGGAGTCCATTACGCAGCTGGTGAAAGACGCTAAAGGCGGCCACCCCTCTGCGACGCAAGCTACAGAATTTATAGCGTCCGCCTATGCGGAACGCGCCGTGTCCCCGGAACCCCATGCGGTGGAAGTAGCCCCCGGCTACACCGGATACGACACTTACAAAGCCAAGGGAGGCTACGCGCTGGCCGCCGCCCTGAGCCAGGGTACACAGGACGCCGAGTCCGTCATCAAGGCCATGGAAGATTCCGGCCTGCGAGGTCTGGGTGGAGCCGGTTTTCCGGCCGGGCGCAAGTGGCGCATCGTTCGCGATCAGCCTGCCCCCCGCCTCATGGCAGTAAACATTGACGAAGGTGAGCCCGGAACGTTCAAAGACCGTACCTACCTCGAGCGCGATCCGCACCGCTTCCTGGAAGGCTTGTTGGTGGCGGCCCAAGTGGTCGGCACGACCGCCTGCTATATCTACCTGCGGGACGAGTACCACGGCTGCCGTGCCATTCTGGAAACCGAGATTGCCAAGCTGCAGGCCGACCCGCCGTGCCCCTTGCCCGTCATTGAGCTGCGCCGTGGCGCGGGTGCCTATATTTGCGGCGAAGAGTCCGCCATGATCGAAAGCATCGAGGGCAAGCGCGGCGAGCCCCGCATGCGTCCGCCCTACATCGCCCAGGTGGGCCTGTTCGGTCGCCCCACCCTGGAGCACAACTTCGAGACCCTGTACTGGGTGCGCGACATTGTGGAAAAGGGCGCTTCCTGGTTCAGCAGTTTCGGCCGTAACGGTCGCAAGGGCTTGCGCTCATTCAGCGTTAGCGGTCGCGTCAAGTTCCCCGGCGTGAAACTGGCGCCCGCTGGTATTTCGGTGGCTGAGCTGGTGGACGAATACTGCGGCGGCATGCTCGACGGGCACAACCTCTATGCCTATCTGCCGGGCGGCGCGTCCGGTGGTATTTTCCCGGCCAGCTTGTCGCATGTGCCGCTCGACTTTGACACCTTGCAGCCACATGGCGGCTTCATCGGATCGGCGGCGGTCATCGTGCTGAGCCAGCACGACAAGGCGCGCGATGCCGCTTTGAACATGATGCGTTTTTATGCCCACGAGAGTTGTGGCCAATGCACGCCTTGCCGCGTAGGCACGGCCAAGGCCGCTACGCTGATGGAATCGCCAGTGTGGGACCACACCACACTAGAAGACTTGAACGTGGTGATGACCGACGCCTCTATCTGCGGTCTGGGCCAGGCGGCCCCGAATCCGGTGCGTTGCGTCCAGAAATACTTTGCCCACGAGGTGTCCTGACATGAATGCCATTGCCAAGCCTGCGGAAGTCATGCCGCAAACCGTTGAATTCAAGCTGGACCAGCAAACCGTCGTTGCCTTCGAGGGCGAAAGCATTCTCAAGGCCGCCAAGCGCCATGGCATAGACATTCCCCACCTTTGCTACAAGGATGGCCTGCGCGCCGACGGTAACTGCCGCGCCTGCGTGGTGGAGATCAAAGGCGAGCGCACGCTAGCCCCCAGCTGCTGCCGCAGTGCCACCGCCGGCATGGAAGTGCAGGCCAATAGTGAGCGCGCCGTCAAAAGCCAGAAGATGGTGCTGGAAATGTTGCTCTCCGACATGCCGGATGAAGGCTACAAATGGAACGATGCAGAGGACTCCACACCCAACGCCAAGCAGCAACACGGCGAGCTGAGCGCTTGGGCTGCGCGCATGGATGTGTCTGTGCGCCCCGAACTCAAAGCCCTGCGCCGCGAGCAACCCAAGGCGGATGTGTCTCACCCTGCCATGGCCGTCAATCTGGATGCCTGTATCCAGTGCAACCGCTGTGTGCGCGCCTGCCGCGAAGAGCAGGTAAATGACGTGATCGGCTACGCCAACCGTGGCGCCCATGCCGAGATCGTGTTCGACCTGAACGACCCCATGGCCGACAGCACTTGTGTGGCCTGTGGTGAATGCGTGCAGGCTTGCCCGACCGGCGCATTGATGCCCAAGTCCCACATCGGCACCCAGGTGGTCGACAAAAAGGTCGACTCGGTATGCCCGTTCTGTGGTGTGGGATGCTTGTTGACTTACAACGTGAAGGACGACGTCATCGTGAGTGTGGAAGGGCGCGATGGCCCTGCCAACCACAATCGTTTGTGTGTGAAGGGCCGCTTCGGCTTCGACTACGCGCACAGCCCCCAGCGCTTGACGGTGCCCCTGATTCGCCGGCCCGGCGTCTCCAAAGATCCGGAGATGCTGGGCAAGCTGAATCGCAATTCTTCCGACTGGTCTGAAGTTTTCCGTGAAGCAACCTGGGAAGAAGCTCTTGCCTTGTCGACCGGCAAGTTGCGCGGCCTGCGCGACAACTACGGTAACAAGGCGTTGGCTGGTTTCGGTTCTGCCAAGGGCAGCAACGAAGAAGCTTATTTGTTCCAGAAGCTGGTGCGCACCGGCTTTGGCAGCAATAACGTCGACCATTGCACACGCCTGTGCCACGCATCCAGCGTGGCGGCGCTGCTCGAAGGCGTGGGCTCCGGCGCGGTGAGCAACCAGGTCAATGACGTGGAGCACTCGGACCTGATCTTTGTGATCGGCTCCAACCCCACGGCCAACCATCCGGTGGCTGCTACCTGGATGAAGAACGCGTCCAAGAAGGGCGCCAAGATTGTGTTGGCCGACCCACGAATTACCGACATCGGCAAGCACGCTTGGCGCACCCTGCAGTTCAAGCCCGACACCGATGTGGCCATGCTCAATGCATTGATCCATGTGGTGATTGAAGAAGGCTTGGCAGATCAAGACTTCATCGCCAAGCGCGCCAGCAACTTTGAGGCCCTGCGCGAGAACGTCAAGGGCTACAGCCCTGAAGCCATGGAGCCCATTTGCGGCGTGCCTGCGCAAACCCTGCGCGAAGTCGCCCGTGAATTTGCCAAGGCCAAGGGCGCCATGATTCTCTGGGGCATGGGCGTGAGCCAGCACGTGCACGGCACCGACAACGCGCGCTGCCTGATCGCGCTGGTCACCGTGACCGGCCAGATCGGCAAGCCCGGCTCCGGTTTGCACCCTCTGCGCGGCCAGAACAATGTGCAGGGAGCATCCGATGCGGGCCTGATTCCCATGATGTTCCCTAACTACCAGCGCGTCACCAACAAGGCCGCCCATGCCTGGTTTGAAGATTTCTGGAACACCAAGCTCGACGACCAGCCCGGCTACACCGTGGTGGAAATCATGCACAAGGCACTGGCGGATGACAGCGACCCGCACAAGGTGCGCGGCATGTACATCATGGGTGAGAACCCCGCCATGAGCGACCCGGACCTGAACCATGCACGTCACGCGCTGGCGTCTCTGGAGCACATGGTGGTGCAGGACATATTCATGACCGAAACCGCGTGGCTGGCCGACGTGGTGTTGCCTGCGACCGCCTGGCCTGAAAAGGACGGCACCGTCAGCAACACCGATCGCATGGTGCAACTGGGCAAAAAGGCGGTGAACCCGCCCGGCCAGGCCAAGCCTGATCTGTGGATCCTGCAGCAGATTGCCAAGGGCATGGGCCTGAACTGGAACTACGCCGGCGAAAGCGATGGCGTGGCTGCGGTGTATGAAGAAATGCGCCAGGCCATGCATGCGGCGATTTCCGGCATCACTTGGGAGCGCCTGCAGCGCGAGTCCAGCGTGACCTACCCTTGCCTGAGCGCAGAAGACCCCGGCGCCCCCACCGTGTTTATCGAGAAATTCCCTACGGATGACGGCCGTGTGCACCTGGTGCCTGCGGACATCATTCCGGCCAATGAGCGCCCGGATGCGGAGTATCCGTTTGTGCTGATCACCGGCCGTCAGTTGGAACACTGGCACACAGGCAGCATGACGCGCCGCGCCACGGTGCTCGATGCCATCGAGCCCATGGCCACCGCTTCCATGTGCGGGGATGACATGCAAGCCATGTCCCTGCAGCCGGGTGACGTGATCACCATCGCCTCACGCCGTGGCAACGTGGCCATCCACTTGCGGCGTGACGACGGCACTCCCCGCGGTGCGGTGTTCGTGCCGTTCGCCTATTACGAAGCTGCGGCCAACCTGATGACCAATGCTGCGCTGGACCCCTTCGGCAAGATTCCGGAGTTCAAGTACTGCGCGGTGGCTATCCGCCGTGGCGGCAAACCAGCCGCGGTCAGCGGCTATGGAACCAACCCTGCACCCGCAGTAGCTTGAAGCCGGACGCTGAAGACCGCCATGACTGCCATCCCCTACCTCACCGAAGCGCGTGCGCCTCTGACGCACAGCATCGAGGTGGTGAACCAGCATGGCGAGCGCCAGTCGCTGGACATACCGGCCGAGCGCCCGCTCACTGTCTATGTGGACAAACGGGAGCTGGTCACCTTGATGACCTTGGGCGAGCGCCCTGAGTGGCTGGTGTTGGGTTACCTCATTAACCAGCGCCTGGTGCCGGATGCCGCGGCCATCGATTCCATCACGGTGGATTGGGAAGTGGGCGCTGCCGCCGTCAAAACGCTGACCGGGATCGTGGATGTGGAAGCCAAAACTGCCAAGCGGGTGGTGACCACCGGTTGCGGGCAGGGCAGCCTGTTCGGCGAGGTCATGGCGCATATTGAAGGCATAGCTCTGCCTCCTACGGTGGTCACCCAAGCGCAGGTCTACGCCATCGTCAACACCATTCGCCTGCAAGACAGTACGTACAAATCTGCCGGTTCGGTGCACGGTTGTGCCTTGTTCCGTGGCAGCGAGCGATTGCTGTTTGTGGAAGACGTGGGTCGCCACAATGCCATTGACACCATCGCCGGCTGGATGGCTTTGCAAGCCCTGGCCTCGGAGCCGCTGGACGTGAATGGCTTGGTCTTCTACACCACCGGTCGTTTGACGAGCGAAATGGTGATGAAGGCCGCCCAGATGGGCGTGGCCGTGGTTATCTCCCGCAGCGGCATGACGCAAATGGGTCACGCCGTCGCCACCGACCTCGGGCTGTGCGCCATCGGCCGCGCCCTGAACACCCGCTTCCTGTGCTTCAGCGGTGCGCACCGCTTGCAGCTGGAACCTGCTTCTCAGGCCGAACCCGCAGAGGTTGGCGTTTGAGTTCTTTGGGGGAAAGCGGGCTGGCCGCGGTGCGGCTGATTGCAGATGCGGACCCGGTGCTCTGGTCCATCGTCTGGCGTTCCCTGGCCTTGAGTGCGGCCGCCAGTGCCTTGGCTTTTGTGCTCGGCACCGTGTTGGGTGCGTGGCTCGCGGTCAGCCGGTTCACCGGCCGTGGGCTGGTACTGGCGGTGCTCAACACCCTGCTTTCCTTGCCCTCGGTGGTGGTGGGCTTGGGCGTTTACCTGCTCTTGTCCCGCTCCGGGCCGCTAGGCTTTCTGGGCTGGCTCTATTCTTTCAAAGCCATGTTGCTGGCGCAGACCGTGCTGGTCTTGCCCATCGTCATTGCGCTGGTACGCCAGGTGGTGGAAGACGCTGATGCCGCCCATGGCGAGCAGCTGCGCTCTCTGGGTGCCAGTCCGCGCCTGCGCGGCTTGCTCCTGGCCTGGGATGAGCGCAGCGCTTTGTTGACCGTGGCCTTGGCTGCCTTCGGGCGCGCCATTGCCGAGGTGGGCGCCGTCATGCTGGTGGGTGGCAATATGGACGGCTTTACCCGGGTGATGACCACCGCCATTGCACTGGAAACCAGCAAGGGTGACCTGCCGCTGGCCATGGGCTTGGGGCTGGTGCTGCTGGGGGTGGTCTTGCTCTTGCAGTTGCTGTTGGCGGGCTTGCGTGCGTGGCTGCAGAAAGTGGATGCCGCTGTGCCGGCAGCTGCCAACCCTTCCGCAGGGACGCGCACATGAGCGCTTCAAGCCTGATCCGTCTGGACAAGGTATCGGTGGCGCTCACCCCGCGCCACGGTCCGCCTTTGGCGTTGGACAACGTGAGCCTGAGCATCCATGAGGGTGAGCGGGTGGCGCTGGTAGGGTCCAACGGCAGCGGAAAGTCCACGCTGCTGCGGGTCATCCACGGCTTGCAACAGCCGGTATCCGGCCAGCTGGTGTTGAATACCGCTTTGCACCGGGCCATGCTGTTCCAGCGCCCTGTGTTGCTGCGCTTGACGGTGCAAAACAACCTGGCCTTGGGCCTCTGGCTGCAAGGCACGCCCTGGCAGCAGGCCCGCAGCCGCGCGCTGCAGGTGTTGAACGATGCCGGCTTAGACGACGTAGCCCAGCGGCGCGGGCGCCAGCTCTCGGTCGGGCAAACGCAGCGGGTAGCACTGGCACGCGCCTTGGCCTTGAAGCCTGAGCTGTTGCTGCTGGA
>RFQA01000060.1 GCA_009925925.1 Betaproteobacteria bacterium
TAATCTGCTTCATGCCATTGGCGACATACTCGAGGGCGGTTTGCCAGTCGACCGTCTTCCAATCACCACCCTGCTTGATCATGGGCGATGTCAAGCGATCAGCACCGTTCAAAGCTTCGTAAGAAAACCGATCCCGATCCGCAATCCAGCACTCGTTGACCGCTTCGTTTTCCAGGGGAACTACACGCATCACCTGGTTATTCTTGACCTGAACAATCAGATTGGCGCCCGTCGAATCATGGGGGCTCACTGACTTGCGTCGAGACAATTCCCAAGTACGTGCGCTGTATCGGAAAGGCTTGCTAGTCAATGCACCGACCGGGCAGATATCGATCATGTTGCCGGAAAGTTCGGAATCAACACTTTGACCGATGAAAGTTTCAATTTCGGCATGTTCACCGCGGTGTGACATACCTAGTTCCATGACGCCGGCCACTTCCTGACCGAAGCGCACGCAACGAGTGCAGTGAATGCATCGGCTCATTTCTTCCATGGAAATGAGGGGGCCCACGTCTTTGTGGAACACGACTCGCTTCTCTTCTTCATATCGGGAAGAAGATCCACCGTAACCTACCGCCAAATCCTGCAATTGGCATTCACCGCCTTGATCGCAGATAGGGCAGTCCAGTGGGTGATTGATCAAGAGGAACTCCATCACAGACTTTTGCGCCTTGATAGCTTTGTCGCTCTTGGTTCGGACAATCATTCCGTTGGTGACAGGAGTTGCACAGGCCGGCATTGGCTTGGGCATTTTTTCCACGTCCACCAGACACATACGGCAGTTCGCCGCAATGCTCAGTTTTTTGTGATAACAAAAATGGGGGATATAAGTGCCCGCCTTGTCGGCAGCATGCATCACCATGCTGCCTTCAGCAATCTCCACCTTCTTGCCGTCGAGTTCGATTTCAATCATCTTGTGGACTCGCTCAAACGTAAGCTGGGACCATGCAGGTCTTGTGCTCTACGTGGTACTCAAATTCATGACGGAAATGCTTGATCATGGCGCGCACAGGCATCGCCGCCGCATCACCCAACGCGCAAATCGTGCGGCCTTGGATGTTCTCTGCAACGTTATCCAGCAAATCCATGTCACTAGGACGACCTTGTCCACCTTCGATGCGGTCAACCATGCGAGACAACCATCCCGTACCTTCACGGCAAGGGGTGCATTGTCCGCAGGATTCATGCATATAGAAGTAGCTCAAACGTTGAAGCGCTTTGACCATGCAACGGGTTTCATCCATGACGATCACTGCACCCGACCCCAACATGGAGCCGGCTTTTGCAATCGAGTCATAGTCCATCGTGCATTCCATGATGATGGAAGCGGGCAGCACCGGGGACGAAGAACCTCCGGGAATAACCGCCTTGAGGTTTCGACCACCTCGCACACCGCCAGCCAACTCCAATAGTTTGGAGAAAGGAGTTCCCATCGGAATTTCGTAGTTCCCGGGGCGCTCCACATCACCACTCACAGAGTAAATCTTGGTGCCGCCATTATTGGGCTTTCCACATTCGAGGTAGGCCTGTCCACCATTGCGAATGATCCATGGAACGGCCGCGAACGTCTCTGTATTGTTGATGGTCGTCGGCTTGCCATACAAGCCGAAGCTTGCCGGGAACGGTGGCTTGAATCGTGGCTGGCCCTTCTTTCCTTCCAAGGACTCCAGCAACGCGGTTTCTTCACCGCAGATGTAGGCACCGAACCCGTGAGCCGCATGCAACTGAAAACTGAAGTTGCTGCCGAGAATGTTGTCGCCCAGGAAGCCGGCTGCTCTTGCCTCTTCCAGTGCCGCTTCGAAGCGATCGTAGGAGGCGAAAATTTCACCGTGGATGTAGTTGTATCCGACAGTAATTCCCATCGCGTAAGCAGCGATCGCCATTCCCTCAATCACGATGTGCGGATTGAACTGCAGGATGTCACGATCCTTGCAAGTACCAGGTTCACCCTCGTCAGAATTGCAAACCAGGTACTTCTGACCTGGAAACTGGCGGGGCATGAAGCTCCATTTCAGTCCCGTCGGGAAACCTGCACCGCCTCGACCACGCAAGCCGGACTCTTTGACAGTCGCAATGACCTGGTCTTGTGTCAGACCCTCACCGCCATCCTTGCCCAAAATCTTGCGAAGCGCCTGATAGCCGCCACGTGCCACATAGTCCTGCAAGCTCCAATTGGATCCATTCAGACCCGCATAAATCTGTGGATTGATGTGACGGTCATGAAAGCAAGTCTCAGTGCCCTTGGCACTGAATTTCGCCAAAATCGTATCTGCGCTCATGCTTGTCCTTCCGAGGCACGCAGTTCGTCGACCAGTTGGTCCAGCTTGTCGTTCGACATAAAGCTGCACATTGCACGATCGTTCACCAACATCACTGGGGAATCCGCGCAGGCACCCAAGCATTCACTCTGTTGCAAAGTAAACAGGCCGTCGGGTGTTGTCTCACCCATTTGAATGCCCAATTTGGACTCCAGATGGTGCAGTGCCTTTTGCCCGTCACGCAATTGACAGGGCAGATTTGTGCAAACGTTCAGTTTGAATTTACCAACGGGACGTTGGTTGTACATGTTGTAGAACGTGGTTACCTCATGGACAGCCATAGGTGCCATGCCGAGGTGCTCAGCAATCACTTTCTCGCTGTCAGCACTGACGAAACCCAGTTCTTGCTGAACGATGGCCAAACAAGCCATCACAGCAGATTGCTTTTGATCTGCAGGGTACTTGGCGACTTCGCGATCAAAGCGCGATTTGGTGGCAGCGGAGATCATCGATCAATCTCTCCAAAAACGATATCCATGGTTCCAATAATGGAAACAGCGTCAGCGATCATGTGACCCTTTGCCATCTCATTCAAAGCGGCAAGGTGCACAAAGCCTGGTGGACGGATCTTCAAACGATAGGGTTTGTTTGCTCCATCGCTCACGATGTAGATGCCGAATTCTCCCTTCGGGTGTTCTACAGCTGCGTAGGCTTGACCTTCTGGGACACGGAAACCTTCAGTGAACAACTTGAAGTGGTGAATCAGCTCTTCCATGCTGGTCTTCATCGCTTCGCGCGATGGGGGTGCAACCTTGTGGTTGTCGGTGATCACCGGGCCGGGGTTTGCTTTCAACCAATCGACACATTGCTTGATGATGCGGTTGGACTGCTTCATCTCTTCCATGCGCACGAGGTAGCGGTCGTAGACGTCACCTGTCTTGCCCACTGGAATATCGAACTCAACCTTATCGTACGCATCGTACGGCTGCTTCTTGCGCAGATCCCAAGCGATACCGGAACCACGCAACATCGGGCCGGAAAAGCCCATATTCAAAGCGCGCTCAGGGGAAACGATACCAATATTCACGGTACGCTGCTTCCAGATGCGGTTCTCGGTCAAGAGCGTGTGGTACTCGTCAAGGCAAGCAGGGAAACGCTGTGCGAAGTCATCAATGAAGTCCAACAGCGAACCTTGGCGGTTGCGGTTGAGCTCCTCGATACCTTTGGCATTCCGGACCTTGCTGGCCTTGAATTGTGGCATCGTGTCAGGGAGATCACGATATACGCCACCCGGGCGGAAGTAAGCCGCATGCATGCGGGCGCCACTGGCAGCCTCGTACATGTCAAACAAGTCTTCGCGCTCACGGAAGGTGTAGATGAGAATGGTCGAGCTGCCGCAATCATTCCCGTGCGAACCCAACCACATCAGATGGTTCAGCAACCGGGTGATTTCGGAGTACATGACGCGGATGTACTGCGCACGAATCGGCACTTCAATACCCAGCAACTTTTCGATAGCCAAGCAATAGGCATGCTCATTGCACATCATCGACACGTAATCCAATCGATCCATATAAGGAAGCGACTGGATATAGGTCTTGCTTTCGGCCAGCTTTTCAGTAGCCCGATGCAACAAACCAATATGCGGATCTGCGCGTTGGATAACTTCGCCGTCCAGCTCGAGCACCAAGCGCAAAACTCCGTGCGCCGCAGGGTGCTGCGGGCCGAAGTTCAATGTGTAGTTCTTAATTTCAGCCATGCGTCAACTGCTTACTGCAGGCCTCCGTATTTGTCTTCACGAATGATGCGGGGCGTTATTTCACGCGCTTCAATCGTTACTGGCTGGTACACCACTCGCGCTTGCTCCGCGTCGTAGCGCATTTCCACGTGACCGGTCATAGGAAAATCTTTGCGGAAGGGGTGACCGATGAAGCCGTAATCCGTCAGGATACGGCGCAAGTCGTCATGTCCTTCAAAAATGATGCCGAACAGATCGAATGCCTCGCGCTCAAACCAGTTGGCCGAATTCCAGATGTCGTTCACAGAAGCCACCAAGGGCATATCGTCGTCGGGTGCCATCACTTTGAGGCGCAGTCGCTGATTCAAGCTAATGGACAGCAAATGACTGACGACTGCATAGCGGGGACCATCGTAGGCACCCTCTTTATATTCGGAGTAATCAACGCCGCACAGGTCTATCAACTGCTCGAACTGGCATCCTGGCGCAGTACGCAAAATCTCGGCTGCGGCGTGGTAGTGCTGAGCAGAAACCAGAACCGTAACCTCGCTCAGAGCGATATCGATGTGCTTCACTTTGTCGCCCAATACAGCCTCGACAGCTGCTTTGGTGACTTCGGGATGAATTGCAAAAGTAGTCATAGACAGCCTTAAGCCCGGGCAATCGTCTGAGTACGACGAATTTTCTGCTGCAGCTGCAAGATTCCGTACAGCAACGCTTCCGCGGTGGGAGGGCAGCCAGGCACGTAAACATCCACAGGAACGATACGATCGCATCCACGGACCACCGAGTAGCTATAGTGATAGTAGCCACCACCGTTGGCACACGAGCCCATGCTGAGAACCCAACGGGGTTCTGACATCTGGTCGTACACCTTGCGGAGGGCTGGGGCCATCTTGTTGCAGAGGGTGCCCGCCACGATCATCAAATCAGATTGGCGGGGGCTTGCGCGAAACACCTCTGAGCCGAAGCGGCTGATGTCGTAGCGCGCTGCCGCTGCATGCATCATCTCCACAGCACAGCAGGCCAACCCGAAGGTCATGGGCCAAATAGAACCGGTTTTTGCCCAATTCACAACCGAGTCGTAACTCGTCGTGACGAAGCCTTCATTCAAAACGCCTTCAATCATTGCGTTACTCCCAGTCCAGAGCGCCTTTTTTCCACATGTAGACAAATCCGATGGTCAAGATAACCACGAATTCGACACCGATCAAGAACCCGAATAGGCCAAGTTCCTTGAGAGATACCGCCCATGGAAACAAAAAGGCTGTTTCCAAGTCAAACAAAATAAACAAAATGGCGACGAGGTAATACCGAACGTCGAATTTCATTCGGGCATCTTCAAATGCCTCGAAGCCACATTCATAGGGGGAGTTTTTTGCCGCATCAGGCTTGTTGGGCCCGAGTATGTAGCCGAGCACCTGAGGCACCACACCGATGCCGATACCGACCAAGATGAACAGCAGAACGGGGAGATATTGATCGAGGTTCATCTTGAAATTCTGATCACCGTGAATGCCTGCTGCAGGGGCAGAACCCGCGCAAGCTGATTTTTTCTGGTGCCGTCGGCGAGACTCGAACTCGCACAGCTTTCGCCACTACCCCCTCAAGATAGCGTGTCTACCAATTTCACCACGACGGCGGCTCTCAGCTGATGAATTTGCGTGAGGAGCCTTTCGGCATTTGCTTATTCACCAGCCCTAGAGTTTACCCTGAATTTCCCCTCTTCACAGCGGGGGGAAGGGTTTTAAAAAGAGGTTTATTTCGCCGGAATCTGTGCCGCGCCCGATGCAGGGGTCGCAGGTGCTGTTTCAACTGCAGGTGCAGCGGCCGGAGCTACGACAGCGGCGCCTTCCAACACCGAACCGGAACTGGTAGGGCGCAAGTTGCCGAAGTATGCCAATGCAAGGGTAGAGACAAAAAACACGGTCGCCAACACGGCGGTGGTGCGGGAGAGGAAGTTGGCACTTCCACTGGCGCCAAACAAGCTACCAGAGCCGCCGCTGCCGAAAGCAGCACCCATGTCAGCACCCTTGCCGTGCTGGACCAGGATCAGGCCGATCATGGCCACTGCAGCCAGCAATTGGACGGTCAAAATGATGGTGATAACGATGTTCATAAACTACTCCTAAATTCAAATTCAATCAGACTGCCGATGCGGCAGTGATGATGGTTAAAAAGTCTGCCGCTTTGAGGGATGCACCGCCCACCAAGCCGCCATCAATATCCTTTTGCGCCAGCAATTGCTGGGCATTGGCTGCATTCATACTGCCCCCGTACAAGATGTGAACACGGTCCGCATGAGGCGTAGCCGCTGCCAGCTGCCCACGCAACACGGCATGGACTTCTTGGGCCTGCTCAGGGGTGGCCGTCTTGCCGGTGCCAATGGCCCAAACGGGTTCATATGCCACCACAATTTCGCTGATGCAATGCCCATTGGCATGAATCACAGCAGCCAATTGACGCTTCACCACTTCCACGGTTTTGCCGGCTTCACGCTCTGCCAAGGTTTCACCCACACACACGATGGGCGTCACACCAGCTGCCAAGGCCTTTTGCGCTTTGGTAGCGACGATGGCATCGGTTTCACCATGGTATTGACGACGCTCGGAGTGGCCGACGATGGCATAGTGCACACCGAGGTCACGCAACATGGCTGCCGATGTCTCGCCGGTATAAGCACCTGCATCAAATGCAGACACGTCTTGCGCCCCCACAGCGAGCGCGCCCACCGGTTTAATCACTGAAATGACCTGCTGCAAATACGCTGCCGGCACACATACCGCAACCAAACAGGAGGCCGCAGGCAAGCCGGCATGCAGTTGGTCCAGCAAAGCCGCGTTGGCAGCCAGGCTACCGTTCATCTTCCAGTTGCCGGCAATCAATTTCTTTTTCATGCGGGTTCCCAATTCAAAACTAGCTTTCCGATATGTGCATTGCTCTCCATCACTGCATGCGCTTGCGCTGCAGCCTCTGACGTCTGTGCAGCGCCTACAGCAAACACCTGATGCACGACCGGGCGCACGTTTTTGCCCGCCAAGAGCGGCCAGACCCGCTCACGCAAGGCACTGGCGATCGCCGCCTTGAAGGCCACAGGCCGTGCACGCAAAGTGGAACCCGTGATAGTCAAGCGCTTACGCAGTATCAAACCGGCATTGACTTCTGACTGCACACCGCCTTGCACGGCAATGATGACCAATCGACCATCTTCCGCGAGGCACTGGACTTCCTTGGCCACGTAGGCCCCTGCCACCATGTCGAGGATGACATCGACACCACGTCCACCCGTGATTCGCAACGCTTCAACCTCGAAATCTTGGGTGCGATAGTTGATCGCGAAGTCGGCACCCAAATTCAGGCACGCCGCGCACTTTTTATCCGATCCGGCCGTTGCAATGACGGTAGCGCCCAGCGCCTTGGCCAACTGGATCGCTGTGACCCCGATACCACTGGTACCACCCTGCACCAGCAAGACCTCACCGGATTGCAAGCGGCCACGCTCGAACACGTTGCTCCACACCGTGAAGTACGTTTCCGGCAGACCCGCAGCTTCCACGTCAGACCAGCCCTCCGGCACTGGCAGGCACTGGGCTACAGGAGCTACACACAACTCGGCGTAGCCTCCACCCGCTACCAGCGCGCACACACGATCCCCGAGCTTGAGCCCGGCTTGCGCTAAGGCCTCCGCATCACCTTCGACGATCGTGCCCGCCACTTCCAGACCCGGAATATCTGATGCGCCTGCAGGTGCCGGGTACTTGCCCAAGCGCTGCAACACATCCGGCCGGTTGACGCCACTGGCGCTCACACGGATGCACAACTCCCCTGCCCCGAACTTCGGCGCAGGGCGATCCACCAGACGTAAAACGTCCGGCGCACCGGGAGATGTGATTTCAAATGCTCTCATATCGAATTGACCGGTAGCGCTCGCCAGATATGCGCGAGCAGCTACCAAATCAATAGCAGACGAAAGATTTACTCTTGCGCAGGACGCTCGATCAAAGCCTTCATGGACAGCTTGATGCGGCCCTTTTCGTCGGTTTCCAGAACCTTGACCTTCACGATCTGGCCTTCAGACAGGTAGTCCGTGACCTTCTCGACGCGCTCATGAGCGATCTGGCTGATGTGCAACAAGCCGTCCTTGCCAGGCAGCAGGTTCACCAGTGCACCGAAATCCAGGATCTTGGTGATCGGGCCTTCGTACACCTTGCCGATTTCGACTTCTGCGGTGATCTGCTCGATACGGCGCTTGGCTTCTTCCGCCTTGGCGGGATCGCTGGAAGCGATGGTGATGGTGCCATCTTCCTCGATGTTGATCTGGGTGCCGGTTTCTTCGGTCAGCGCGCGAATCACGGAGCCGCCCTTGCCGATCACGTCGCGAATCTTCTCGGGGTTGATCTTGAAGCTGAACAGACGGGGCGCGAAGTTGGACACTTCGGTACGTGCTTCAGCCATGGACTTTTGCATTTCGCCCAGGATGTGCACGCGCGCTTCCTTGGCCTGCGCCAATGCCACTTGCATGATTTCCTTGGTGATGCCCTGGATTTTGATGTCCATCTGCAGCGCGGTAATACCGTTGGTGGTACCGGCAACCTTGAAGTCCATGTCGCCCAGGTGATCTTCGTCACCCAGGATGTCAGTCAACACCGCAAAGCGGTTGTCTTCCTTGATCAGGCCCATGGCGATACCGGCCACGTGTGCCTTCAAAGGCACACCTGCGTCCATCAGGGACAAGCAGCCGCCGCACACAGAGGCCATGGACGACGAGCCGTTGGACTCGGTGATTTCAGACACGACGCGCAGGGAGTAAGGGAACTCTTCTTTGGTCGGCAACACGGCGACCAAAGCACGCTTGGCCAAACGACCGTGGCCGATTTCGCGGCGCTTGGGCGTACCCACGCGGCCGGTTTCGCCAGTGGCGAAGGGAGGCATGTTGTAGTGCAGCATGAAGCGGTCTTCGTATTCGCCGCTCAAGGCGTCGATACGTTGCGCATCACGCTCGGTACCCAAGGTGGCGATCACCAAAGCCTGGGTTTCGCCACGGGTGAACAAGGAAGAACCGTGGGTGCGGGGCAGCACGCCGTTACGGATTTCGATAGCGCGCACCGTGCGTGTATCGCGACCATCGATACGGGGCTCGCCTGCCAGAATCTGGCCGCGCACGATCTTGGCTTCGATGTCGAACAGCATGCCTTCGACCTTGACGCTGTCGAACTCGACACCGTCGGCCTTCAAACCGGCAAACACGTCTGCGTAGGCAGCGCGGCAGGCTTGGGTACGGGCTTGTTTGTTGCGGATCTGGTAAGCGGCGACCAGCTTGTCTTTGCCGTGGGCATCGACCTTGGCGATCAAGGCTTCATCACGGGCAGGAGCCTTCCAGTCCCACACGGGCTTGCCGGCGTCACGCACGAGTTCATGGATGGCGTTGATAGCGGTCTTGCTCTGCTCGTGGCCGTAAACCACAGCGCCCAACATCACTTCTTCGGACAGCTGTTGTGCTTCGGACTCCACCATCAACACAGCGGCTTCGGTACCTGCAACCACCAAGTCCATGATGGAATCTTTGCGTGCGGTCTGGCCGGGGTTCAGCACGTATTCGCCGTTGACATAACCCACGCGGGCAGCGCCGATGGGGCCGTTGAACGGGATGCCGGAGACAGACAGAGCCGCGCTCACCGCGATCATGGCAGCGATGTCAGCATCCACTTCGGGGTTCAGGGACACGGTGTGCACCACGACGTGCACTTCGTTGAAGAAGCCTTCTGGGAACAGGGGGCGGATGGGGCGGTCGATCAGGCGGCTGGTCAGCGTTTCAAATTCGCTGGGGCGGCCTTCGCGCTTGAAAAAGCTGCCGGGAATCTTGCCAGCGGCATAGGACTTTTCGAGATAGTCGACGGTCAGGGGGAAAAAGTCCTGGCCGGGCTTGCCTTCGGTCTTGCCGACTACAGTGGCCAAAACCACGGTGCCGTCCATGTCCAGCAACACGGCGCCGGTGGATTGGCGAGCGATTTCGCCGGTTTCCATGGTCACGGTGTGCTGACCCCATTGGAAAGTCTTGGTAACTTTGTTGAAAATGCTCATGGTGAATCTCCTGTGAGTATCGAGTTTTATCGGGGGATGCAGGCCATCCCGCCACAGCCCGGATTCCACAACACAGTCCACGATGCCATTCCAGAAACACTGCCCTTAACGGGGCAACGGCTTTGGAATGACACAGCTTCGTTCTGTTTTTGCAGTCTCCGAAGTAAAAAACGCCTGAGCTAGTGACCTAACTCAGGCGTTCGTCATTCAGTCAGTCGCTTACTTGCGCAGACCCAATTTCGCGATCAGGGCCACATAGCGGTCGTGGTCCTTGGAGTTCAAGTAGTCCAACAGCTTACGGCGACGGCTCACCATACGCAGCAAACCGCGACGACCGTGGTGGTCTTTGGCGTGGGTCTTGAAGTGAGGAGTCAGCTCGTTGATACGGGCTGTCAGCAGTGCCACTTGCACTTCTGGGCTACCTGTGTCGGTAGCGGAACGGGCGTTGTCTTTGACAACAGCAGCTTTGATGCTGGAAGCGATCATGTGTTTTTCCTTTTGATGTTTTGACTTGCGCCAGGTGCTGGAACGGCTCTTGGCGTGCGCCTTGCCCAATGCAAAGCCTGTCGATTATATCCCGAAGCGGGCTGCTGGCGAAATGCGCTTCCCGGCCCCAACCCACTACCAAGGCAGGAGCCAAAGATCAAATCCTCCCGGAACCCGCGTCAGATAACGACTCTGTGCGCTTTTTCAAGAGGACAAGGCCAACAATAAAGTTGCCATTTTTTGCTTGAAATGCCGGGTGCGGAGCGCAGTTAGGGACCATGCGGCAATCACGGTGAGCGCCGCCCACGTTAAGGAAATCCCATATGTTCTTCACCACTGCCCCTGCTGCCTTCCAAGCCTCCTTGCGCCGCCCCGCCTACGCCCACGGCGGTCGCACCGTAGAGCGTTTTTTGAATGACGCCCTGCTCTCCGCCCGCCAGTCCGGCGCTGCTTATACCCAGGACGAAACCAGCTTTACCCTGAGCCTCGATGTGCCCGGCATCGCCAAGGAACATTTGCGCATTGCCATTGACGGCGCGGTGGTCCGCATCCAAAGCAAAGACGACGCACCCCGCCGCTACCGCGCCGCCTACGAATTCCCCCAGGAAGTGGACAGTGCCCTAAGCGAAGCCAAGCTGGAAAACGGCGTGCTGACCCTCAAACTGGCCAAAAAAGTGCCGGTGGACACCTCCGCAGAACTCAGCATCCAATAAGCGCATTCGCCGCAGAGCCCTGCATCCGCTATCAAATAAGGAGCTGCCCGCGAACCATGGACGGGCGCTGGCAGCACTTTTTACAGTGAATGCAGGGGCCAGCGGGGTTTGACGTCAAAAGCGTAGTCCATCACGGCCTGCTGCAAGCCGCTTTGCAGGCGCATGGCGGCTGCCATGGCAATCATGGCGCCGTTGTCGGTGCACAGATGCAACTCGGGGTAGTGCACCCGCACACCGCGCTTGGCACATTCGGCATTGAGCTGCTCGCGCAATTTGCGGTTGGCCCCCACACCACCCGCCACCACCAGGCGATTGAGCCCGGTTTGCTTCAGGGCGGTGACGGATTTCTTCAGCAAAACCTCGACGATGGCTGCTTGGGTAGACGCTGCCAGATCCGCCTGCTGTTGCGCAGGCAATGCCTGAAAGCGGGTGACACCACCTGCCGCCACCATGCGCTGGCTCTGCACCAGCACTGCAGTTTTGAGCCCGGCGAACGAAAAATCCAGATTACCGCTGTGCAACAAGGGCCGTGGCAGTGCATACGCTTTGGGGTCGCCCGACTCCGCGAGCTTTGAGAGCAAGGGCCCGCCGGGGTAGGCCAGCCCCATCAGCTTGGCGGATTTGTCAAAGGCCTCGCCCGCCGCATCATCGATGGTTTCGCCTAGCAATTCGTAGCGCCCGACGCCATCGACCCGCATCAATTGGGTGTGACCACCGGAGACCAGCAAGGCCACAAACGGAAATTCAGGCGGGTCCTCACTCAAAAACGGCGAAAGCAAATGGCCTTCCAAGTGGTGCACCCCCAGCACGGGCTTGCCCAAGGCAGCACCCAGCGCACAAGCCACGCCAGCGCCTACCAGCAACGCGCCGGCCAGACCGGGGCCACGGGTGTAGGCCACCACATCCACCTCTTGCAAATTGCGACCGCTCTCATTCAGCACCTGGCGGGTCAGGGGCAGCACGCGGCGGATGTGGTCGCGGCTGGCCAGCTCGGGCACCACGCCACCAAATGCCTGGTGCATCTCGATCTGGCTATGCAGGGCGTGCGCCAGAAGCGTGGGCACCGCGTCGCCCTGCGACTGCACCATGGCCACACCTGTTTCATCACACGACGACTCGATCCCCAACACCAGCATGCTTGTTTCCTTCAGAGGCGCCGAGTGTAGAGGATGGGGTTTTTCAGGCGGCACAATCCTCCCATGACAGACCTGCTCTCCCCCACCAACATTGCGAGCATCGAACGCGCCACGCTGGATGCGGTGGCCCCGCGGGTGGTGGACGACACCCTGCCCGGCTGGTTGCTGCCTTTTGATGCCACCACCATTGGCCGCGCCAAGAGTGCCGTCCCATTGCGCCACGAGGGACTGTCAGCTGACGACATCGCCCACATCGCAGAACGCTACCGCTTGCACTGCCTGCAGCCGGCATGGCGCATGGCAGACGTGGCCGGGCTGCAGCCCTTGCTGGATGCCTTGCACCAACAGGGATACACCCCCCAACAGCCCACGCTCGTCCAAACAGGAAAAACCGGCACCTTGGCTGGTGCGCGCTGCCGCCACACTGTCGTGCTGCGAACCGAGCCGGATGCCGCGTGGCGTTCGGTCTATACCGCGCCCGGCTTTGACCCAGCGGATGGCGAAGCGCGTATTGCAGCCCTGAGCCGCAGTAAGGTCGTGATGTACGCCACCGTGCTGGAAGGCGACCAGGCCTGCGCCGCAGGCACCGCCAGCTTCAGCCGGGGATGGATGGGGATCCACGGCATGCGCACGGTGCTGGCGCGTCGCCAGCGCGGCATGGCCTGCGCCATCCTCTCGGCACTCGCGCAGGAAGGGCTGCGCCGGGGCATTCGAGACACGTTCTTGCAAGTCGAGGCAGAGAACACCGGGGCCCGCACCTTGTATGCCAAGCACGGCTTATCTACCGCCTGGACCTACCACTACTGGCGCGCATGACACCCTCACCCAAGCTGGCCATTGGCGCGAAACTTGCTGCGGGCGTCAACCATGTCTGAGCCCCTGCGTATTGTTGTGATCACCTCTGACCTGGTCGTCGAAGACCCGGAGGACACCCACGCGCTGGACCAGGCCGAACGTTCGCGCAGCTTGCGCATTGGGCTGCTGGAGAGCGGCTTCAACCTGGTCGCCTCGCTGCCCGCTGACGTATTTTTGACCGAGCGACTCGCGCAGTTGCAGCCTGACATGATCATCGTGGACGCGGAGAGCGACGCGCGGGACGCCTTGGAACATGTGGTGATGGCCACCCGCGATGAGCGCCGCCCTATCGTGATGTTCACCAACGACCACGACACCCGCACCGCCCGCGAAGCCGTGGCGGCGGGTGTGTCGGCCTACATCGTGGCCGGCCTGCAAGCCGAGCGAATCCGGCCGATCCTGGATGTGGCCATGGCTCGCTTTGAGCAGGACCAGGCCTTGCGCCGGGAGCTGGCCGACACCCGCAATGAGTTGAACGAACTCTCCACCGCCCTGCAGGACCGCAAAGTCATAGACCGGGCCAAAACCCTGCTGATGCAGCGCCAATCCCTCTCCGAGGATACGGCCTACGCCAAGCTGCGCAAAACCGCGATGGACAAGAACCTGAAGATCGTGGAAGTCGCCCAGCGCATGCTGGACGTGGCGGATTTGCTGGGATAACCCACCGCCGCAGCCCGAAATGGTGCAACGCACAAATGCAGTGCGCGGACTCGCCAAGACGCCATCCACCAGATGGTTTTGAACAAAAAGCACATCCAGCGCCCGCGGATATTGCGTAAGCAGCTCTTATTTTCATAGCAAAAAGACACCCAAAGCACCTGGCACAGACATTGCATTAATCCTGACAAGACCGGCAACGGTTATGCAAACGCCCCGTCCAACGGCGGGCGGGGTGAATGCACAAGGACAAAGGCGTCCCCACGGGTTCGATTACGCACAGCGCGTCGAACCCCGTGTGGACGCCTTTTTTGTTTTCTGCCTTTGTTTTGTGTGTTTAAACCTTCTGGAGCTACTGACATGACGGATCTTCTGAAAGCCAAACTCAGCCGCCGCGCTGTTCTGCAAACTGCGGCCGTGGGCGCCATCGGCATTGACCCGGCCCTGCGCTCCATGGTGTATGCCGCCGGTTCCGATGCCCCTGAGAAAACCGAAGTCAAGATCGGCTTCATCCCGCTGACCGACTGCGCCAGCGTGGTGATGGCCTCCGTCCTGGGCATCGACCAGAAATACGGAGTCAAGATCATCCCTAGCAAAGAAGCCAGCTGGGCCGGCGTGCGCGACAAGCTGGTCAACGGCGAACTGGACTTCGCCCACGTGCTCTACGGTCTGGTCTACGGCGTACACCTTGGCATCGGCGGCCCCAAGAAAGACATGGCCGTGCTGGCCACCCTGAACAACAACGGCCAGGCCATCACCCTGTCCAAAAAGCTGGCTGAAAAGGGCGCGATCGACGGCCCCAGCCTCGCCAAGCTGATGCAAACCGACAAGCGCGAATACACCTTTGCGCAGACCTTCCCCACCGGCACCCATGCCATGTGGCTGTATTACTGGCTGGCGGCCCACGGCATCAACCCGCTGCAAGACGCCAAGGCCATCACCGTGCCTCCCCCCCAGATGGTGGCCAACATGCGTGTGGGCAATATGGACGGCTACTGCGTGGGCGAACCCTGGGGCCACCGCGCCATCATCGATGGCATCGGCATCACCGCACAAACCACCCAGGACATCTGGAAAGACCATCCTGAAAAAGTGCTGGGCACCACCGGTGACTTTGTGAAGAAGTACCCCAACACCGCACGCGCAGTGACAGCCGCGATTCTGGAGGCCAGCAAGTGGATTGACTCGGGCCTCTCCAACAAGAACAAGATGGCCGAAACCATTGCCGACAAGAGCTACGTGAACACCAGCGTGGACGCCATCAACCAGCGCATCCTGGGCCGCTACCAGAACGGTCTGGGCAAGACCTGGGATGACCCGAACTTCATGAAGTTCTACAACGACGGCGCGGTGAACTTTCCCTACCTGTCGGATGGCATGTGGTTCCTGACCCAGCACAAACGTTGGGGCTTGCTCAAAGACCACCCTGACTACCTCGCCGTGGCCAAACAGATCAACCAGATCGAGATTTACAAGCAGGCTGCAGCCGCTACCAAGACACCGGTACCCAAGGATGTCATGCGTACGAGCAAGCTTATTGACGGCACGGTGTGGGACGGCAAAGACCCCAAGAAATACGCCGACAGCTTCAAGATCAAAGCTTAAGGAACGACCATGGTCAGCGCCGTATTTCATTCACCGATCGCAGCTGTCGATGGCTCTGCTATCAAAACAGAAGCTGCTCCCGCACATTCCACGGGAGCTAGCAGCCCAAAAGTCTCTAAACCGGCGAATCCTTCGATGCTGGAGCCAGCAGCACCCGGCGTCGACTGGAGCGGCCTGCTGCTCAAGGTCTTGCCGCCCATCTTCGGGATTGCCTTGCTCATCGGCATCTGGGCGATGGTGAGCATCGGCACGGCCAGCTCCATCCCCAGCCCGCTGGAAACGTGGAAGCAGGCTGTGGTGATCTTCAGCGACCCGTTCTACAGCAAGGGGCCCAACGACCAAGGCGTGGGCTGGAACATCCTGTTCTCACTCAAACGCGTGGCCATGGGCTTCGGGCTGGCAGCGGTGGTGGGCATTCCCGTCGGTTTCATGATCGGGCGGTTTGAGTTTTTGAGCCGCATGTTCAACCCGCTGATCAGTCTGCTGCGTCCCGTGTCGCCATTGGCCTGGTTGCCTATCGGTTTGCTGGTGTTCAAGGGCGCCAACCCCGCCGCCATCTGGACCATCTTCATCTGCTCCATCTGGCCCATGATCATCAACACCGCAGTAGGCGTGCAACGCGTGCCGCAGGACTACATGAACGTGGCCCGCGTGCTCAACCTCTCCGAGTGGAAGATTGTTACCAAGATTCTCTTCCCCTCCGTCCTCCCCTACATGCTGACCGGCGTGCGCCTGGCAGTCGGTACTGCGTGGTTGGTGATTGTGGCCGCTGAGATGCTGACCGGTGGCGTGGGCATCGGCTTCTGGGGGGCGCAACCAGCGGCCCGGCAAAGCCGGTTCCGCGGTAGCCCTGAAAAGGAATACACCATGAGCAACACTTCCAAGTACATCGAAATCCAGGGCGTGGACCAGACCTTCAAGACCAAGAAAGGTCTGTTCCCCGCGCTGCGCAACATCAACCTCAACGTGGCCAAGGGCGAGTTTGTGGCCCTCATCGGCCACAGCGGGTGCGGCAAGTCCACCCTGCTCAACCTGATTGCCGGCCTGACCATGCCCACCCAGGGCTCGCTGATCTGCGCAAGCCGCGAAATTGCAGGCCCCGGCCCCGAGCGTGCGGTAGTGTTTCAGAACCATTCGCTGCTGCCATGGCTCACCTGCTTTGAGAACATCTACCTCGGTGTGGAGCGTGTATTCGGCACCCGCAACCCAGGCGCCGCAGCCGAGAGCAAAGCTCAGCTGAAGGCCCGCACAGATGCCGCCCTGGCATTGGTCGGTCTCACCGCCGCAGCGCAAAAGCGCCCCGGTGAAATCAGCGGTGGCATGAAGCAGCGCGTGGGCATTGCCCGTGCGCTGGCCATGGAGCCCAAAGTGCTGTTGATGGATGAGCCCTTCGGCGCGCTGGATGCGCTGACCCGCGCCAAGCTGCAAGACGAGCTGCTGGAGATCGTGGCCCGCACTGAGAGCACGGTGGTTATGGTGACCCACGATGTGGACGAAGCCGTGCTGCTGTCCGACAAGATTGTGATGATGACCAATGGCCCGGCCGCCACCATCGGCGAAGTGCTGAGCGTGGACCTGCCCCGCCCCCGCAACCGTGTGGC
>RFQA01000007.1 GCA_009925925.1 Betaproteobacteria bacterium
CGTGGACGGCAAAGATGTGATTTACGTGCTGGAAGTGAACCCCCGTGCCGGTGCGGCTGGCACGGGGGTTCACTTCCAGCACGTAAATCACATCTTTGCCGTCCACGTTCTGGATGGCGAACTGCACGTTCATCAAACCAACCACGTTCAGGGCACCGGCCATGGCTTTGGTCTGGCGCTTGATCTCGGTCACGGTGTCTGCATGCAGGCTATAGGGCGGCAAGGAGCATGCGGAGTCGCCGCTGTGCACGCCGGCTTGCTCGATGTGTTCCATCACGCCACCGATGAAGGTGTCGCCGGTCGCATCACGTATGCAATCCACATCGCACTCAATAGCGTCGTTCAGGAAGCGGTCCAGCAACACGGGACTGTCGTTACTCACCTTCACGGCTTCGCGCATGTAGCGCTCCAGATCGCGCTGCTCGTGCACGATTTCCATGGCGCGGCCACCCAGCACATAGCTGGGGCGCACGACCAGCGGGTAACCCAGAGCAGCTGCCTTTTCCAGGGCCTCAGCTTCGGTACGGGCCGTGGCATTGGGTGGCTGACGCAGGTTCAGGGCGTGCAGCAGCTTCTGGAAGCGCTCCCGGTCTTCAGCCGCGTCGATCATGTCAGGGGTGGTACCAATGATGGGCACGCCATTGGCTTCGAGGTCCAGAGCCAACTTCAAAGGCGTTTGACCTCCGTACTGCACGATCACGCCAACAGGCTTTTCCTTGTCCACAATTTCGAGCACGTCTTCGAGGGTCAGGGGTTCGAAGTACAGGCGGTCGGAGGTGTCGTAATCGGTAGACACGGTTTCAGGGTTGCAGTTAACCATGATGGTCTCGTAACCGTCTTCGCGCATGGCCAAGGCAGCGTGCACGCAGCAGTAGTCAAACTCGATACCCTGACCGATACGGTTGGGGCCACCGCCCAGCACCATGATCTTCTTCTTGTCGGTTGGCGCCGCCTCGCACTCGGAGCCATCTGCCTCGTACGTGGAATACATGTAAGCCGTGTTGGTCGCGAACTCGGCGGCACAAGTATCCACACGCTTGTAGACGGGGCGCACACCCAAAGCACGGCGCTTTTCGCGCACCGCCTTGTCTGTGGTCTTGAATTGCCGGGCCAAGCGTCGGTCCGAGAAGCCTTTTTGCTTCAAAGCACGCAGTGTGGGCGCGTCGATCTTGTCCAGCGCAGAGCCGCTGGCAGGCTGGGGAAGACGTTCGATCTCGAGCTCGAGCTTCACGATCTGCTCGATCTGCACCAGGAACCAAGGGTCGATTTTGGTCAACGCAAACACTTCGTCCACGCTCATTCCTTGGGCGAATGCGTCACCCACGTACCAGATGCGCTCGGGGCCGGGTTCGCCCAGCTCTTTTTCCAGCACTTCACGGTCCTGGGTTTTCTCGTTCATGCCGTCCACGCCCACTTCCAGGCCGCGCAGAGCTTTCTGGAAAGACTCCTGGAAGGTACGACCCATGGCCATCACTTCGCCCACCGACTTCATCTGGGTGGTCAAGCGGCTGTCAGCCGCAGGGAATTTTTCGAACGCAAAACGCGGAATCTTGGTGACCACATAGTCGATGGAAGGCTCGAACGACGCGGGGGTAGCACCACCGGTAATGTCGTTGCGCAGTTCGTCCAGCGTGAAGCCCACCGCCAGCTTGGCCGCGACCTTGGCAATCGGGAAACCCGTCGCCTTGGAGGCCAGTGCGGAGGAACGCGACACGCGCGGGTTCATCTCGATCACCACCATGCGGCCGTCTTTGGGGTTGATGGAAAACTGCACGTTCGACCCACCCGTATCCACACCGATTTCACGCAGCACAGCCAAAGAGGCGTTACGCAGAATCTGGTATTCCTTGTCAGTCAAGGTCTGTGCGGGTGCCACGGTAATGGAGTCGCCGGTGTGCACGCCCATGGGGTCCAGGTTTTCGATCGAGCACACGATGATGCAGTTGTCCGCCTTGTCGCGCACCACTTCCATCTCGTACTCTTTCCAGCCCAAGAGCGACTCTTCAATCAGAAGCTCGTTGGTGGGCGATGCTTCCAAACCGCGCTTGCAGATGGTTTCGAACTCTTCGGAGTTGTAGGCAATACCGCCGCCGGTGCCGCCCAAGGTGAAGCTGGGGCGAATGACCGTAGGGAAGCCCAGCGTCTTTTGCACCGCCCAGGCTTCTTCCATGCTGTGGGCAATACCTGAGCGCGCAGAACCCAGACCGATTTTGGTCATGGCGTCCTTGAATTTGAGGCGGTCTTCCGCCTTGTCGATGGCTTCAGGCGTTGCGCCGATCAGCTCGACCTTGTACTTGTCCAAGACGCCGTGGTGCCAGAGGTCCAGTGCGCAATTCAGCGCGGTCTGGCCGCCCATGGTGGGCAAAATCGCGTCAGGCTTTTCCTTGGCGATGATCTTCTCGACGGTCTGCCAGGTGATGGGCTCGATATAAGTCACATCGGCGGTGGCCGGGTCGGTCATGATTGTGGCGGGGTTACTGTTGATCAGGATGACCTTGTAGCCCTCTTCACGCAAAGCCTTGCATGCTTGCACGCCGGAGTAATCGAACTCACAGGCCTGCCCGATGATGATGGGGCCGGCGCCGATGATGAGAATGCTTTTGATGTCGGTACGTTTTGGCATGGTGGACTCTTAGCTTTAGGGCTTTTTACTTTTTAATCAAATCAATCGGGGTCAGTTCAGGCTGGCGGTTGCCAACTTGGCGCCGAACCAGACAAACAGGCCACCCACAGCACTGGACAAGGTGGCGCTCAGCCGCTTCCGACGGCTGAAACCTTGGGCGAGGCGGGCGCCTGCAAAAATCAGGGCAGACAGATACAACGCACTGAACACCATGATGATGGCGCTCAGAATCAGGAATGGCACCGCCGGGGTGTCGTAACCGGGATCGATGAACTGCACGAAGAAGGAGAGCAGAAACAGTATCGCCTTAGGGTTCAGCAAGCTGATCACCAGCGCTCGCTTGAAGGGCTGTTGCAAGTTGCTTGCGGCTTCTGCCACGGCAGATTCGGCAGCAACCGGAGCATCGCTTCGCCATTTGAGAACGGCTGCGATCACGAGGTTGACACCTACCCATGTCAGGTAGGCAGCGCCCGCGTACTTCACCACCATAAACAAGGCGGGGTAAGTACGCAGCAATCCCGCAGCTCCCAAAGCGGTGAGCAGCAGCAAGATGGTGTCACCCACAAACACGCCCATGGCGCCCTGGTATCCGGCCTTGACTCCGCGCACGGTAGCCACTGACAGCACGAACAATGAATTCGGCCCGGGCAACAAAATGATGCCCAAAGCGCCAATCACGTAGGTCCAGATATCAGTGACGCCATAGAAGCTCATGCTGCTCAGCCTGCCTTCTTTTCCATCTCTGTGATGAAGCGGTCAAACAGGTAGCCGATGTCGTGCGGACCCGGCGATGCTTCAGGGTGCCCCTGGAAGCAGAAAGCCGGCTTGTCAGTGCGCTCCAGACCCTGCAAGGTGCCGTCAAACAAGCTGACGTGCGTGGGGCGCAGGTTGGCAGGCAGGGACTTCTCATCCACCGCAAAGCCATGGTTCTGGCTGGTGATGGACACGCGGCCGCTGTCCAGGTCTTTGACCGGATGGTTGGCACCGTGGTGGCCGAACTTCATCTTGAATGTCTTGGCGCCGCTCGCCAGCGCCATGATCTGGTGCCCCAGGCAGATGCCAAATGTGGGAGTGCCGGTCTCGATCAGTTCTTTGGCCGCAGCAATCGCGTAGTCGCAAGGCTCCGGGTCGCCGGGGCCGTTGGACAGGAAGATGCCATTCGGGTTGAGCTTGAGCACCTCGGCAGCGGACGTTTGTGCAGGAACCACTGTCACCTTGCAGCCGCGCTCGGCCAACATGCGCAAGATGTTTTTCTTCACACCGAAGTCATAGGCCACGACATGGAACTTGGGAGCCGTTTGCTGGCCGTAGCCTTTACCCAGGGTCCATTCGGCCTCCGTCCACGCATAGCTGCTGGCGCTGGAAACCACCTTGGCCAAATCCAAGCCCGCCATGCTGGGCGCGCCTTTGGCTGCAGCCACGGCTTTTTCAATGGCTTCCTTGGTCACCGTTTCTCCGGCAGCCAAGGCCAGGATGCAGCCGTTTTGCGCGCCTTGCGTGCGCAATTGTCGGGTCAGCTGGCGGGTATCGATGTTGGCAATCGCCACGGTGCCCTCAGCGACCAGGTACTCGGTCAGCGTCTGGGTCTTGCGGAAGTTGCTGGCCACCAAGGGCAGGTCTTTGATGATCAAACCTGCGGCGTGGACCTTGTTGGACTCCACGTCTTCTGGGTTGATACCGTAGTTGCCGATATGGGGGTAAGTCAGGGTGACGATCTGCTGGCAATAGCTGGGATCGGTGAGGATCTCCTGATAGCCGGTCATGGAGGTGTTGAACACGACTTCACCGACGGTAGAGCCTGCGGCTCCAATGGAATTGCCAATGTAGACCGTGCCGTCTGCGAGCGCCAGGATGGCGGGTGGGGTGGTTCCCTTGAGAGACAAAAGCACTGGTTTCTCCGAATGTTTTACGGGTACGCCCAAACGCGCTCAAGACAGGCTCTTGGCGGGTGCCGCGCGGGAGGTGACTCCTGGCGGGTGCTTTTTATGAGGGAATGTACAGAGGTGCGCTTGGGACGGCTGTTTTCTGGAAAGCCTCTGATTATAGCCGAGGGCAAACCCGAATTCAGTTTCAGGCAAGCTTCAAGCTGCTGGCATGCAAGCAAATGGCCGCTGCCGCTGCCACATTGAGGGACTCTTCCCCGCCCGGCTGGCCAATGCGGGCAAACACCTTGGCTTTGGCCATGAGTGCGTCAGACACGCCCTGCCCTTCGTGCCCCATGGCCCATGCACAAGGGTGAGGCAAATCCAGCTTTTGCACCAGATCCCCCTGGTGTGAACTCGTCACCACCAAGGGTACTTTCAATGTTTCCAGGTCTTGCAGCTCCAGCCCTTCGATCAATCGAAGCCCAAAGTGCGCGCCCATGCCGGCGCGCAATACTTTGGGACTCCAGAGTGCAGCCGAACCTTTGAGGGCGAGCACCTGACGGAAACCGAAGGCCACTGCACTGCGCAGGATGGAGCCCACATTGCCGGCATCCTGCACCCGGTCGAGAATGACGGTGGCGGCCAAGGGTTCGACGCTTACTGCTTCTGGCAGGTCGACAACAAAGCCCAGTTTGGCAGGCGACTCCAACCCACTGACTTCCCGGAACAAGGCGTCCGGAATCACTACAGTTTTGATAGCTGCCTGAGCATATTCCACGGGAGCCATCGGCATAAATGACTCGGAAACCACCAGTATCGATGGGACCACACCACGCGCCAATGCGGCACTGCACAAGTGGTCACCCTCAATCCAGAAGCGCCCCGCCTTGCGGTAAGCGGTGTTGTCGGTGCTGAGCTTGCGCAGCTCCTTGAGGAGCACGTTTTCGCGAGAACTGATGAAGATGGGTTCAGACATAAAGGCTTCAAAGCACGCGGGTTACCGGCGCAAATGTTTTCCGATGCTCAGGGCACGCACCGTGGGTCTGCAAAGCGGCCAGGTGCTCGGCAGTGCCATAGCCCTTGTGGGTGGCAAAGCCGTATTGGGGGTATCGAGCATCCAACTCGGTACACCAGCGGTCGCGAGTCACCTTGGCGAGGATGGAGGCAGCCGAAATGGCTGGTACCGTGGCATCGCCCTTGACAATGGCTTCAGCCAACACATCCAGTACCGGCAGGCGGTTGCCATCGACCAGCACCTTGGCGGGCTTGAGGCGCAAGCCTTCGACGGCGCGGCGCATGGCGAGCAAAGTGGCTTGCAGGATATTGATTTCGTCGATCTCTTCCACACTGGCCTGTGCGATGGAGCAGCACAAGGCTTTGGCGCGGATTTCGTCAAACAGCTTTTCTCGGCGCGCAGCGCTGAGCTTCTTGGAGTCGTTCAAGCCGGCAATCGGGCGCAGATCATCCAGAATGACAGCAGCAGCCACCACCGGCCCGGCCAAGGGGCCGCGCCCGGCCTCGTCCACTCCGGCGACCAGTCCCGGAATGTCCCAGCTGAAGGCCGCTTGCTGCACCTTGGCAGCGAAGGTGCTTTTAGCTTTGGAGGACTTTTTCAATGGCATCGGTGGCAAGGGCGGCGGTGTCGCGCAGCAACTCGGTGTGCAGCGCGCGGAAGGTGGATTCGAGAGCGGCTATTTTCGCAGGCTCTTGTCGGGCCGCGTCCAACCAATGCAACACGCCGGCCGCGAGTGCTTCGGGTGTGGCTGCATCCTGCAGCAGCTCAGGCACCACAAAGTCGCGACACAAGATATTGGGCAAGCCCACCCAGGGCTGCAGCCGCTTGCGGCGCATGATCTGCCAGGACAACCAGGACATGTGGTAGCCGATCACCATGGGGCGCTTGAACAAGGCTGCCTCCAAGGTGGCGGTGCCGCTGGCAATCAGGGTGACATCACAGGCGGCCAAGACTGTGTGGGATTGGCCGGTCAAGAGCTGCAAACGCCCTGCCATGCCACTACGCTGCGCAATCGCTTCTATTTCGGGCAGCAAGCCAGGAACCGCTGGCACTATGAATTTGATAGCTGGTCGCGCAGACTGGATGAGCGCTGCAGCCCTAAAGAATCTGAAAGCTAAGTGGCGGATTTCCGACTGTCGGCTGCCCGGCAAAATGGCTACCACCTCGTCAGTGTCGGATAGGCCCAGTCCGCGGCGCGCGGCTGCCCTGTCCGGCTCCATAGGAATGACATTGGCCAAAGGATGGCCCACATAGGTCGCGGCGATCCCATGCGAAGCCAGCAATTCCGGCTCGAAGGGAAAAATGCACAGCACATGGTCGGTGCTGCGGCGCAGTTTTTCCACCCGCTCAGGGCGCCAGGCCCAGATGGAGGGGCAGACGAAATGCACTGTCTTGACCCCCTGCACCTTGAGGCGGGCTTCGAGATCCAGATTGAAATCCGGCGCATCCACGCCAATGAACACATCCGGCTTATGGACCAAAAGTCGGTCACCCAATGCATCGCGGATACCCACGATTTCACGGTAACGGCGCAACAGCTCCCAGCTGAAGCCATGCACTGCCAACTTGTGGTGTGGCCACCAAGCTTGGAAGCCCTGCTTGGCCATCTGCGGGCCGCCTATGCCGTGAGCGATCGCTCCTTGCCAGCGTTGATGCACGCCCGCAAGTAGCAGCCCCGCCAGCAAATCGCCGGAAGCCTCGCCCGCCACCATCGCGATAACAGGCGCATCCTTCGCGCGGGGGCTGCTCTCCATCACAGGCCGTGAACGCTAACGCTCAGCGCACGATGCCGCGGTTCGCGGATACGCCAGCCAGAAAGTCATTCATCATCGCCACGTCAGGCGCCGTTTCAGGGCGCTCTAATGCCATGGTGGCAATGCGCTCTTTGGCCTGGTCCAGCGTGAGGTCGTCCCGGTACAAGGCCTTGTGAATCGCCTTTACGCCGGAAATGCGCTCCGGGGTCCAACCCCGGCGGCGCAGGCCTTCGAAGTTCATGGACCGCGCGCCGGCCGGCTGGCCTTGGCACATCACAAACGGAGGCAGGTCTGCGAACAGCAAGGAGCACATGGCGCTCATGCTGTGCGCGCCCAAACGGACAAACTGATGCACTACCGTGAAGCCACCGAGAATCACCCAGTCTCCCACATGCACGTGACCAGCCAGTTGGGAGTTATTGGCAAAAATGACGTTGTTGCCCACCATGCAGTCGTGCGCGAGGTGGACGTAGGCCATGATCCAGTTGTCGTTTCCCACTTTGGTAACGCCGGCATCCCCGGGGGAGCCGATGTTGAAGGTACAAAACTCCCGAATGGTGTTGCGGTCGCCGATGATCAGTTCGCAGGGCTCCCCGGCGTATTTCTTGTCCTGTGGAATCGCACCCAGCGAATTGAACTGGAAAATCCGATTGTCTTGACCGATGGTGGTGTGCCCCTCGATCACGCAATGCGGGCCCACCGTGGTGCCGGCACCGATTCGCACATGAGGCCCGATGACGGTGTAGGGACCAACCGTGACTGAGCTGTCGAGCTCAGCACCGGGCGCTACGATGGCGGTAGGGTGAACGTTTGACACGCTCTGCCCCTTAGCTGATAGCGCGCATGGCGCAGGTCAACTCCGCTTCGCAAGCTAACTCGGTGCCGACCATAGCACTGGCCTTGAACTTGAAGATTCCGGCCTTCATGCGCAGCATTTCCACATTCAGGTGGAGTTGGTCGCCCGGCTCTACAGGGCGCTTGAAGCGGGCGCCGTCGATGCCAGCGAAGTAATAGACCATCTGGTCGTTGGGCGCAGTGTCCAAGGCATCAAATGCCAATAGCGCCGCTGCCTGAGCCAATGCTTCGAGCATCAACACACCCGGCATCACCGGCCGGTGAGGGAAATGGCCTTCAAAAAAGGGTTCGTTGATGGTGACGTTCTTCAGCGCCTTGATGGTCTTGCCTTTGTCCAACTCCAGCACACGATCCACCAACAAAAAGGGGTAACGATGCGGCAGTTGCTTCAAAATTTTGTGGATATCCATCATGGCTTGTTCTCTTTTTCTAAGGTTTTGATGCGGTCGCGCAGACTATGCAGCTGCTTCAAAGATGCAGCGTTGCGCTCCCAGTTTGCATTTTCATCAAGCGGGAAAATGCCGGTGTAGTTGCCTGGCTTGTGAATCGACTTGCTGACCACGGTAGCTGCCGAGATGTGTACACCGGAAGCCAAACTGAGGTGCCCCAGAATGATTGCGCCGCCACCCACCGTGCAGTGTGCCCCTATGGTCGCGGAACCAGCAACACCGACGCAACCCGCCATCGCGGTGTGCGCCCCGATGCGCACGTTGTGACCAATCTGGATCAGGTTGTCCAGCTTCACACCATCTTCGATGATAGTGTCACTCAACGCACCTCTGTCGATGCAGGTGTTGGCACCGATTTCCACGTCGTTTCCGATGCGGACAGCACCCAACTGCTCAATCTTTTCCCAGCGCCCATTATCCGGTGCGAAGCCGAAACCGTCCGCACCGATCACCACACCCGAGTGGACGATGCAACGGTCACCGATGTGGCAATCCTCACCCAAGGTGACGCGGGACTTCAATATGGTGCCCTCCCCGACCTTTGCACCGGCCTCGATAACACACAAAGGCCCGATGCGGGCTGTTGCGGCGATATGAGCCTCTGGATCCACAACTGCACTGGGATGAATGACTGGATTGCCCGATGCATCACGGGAGGTCCGCTTGCGCCAGAGCTGAGTCAAACGGGCGAAATAAAGGTAGGGATTGGGCGTAACGATGCACGGCCCACGGGTCGACGCCAATGCCGCCACGGAGGGGCCCACAATCACACATCCCGCATGCGACTGCGTAAGTTGCTGCTGGTATTTCGGGTTACTCAGGAAGCTGATGTCGGCACTTGTAGCTGAGTCCAACGGAGCCAGCCCGGCAATCAACACATCTGGGGAACCGATAAGCTCGCCCCCCAGCTTTTCAACCAGGACAGCGAGAGAAATTGATCTCACATGAACGGCCGATGTCGTCAAGGCTTACTTGGCACCGGCGTTGAGAATTTTCAAAACCTTTTCGGTAATGTCATGACGAGCGCTGCTGTAGACAACTTCTTGAAACACCAGATCATATTTCTCTCCCTCTGCAACCTGCTTGACTGCGCGATTTGCAGCGTCCAACACCTTCTGCAGCTCTTCGTTGCGGCGCCCGTTCAGATCCTCCTGGAATTCACGTTGCTTGCGCTGGAAGTCACGGTTTTGCTCTGCAAATTCTTTCTGGCGTGTTGCGCGTTGTGCCTCCGACATGGCGGGTGCATCACGTTCAAACTTTTCACTCATGGTCTTGAGCGACTGCTGCAGGTCCGTCAAGTCTTTCTGTCGCTTAGAGAATTCTTGCTCCAGCTTGGCCTGTGCTGCTTTTGCAGGTGCTGACTCTGTAGTAATGCGTTGCGTGTTGATGTAGCCAACTTTGGACTCCTGAGCGAAACTGTTACCCAAGACCAATGCCAACGCAGTCGCCAACGCCCATTTCACTTGTGCTGTTTTCATTAAAAGGTTGTTCCGATTTGAAATTGAACGCTTTGCATTTTATCCACGTCAAACTTTGACAGAGGCCGAGCGAGCGCAAGACGCAATGGACCCACCGGAGATATCCAACTGATGCCCACACCGAATGAAGCCCGCAAGTCGGACAACTGAATCGACTCGTCAACGCCATAGATGCCCCCAGCGTCTACAAATGCAAAGCCGCGCAATGTGCGGTCATTGCCTCCACCCGGTAGCGGAGACAGCAACTCTGCATTAAAAACCACTTTCTTAGCGCCGCCTGTGGCCGTAAGCGACGAGGCGCGTTGTGCCGCAGTGGTCAAACTACCCTGCTCAAATCCGCGGACTGAGCCTAAGCCACCCAAGTAGTAGTTCTTAAACACCGGATATGAACCAGAACCGGTGGCGGCCCCCATGGACAACTCCGTATTGAATGCAGCGGTGACCCTTCTGGTAACGGGAATGAATTGCTGAAACTGGGCTGTGCCGCGCACATATCGCATATCCCCCCCGACACTCCACTCGGCATTCGTCCGCATAACGCGACCTGAGCTTGGCACCAACGCGCTATCACGCGTATCTCTGGACCAGCCTACAGTCAGAGGGACAGCCGTTGCGCTGTAGCCGAACTCGTTGGCGTAGTCCTGATATACAGTGGGCAAATTGGTACCAGGAATGATCCGGGTCTTGTCCGCGCCAAGGCCGAAGTAAACGGTGTCCGAGTCAGAAAACGGAACTCCAAAACGTAAGCCCACACCGGTTGTCTCAATCGCGTACGTATTTACATCATCATAGGGACGGGTGGTTCGTTGATACAAATCAAAGGTGCGCGACACTCCATCATCTGTAAAGTAAGGATTGGTAGTGCTCAACACCATGGTACGGTTGGCCTTGCTGGTGTTTACTTCAATTCCCAAGGAGCTTCCCGAGCCAAACGCATTCTCTTGCTTGAAACCGAACGAAAGTCCCAACCCGTCCGCGCTGGAAATACCTGCCCCCAAGCTAATGCTGCCCGTGGGCTTCTCTGCGACCGTGACCGTCAAGTCAACCTGATCGGGAGATCCCGCCACTTCCTGAGTATCAATCCCAACGTTAGTGAAGTAACCCAATCTGTCCACACGATTGCGCGATTGCCGGATTTTTTCTCCGTCGTACCAAGCCGCTTCCAGTTGCCGGAACTCGCGGCGGATCACTTCATCACGGGTGCGATCGTTACCGGCAACATTAATCCGACGGACATAGACCCGGCGAGATGGCTCGCCGACTAAGGTAATTTCGACGCGATTCGTGGCGCGGTCAATGTCTGTTCCGGCTTCGACACGCGCAAAGGCATAGCCGAAGTTGGCGAAGTAATCCGTAAACGCCTTGGTCGTCTGAGCCACATCCGTAGCGTTATAGGGCTCACCCGCTTTGATGGTCACCAGTGACTGGAACTCTTTCTCCTTCCCCAGGAAATTACCGGCCAACTTAATCTTCGAAACTGCGAATTGCTCACCCTCGGTGATGTTGACCGTGATTGCAATATCTTTTTTGTCCGGTGAGATCGCCACTTGGGTCGAATCCACCTTGAATTCCAGAAATCCGCGCGCAAGGTAATAGGAGCGCAGGGTTTCGATATCAGCATTGAGCTTGGTGCGCGCATAGCGGTTGGATTTGGTGTACCAACTCAACCAGTTTCCCGTATCAGAGTCAAAGAGGCCGCGAAGTGTGCTTGCGGGGAAGCTCTTGTTCCCGACAATATTGATTTCGCTGATTTTTGCGGTGTCACCTTCGGTTACAGCAAAACTGACATTCACACGATTGCGCTCAATTGGTGTCACCGTGGTAACGATATCCACAGCGTACATGCTTTTGCTGATGTACTGCTTTTTGAGTTCTTGCTCCGCCCTATCAACCAGTGCTTTGTCGAACGGTCGACCTTCGGACAAACCAATGTCGCGCAAAGCACGCTTCAGGACATCTTTGTCAAACTCACGGTTACCAGAAAAATCGACATCCGCGACATTGGGGCGCTCCTCCACAATAACGACCACAACACCGTCTCTACTCTCGATCCGCACATCCTTGAAAAGCCCGAGCGCAAACAAGGAGCGGATAGAGGCAGCCGCTTTCTCGTCGGTGTAGGTATCCCCCACGCGGACGGGGATGGAGGCAAACACTGTCCCGGCTTCCACACGCTGAAGGCCTTCCACCCGGATGTCACGAACCGCAAACGGCTCGAGCGCCCAAGCAGATTGCAGCAAGACAGCGAGCAAGCCGCTGCATGCAGCAAAACGGACGCTGCGACGACGATTTTTCATAGTACTCAAGTTGAATCTCCGGGGGTCAGGTCAAGCGAAAAGGGACTTAACCAAAGATATGCAAAACATCGTTATAGAAGGCGACTGACATCATCACCAGCAACAACGCAACACCAGCACGCTGAAGCACTTCCCACCATTTTTCGGGTACCGGACGACCGGTGAGCCCCTCCCAAAGATAATACATCAGGTGCCCTCCATCCAAGACCGGCAAGGGAAGCAGGTTCAGCACACCGAGACTGATACTGATGAGCGCCAAAAAACTCAGAAACTGCAGGGGGCCCAAGGCGGCAGATTTGCCGGCATAGTCAGCAATTGCCAATGGCCCGTTCAGATTTCGAAGCGATACCTGCCCTGTGATCATTTGGCCCATGGCTAGCAAAGACATATATGAAATGTCCCACGTTTTCTCAACGGCCCGCGCAAGGCCTTCGGTAAAGCCATATTGAACAGACATAGTATCAGGGGCGGCACCAATGAAGGCACCAACACGACCGACAACCGCCTCCCCCTGTTTTTCGGCTTTGGGAGTCACAACGATGGTCACAGCTCGGCTTGCCCGCAAGATTTGCCAAGTCATCGGTATTTCTGGAGAGTTACGTATCAGCGCTCTAAGCTGATTGGCATCGCGTATGGGTGTTCCATTCACTGCTGATACCAAGTCACCGGGCATCAGCCCCGCCTCAGTGGCACGTTGCGACCAGGCTCATTGAATTTCACATACAAAACTTTGCGATCCAAGCTAGCCGTTGTGAGCCACCATCGGAATTCTTCAAAGGTTTGGATCGGGATCAGCGCGTCTTGCGTAACACCCACCTCCAAAACCCGCTCGCCGCCTACCCAACCTCCCTTCTCTGCCAACGAGGACGCGACGGGTGTCGGGAGAACTGGAGTGGCTAATGTGACTGACTGCCAATTCACAAGGGAGAAAAGTCCTACCGCCAACAACAAATTAGCGAGGGGGCCGGCAGCCACGATGAAAGATCGACGGCGCAAAGATTGCCTGTCAAAAGCCTGAGATGCTTCCGACTCTGCGATTGGCCCCTCACGTCCATCGAGCATCTTGACGTAGCCACCAAGAGGAACTGCACTCAGGACGAAGTCTGTTCCCGTCCGTGGAGATGTCCATCCCCACAGCCTCGGGCCAAATCCGATGGAAAATTTGAGCACCTTGACCCCACAAAGGCGGGCTGCATAGAAATGCCCCCATTCGTGCACGGCCACCAGCAAACCAATGGCAACGAGGAAAGCCAGGACTGTTTGCATAGAGAAACTATTGCCTGTTTACTGCAGAAGTGATGTGCAAATGTTCTCAGCCAGACTGCGGGCTTCTGTATCCAGGGCCATCAAAGACGATAAATCGTCAGGGGACACGAAATTCAGCTGGTTCAAGGTGCGAGTATTCACGGTATGGATTTGATCGAAACGGATACGACGATCCAAAAATGCAGCAACAGCAATTTCATTTGCTGCATTCAACACAACGGTAGATCCTGCTTGCCCCATTAAAGTTTCCCAAGCGAGTTTTAACCCGGGGAATCGTGCCTGGTGCGCCTCCGAATGAATGGATTCAAAGGTCAGCGACGCCATGGTGGAAAAATCCAATGCAGCTGACCCCGATGAAACCCGTTGCGGCCATGCCAAGCCATGCGCAATAGGGCCGCGCATGTCGGGGGTACCCAATTGGGCAACCACTGAGTTATCGACGTACTGCACCATAGAGTGCACCACGCTTTGAGGGTGAATGATGACGTCAATCTGCCGGGGAAGCACATCGAATAGAAACTTAGCCTCGATGACCTCCAACGCTTTGTTCATCATGGTCGCGGAGTCCACTGAAATTTTGCGCCCCATGACCCAATTGGGGTGAGCGCAGGCTTGTTCAGGTGTCGCCTCACGGATTTGAGATTGGTTCCATGTTCGGAAAGGACCTCCCGACGCCGTCAAGATCAGTTTGTCAATGACGGATGGCCAGTGGTCCCGACTATCCGGAAGCGACTGGAAAATGGCTGAGTGCTCGCTATCAATGGGCAACAAAACCGCTCTGCCTTGCTTTACGGCCGACATAAACACTTCACCGCCAACTACTAGTGCTTCTTTATTTGCCAAAAGCAATCTTTTCCCGGCGATTGCCGCCGCTATACACGACGACAAGCCTGCGGCCCCAACAATAGCCGCCATCACCACATCTACATCGGCATGTGCTGCCACCGCATCCAGTGCAGTTGGTCCCGAGAGCACCTCCGTCTTTGCACCGGATCGTTTGAGGCGTGCCTGAAGCTCCATCGCATGTTTGGGGTTCACCATGACCGCAAATTGCGGCCGGAACTCCATACATTGGGCATAAATCACCTCTACGTTGGTCGAAGCAGTGAGAGCGAAGACAGAAAAACTTTCGGGATGCCGTCTCAATACATCCAGGGTATTGACCCCGATGGACCCTGTCGATCCCAGCACTGTGATTTTTTTCATAGAGGACCGGATGAAAAAGATTGCATAAGCATTGCTAGTGGTACCACGGGCAACAACGCATCGACTCGATCTAGTACACCGCCATGGCCTGGCAAAAGTTGACTACTGTCTTTTGCACCCGCTGCACGCTTCACCAATGACTCCAGAAGATCACCAGATATGCTCATCCCTCCAAGGAATAGGACAGCAAGAACCATGAAAGTCCAGTGCCGTGCGGCCAAAACACTATAGATGCTGAGAGAGTCCAATATCCAAGTACGGTCGATGTAGATCCAAAGAACAGCAAGCAACAGGACACCAACGATTCCACCCAAGGCGCCTTCTCGGGTTTTTCCCGGACTGATGTCGGGAGCCAATTTGTCTTTGAAAAAACGCCCCCCCAACGAGCGCCCCACAAAGTAAGCGGCGATATCAGCCACCCAGACCAACGCCAGAACCGAAAAGAGGAAGTTGATTCCGCGCGCGCGTGCCATCACAACCGCGAGCCATGCTGCACACAAAACAGCGAAGCCGATCAATTGGCGCAAAGTTTGATGGATCTCTATCCAAGCGGGTACACCGGCACGAATCAATGCCCCGCCACCGGCAACCCAAAGAACTGCAATCGCCAACCAGATCCACTGCAAGACCAAAGCAGAGGGTTGGAACACCCACAAAGCACCACAGGCTAGTGCACAACCTGCCCCTGCAATAACGGAGTGTGTTTGGCTTGCTCCATTCAAGCGGAACCATTCCCAAGCTCCGCACGCCATCAATGCGCCAGCAACCCAGGCAAATGCAAAGGTTTGCGGATAAAAAACTGCAGGAACCAAGACAGCCAACAGGGCGATCGCAGTAAGGATGCGCAAGCGCAGCATAGAAACCCCTTCAGATAGAGCAACGCGCGCTCAGCGAACCTGCTCAGAAGTCTTACCAAATCGCCTTTCACGGCTATTGAACTCGGTCAACGCTGTGTCAAGATCCATTTCACTGAAATCCGGCCACAAAACAGGACTGAAAAAAAGCTCAGCATATGCAGACTGCCACAACAAAAAATTGCTGAGCCGGTATTCACCGCCGGTACGAATAAACAAATCGGGATCCGCACAAGGAGACAAGGCCATCGCATTGGAAAGACTATCCTCAGTGATGTCATCTCCGCGCTCAACCAAAGCGCGGGCTGCTTGGACAATGTCCCACCGTCCGCCGTAGTTAAAGCAGACGTTGAGTGTCAACCCCGTGTTAGAGGACGTTTCCAACTCAGCCAGGTGAAGTCCTTGCCGTACTTTCTCTGATAGTCCGAATCTGCTGCCCACGAACCTGAGACGAACACCTTCCTGCTTGAGCTGCGAAACTTCTCGGGCAAGCGCTCCGGCAAGCAAATCCATAAGGCCCGATACCTCGTCGGCTGGACGATTCCAATTCTCAGAGGAAAAAGCAAAGACCGTAAGGGTTGCTATGTTCCTGGTGGGGCAGGCTCTGACTATCCGCTTAAGCGTGTCCACACCCTGCTTGTGTCCTGCCAAGCGTGGAAGAAAGCGCTTGGATGCCCATCGACCGTTTCCATCCATGACGATGGCTACATGCAAGGGGCTCGGTGAAACTGAAGCCGACATGCGGTTCAGCGTTACACCGCCATGATGTCTTGCTCTTTGGAAGCCACCAAACGGTCAATCTCGGTAATGTGCTTGTCGGTCGTCTTTTGCACATCTGCCTCACAACGCTTTTGATCATCCTCGGATGCCAGCTTGTCCTTGACCAGCTTCTTGACTGCCTCATTGGCGTCGCGACGCAAATTGCGGACCGCAACTTTGGCACCTTCACCTTCGCCACGGACAACCTTGGTCAGTTCCTTGCGACGCTCTTCTGTCATCGCAGGCATTGGGACCCGGATCAACTCACCCATGCTGGAAGGATTCAAGCCCAAATCCGAGTCACGAATGGCTTTTTCGATCTTGGGAGCCATGTTTTTTTCCCACGGCTGTACGCTGATGGTACGGGCATCAATGAGAGACAGGTTGGCAACCTGGCTCAAGGGGACCATCGAACCATAGTAATCCACGTGTACGGTATCCAACAAAGCAGGATTCGCTCGACCTGTGCGGATTTTGGTGAGATTGTTCTTGAGGGATGCGATGGACTGATCCATCTTTGCATCCAATGTTTTCTTGATTTCTTCAATGGACATAGATTATTTTCTCCTATGCGATCACTTGGTCTGCACTCAGGTTAAACATGCACCAAAGTGCCTTCGTCTTCACCCATCACCACTCGCTTCAACGCTCCGTGTTTGAAGATAGAGAAAACCTTGATCGGCAGCTTTTGATCCCGGCAAAGGGCGAATGCGGCTGCGTCCATGATGCCCAAGTTTTGGGTCATCGCGTCATTGAACGTGATCTTCGAGTAGCGGGTTGCCGAGGGATCCTTTTTCGGGTCCGCAGTGTAAACGCCATCCACTTTCGTGGCCTTCAACACCATCTCGGCACCAATCTCTGCCCCGCGCAATGCTGCGGCAGTGTCCGTAGTGAAAAATGGGTTACCCGTACCTGCAGCAAAGATGACAACTTTGCCCTCTTCAAGGTACTGCAAAGCTTTGGGACGGACATAAGGTTCCACCACTTGCTCGATGCCGATAGCAGACATGACGCGCGCTGTTAGCCCAGCCTTGTTCATCGTGTCGCCCAGAGCCAGTGCGTTCATCACTGTCGCCAACATTCCCATGTAATCGGCCGTGGCACGGTCCATACCGACAGAACCACCCGCAACACCACGGAAAATATTGCCGCCACCGATCACAACTGCAACCTCTACACCCAATCGGGTGACTTCCGCAATTTCATCAACCATACGGACAATGGTGTCACGGTTGATACCGAACTGGTCGTCGCCCATCAATGCCTCTCCGGACAACTTGAGCAAAATTCTCTTGTAAGCGGGTTTGGATTGGCTCATGGACGACTCCCGTTCGATGACTAACAACTTTTCTATCAGATCAAGCAGACTGCTTGGCCGCTGCCACTTGCGCAGCAACTTCAGCAGCGAAATCGTCTACCTTCTTCTCAATGCCTTCGCCCACCACATAAAGAGTGAAACCCTTCACAGTGGTAGAGACGGCCTTGAGCATTTGCTCCACGGTCTGCTTGTCGTTCTTGACGAAAGGCTGGTTGAACAAAGAAACCTCTTTCAAGAACTTCTGGACGCCACCTTCGATACGTTTTGCAACGATCTCAGCGGATTGCACAGGCTTGCCTGCAGCGGTTGCGATCGCTGCGTCTTCCGCAGCCTTCGCTGCAGCCACAGAACGCTCACGCTCAACCAACTCTGCGGGAACCTGGTCAGAGGACAAAGACACCGGTTTCATCGCCGCGACGTGCATGGCAACATCCTTAGCAGCGGCTTCATCACCTTCGAACTCAACCACCACACCGATACGTGTACCGTGCAGATAAGAGGCCAGTTTGCTGGAACCATCAAAACGCTGGAAACGGCGGAAGGTCATGTTCTCACCAATCTTGCCGATCAGGCCCTTGCGCACATCCTCCAAAGTGGGACCGAAACCGTCTTGCTCATAAGCCAGTGCACCTAGCGCAGCAACGTCGGCAGGATTGTGCGACGCCACCAGGTTGGCAGCGGCATTTGCCAGTGCCAGAAAGCTGTCGTTCTTGGTCACAAAGTCAGTTTCGCAATTGACTTCGATCAGCGCACCCACGCCATTTGCAATGCTGGTCGCTACAACGCCTTCGGCCGTCACACGTGCGGCAGCCTTGCCAGCTTTGCTACCCAATTTGACACGCAGAATCTCCTCTGCTTTTGCCATATCCCCGTCAGCTTCGGTCAAAGCCTTTTTGCATTCCATCATGGGCGCATCGGTCTTGCCGCGCAGTTCTGCCACCATGCTCGCTGTAATTGCTGCCATTTGTATTCTCCGAATTTCAACAGTTTAAATAAGGGCTAAAAAAAAGGGGCAACGAAGCCCCCTTTTTCGGGTGCAGAAGTGCTTAAGCGGAAGCTTCGCTCACTTCAACGAACTCGTCATCACCTTCAGCGGCAACCGCCTTGACGACGTCATCCACCGCGTTTGCACGGCCTTCAAGAATCGCATCAGCAATTCCGCGAGCGTACAAAGTCACTGCCTTGGAAGAATCGTCATTACCAGGGATCACGTAGTCAATACCTTCTGGCGAGTGGTTGGAGTCCACCACACCGATCAGAGGAATGCCGAGCTTACGTGCTTCGGCGATCGCAATTTTGTGGTAACCCACGTCGATCACAAAAATCGCATCAGGCAAGGTGTTCATATCTTGGATGCCACCGATGTCTTTTTCCAGCTTTTCCAGTTCACGAGCGAACATCAACTGTTCTTTCTTGCTCATGCTGTCCAAACCAGCCTCCTGCTGAACTTTCATGTCCTTCAGGCGCTTGATGGAAGTCTTCACAGTCTTGAAGTTGGTCAACATACCGCCCAACCAACGCTGGTCCACAAAAGGGACGCCTGCGCGCTGAGCTTCTGCTGCCACGATTTCGCGGGCTTGGCGCTTGGTGCCCACCATCAAAATGGTGCCACGCTTTGCGGACAGCTGGCGCACGAATTTGGCAGCCTCCTGGAACATCGGGAGCGATTTTTCCAGGTTGATGATGTGAATTTTGTTACGGTGACCGAAGATGAACGGTGCCATCTTGGGGTTCCAGAAGCGGGTTTGGTGACCGAAGTGGACACCGGCTTCCAGCATTTCGCGCATTGTTACTGCCATATTTAACTCCGAAGGTTAGGTCTGAAATCCACCCCGCTGATCGCCCCCAGACAGCACTGAGGGAAACACCTTGTGGGGATGGTTTGTGAATACCTCGGCGGGTACGCCCACCAAAGCCCATCGAGTATAACATGCACCCACATCCAATGCCCCATAACTCCAAGCGCGCCAATTGAGCCTATGCATTGCGTAATTCCGTCAAACGACCCGAAACCTATGAAAAAATGAAGGTAGGTGAAAAACGCATCTGAATTTGAAAGTCGAAATGAAAATAGCGATTGTGGGCGCGGGAGTTGTCGGAATAACGACTGCCCATGAATTAGCCGAAGCCGGCCACGCTGTCACCGTATTTGAGAAAAACGGTGCAGCCAGTGAATCTTCGAGCTTTGCGAATGGCGGGATTCACTGCAACAGCTTTACGTTGCCACTCTCTGCCGCCACATTTGCAGGATCCAAGTTGCGCCGTTTTTGGCAACACACCCGCCAAATGTCGCATTCGCACTGGGCCGCCCCGTCCAATTTCCGATGGCTGTGGGCCCGAAGCTCAGCAGCAGAAGCCGAAAGGGTGAGCGCGATTCAAACGTACGGCCAACAATTGGCTCGTCTGGGTATGGAGGTCACAGACCAACTAATCTCGCACCACCAATGGGAAGTCGAGCAAAGTGAAGGACAACTGATTTTGCTCAGCAATGAAGCTGAACTAAATAGACATGCGGCAAGGCTTCAATTCTTGAAGGACGCTGAGCAAAGCTTCCGGTTATTGGACAGGGAAGAACTGGAAGCCCATGAACCTGCACTCCATGGTGCAGATAGTGTGTTTAAGGCGATCTATCTGCCCGGTGACCGTGTAATGAACTGCCGCCAGTTCTCGATTTTGGTCAAACAGGCGGCTCAACGCAATGGAGTGGACTTTCAATTTGACACTGAAATCACGGGTCTACACGCACAGGGTAAGCCCCAGATTCGCCTCAAAAGTGGTGACACTGAGTCTTTTGATCATGTTGTGATTTGCACGGAATCCCTTCCGTCGGAAGATGTACTGAAGACTGGCCTTCAGGCAACTACTGCACAGATCGACAGCTACGCCCTCAGTGTGGCCATCCGCGAACCATTGAATGCGCCGCGTAGCGCCTTGCAGGATTGCAAAGCAGGCATCACTATCGCTCGCATCGGCAAAAGATTGCGAGTGTGCGGTGGAGCGGAATTGAACAAGTCAGGTGCGGATGAACACGATAAACGCGTTGTCAACAAACTGTTTCGTACGCTGGATCAATACTTTCCGGGCGCAGCCAATTACCCCGCCGGTACGCAAATCTGGCGTGGCAGCCGTACGTTTACCTTGGACGGCCTGCCCTTGGTAGGAAGTGCTGGACTTCCGGGCGTTTGGCTCAATCTGGCGCATGGAGCCAATGGCTGGACATTGGCAACCGCCAGCGCAAGGTTACTATCCGAACAAATCACTGGCCACTCCACCAGCTTGCCGAGTGAGGCTCTAAGCCCGCAACGCTTTATCCGATAGGTTTTGCGAACCTCGTTCTCCTGCAAGCAAAGCAGCACAGGTACATTGACGTCATGAGCCCAGAACTGTCACAACGACTTGCCGCCGCGGTGGACGGGATGCCTGCTTTCCCTAAGAGTGTCCAACGTATTTTGGAACTGACCCGGGATGTCAACAGCACCCCCAAGGATCTGGTGGAGGTCATAGACAAAGATCCGGTGGTCACGGTAAAAATCTTGAAGGTCGTCAACTCTGCGTACTACAGCCTGCCACGGCAAGTGACCTCCATCGGTCATGCGGTGGTTTACCTTGGCTTCAACACGATCAAAAATCTTGCGTTGAGTATCGCGGCCATTGGCATGCTTCCAAAAGAAAACCAAGCAGGTTTCGACGTTCAGCAGTATCTTTTGCATTCATTGGCCACAGCGAGCATCGCCAAGCAACTTGCGTTGAAGGTGGACGATGCTGATCCAATGGATTGCTTCATTGCCGGCCTGTTGCATGATTTTGGCAAGATGGTTTTTGCCCAATTCATGCCGCAGGAATTCAAAGCCGCGTTGGCGTTGAGTGCGGCAGCCCACAGTTCTTTGCACACGGCTCTGCAAACCACCATCGGCGCGGATCACGCAGTAGTGGGTGCCATGCTGGTAGAGAAGTGGCGATTCGCACCCGCCTTGGTGGACACCATCAGGCACCAGAGAACAGACAACCTGAAAGACACCGACATGATCGCCTGCGTTTTTGGCGCTAACCAAATCAGCAAACGTCTGGCTTTTGGATTTGCCGGAAACCACTGCATTGACGAGCTTCCAGCACCTCTTCAGAAGCGCTTAGGTGGCAATCTGGAGCAGGTCATTGCCTCTTTGGGTGATCTGACAGGCTTGTTTGAAGAAGCACAAGTATTTGCGAAGTTGTAAAGGACAGGCCTATGAAAGTCAGGTTTTGGGGAGTACGCGGTTCCATAGCTTCGCCCGGTCCCAAAACCGTGCGGTACGGTGGCAATACGACCTGCATCGAAATTCGTACGGACAACAACGAATTGATCATTCTGGATGCAGGCACCGGCATCTTCCCACTCTCCCAGACCTTGCTGGCAGAAATGCCGGTCACCGCCAATGTGCTTATCACCCACTCTCATTGGGATCACATTCAGGGACTTCCGTTTTTTATCCCGAATTTCATCCCCGGCAACACCCTGCGATTGCATGGTGGTTTTGACCCGGTTTCCGGCAAAGGCATTGAGCAGGTGATGGCGGTGCAACTGCAATACAGCTACTTTCCCGTGCGCGAGGAGGAGATGAAAGCCCGAATCGAGTACGTCACGCTTACGCCGGACCAGCCGATCCAAATTGGCAGCGCCACAGTAACACCCTGCCTACTGAACCATCCGGTGGTGGATTTCGGCTACCGCATCGAATGCAACGGCAAATCGGTGTTCTTCACCGGGGACCATGAGCCGCCCTACAACATCTACGAACCCGGCGATGAAGGCTTTGCAGACTATCAGGCCTTTGTCGATGAAAAGAACAATGCGATTCTTGAGGCGATCAAGGGCGTGGATGTGTACATCGCTGACACCTCCTATACCGATGCCGAGTACCCCGCGAAAAAAGGATGGGGGCATGGCACTTTCAGCACCAGCATTGCATCGGCCCACGCAGCTGGAGCCAAAGTACTCTTTTGCACGCACCACGAACCGACCCGCAGTGACGATGCCCTTGAACAGGCTTTTGCCCAAGCAATGGAGCAAAACGCCGACTTGTGCAAAGGCATGGATATCCGGCTTGCCCGAGAGGGCGACACCTATGAATTCTGAGTGGATTCTTTCCACCCAGGGTCCCAAGGCTTTTGCGCGTTTCCCTGTCCTCGACACCATCGCATCTAGGACATTTGAGAAAAACGCCGCATCGAATTCCCCCCCCGGCTACCTGATGCAACAGGCAGGCTTGGCTTTGGCGAAGCTTGCGCTAGCCGTAGCACCGCATGCACACTTTTTTTGGATTGCTTGTGGGCGTGGCAACAACGGCGGCGATGGCCTGGAGGCCGCGATCCACCTCCACCAGTGGGGCAAAAAAATCCATGTCAGCATGCCCCCAGGCGACAAACCCATATCTGCTGACGCTGGATGGGCCCTCGCAAAGGCACGCCAAGCCGGCGTGCTCATCCATGACCACGCTCCGGATCATTGGGACGCATGCATTGATGCGCTGCTGGGTATTGGGCTGAGCAATGCACCTACCGGGACTTACGCTGATTGGATCGGCCGCATCAACTCGCAATCTAGCGACGTCATCTCCGCCGACATTCCCAGCGGACTGATGGCTGACACCGGTGATGCACCTGGCGCCTGCGTAGCGGCCACCCACACCCTGTCGATGCTGAGTTTGAAACCGGGCCAATTGACCTATCAGGGACGGGATGCCTGTGGCAATGTCTGGCTCACCTGCTTGGGGGTGGCTGCACCCATGGAGCCGACAGCGTGGCTGAATCCCTTGCCCGCTGTTCACCAACGCCCCCATCTCTCCCACAAAGGCAGTTTTGGAGACGTTGCCATTGCGGGCGGCACGCTGGGCATGCAGGGTGCGGCTGTATTGGCGGCTCGGGCAGCATTGCAGTCCGGAGCTGGGCGGGTGTACCTCGCTTTGCTGCCCTCGGCGCAAGGGAATATTTCAGCCCACGTTCCTGCGGACATCATGCAGCGACATGCAGACGTACTGCAGCCTCAACAGCTGACGCTGGTCGCCGGTTGCGGAGGCGGTGAAGAGATTGCTCATGCCCTCCCACGCTTGCTCATGGAGTCCAAGCACTTGGTTTTGGACGCCGACGCGCTCAACGCCATTGCGGCGTCCGCCGACCTCCAAAAACTGCTTCAGGGTCGCGCCGGAGACACAACAGTGATCACCCCTCACCCTTTAGAGGCAGCACGTTTGCTGGGCTGCAGCGTCGGCGAAGTGCAAGCAGACCGCTTACGAGCCGCGCAACTTATGGCGAAGCGATTCAAGTGCACTGTAATCCTCAAAGGCTCCGGAAGCGTCATCGCTGCACCAGATCGTGCACCGTACATCAACCCCACCGGAAACGGCAAACTGGCCATCGCCGGAACGGGCGACGTACTTGCAGGCATGACAGGCGCCGCATTGGCGCGCCACGCCAGTGCGTGGAAGGCAGCATGCGAAGCCTGTTACCGCCATGGTGCCCTAGCGGATCAGTGGGCGACCTCCACCTCGCTCACTGCCAGCAGATTACTGAAATCCATATAAAAAAAGCTGCTAGCGCCCATGGAATGTGCGCCAGCAGCTATTATTTCCATAGCAAATATTTATCAGGCTATCTGCGCTTCTTTGCGGCTTTTTTCGTTGAAGGACTTGCCTTTTCGGCGCCTCGGCTGCTGCGCGAAGACTTCGTTGCACTTCGCTGCTGGCGAACCTTGCCTTTGAAGGCAGCGCCCGTCCCGGCGTCCGGCTCTGAACGCCCAGCGAAGTCAGCGCGACCCGGTTTGCCATCACGACCTGCACCCTTCTCCGGTGGCAGCCTGGGAATGGATCCCACTCCCTCTTGCACCAAGCGGAAGTCAATCTTGCGCCCATCCAAGTCCACACGGCTGACCTGAATCCGGACCCGCGTACCGATCGCATAGCGGATACCGGTGCGCTCACCTCGAAGTTCCTGCTTTGCCTCATCAAACCGGAAGTATTCGCCACCGAGCTCAGTGATGTGGACAAGGCCTTCCACGTACATTGCATCCAATGTCACAAACAGGCCGAAGGTGGTCGCAGAGGACACAACGCCCGAATACTCCTCACCCAAATGCTCGCGCATGTACTTGCATTTGAGCCAAGCCTCCACATCTCGACTGGCTTCGTCAGCGCGGCGCTCGTTTGCACTGCAGTGCAAACCAGCAGCCTGCCATGCGGTTCCTTCCGCATTGAGTTTTTTGGGTTTGGTTTCCGGATTGGTCACCCGCGACGCCAGATTCTTCTCCAGGCGTCGGGCGAGCTTGGCGTGTGCTTCACCCGGCGTCGGCAGCGCTGGCAACTGGTATTTGCTCTTCGCGAGGATCGCTTTGATTACACGGTGCACCAGCAAATCCGGATAGCGCCGGATCGGGCTGGTGAAGTGAGTGTAGGCATCAAACGCCAAGCCAAAGTGCCCGCTGTTGATAGGCGTATATATCGCCTGCGACATGGAGCGCAAGAGCATGGAGTGGATCTGCTGCGCATCCGGCCGGTCTTTGGTGGCTTCTGCAATTGCTTGAAACTCGCCGGGGGTAGGCTTATCGCTGATCGACATGCCGATGCCGCTCGCCTTCAGGTAATTGCGAAGCATCTCCTGCTTTTCAGGCGTAGGACCTTCGTGCACGCGAAAGAGGCCTTGGTGCTTGTTCTGGGCAATGAAGTCTGCACTACAGACGTTCGCAGCCAGCATGGCCTCTTCAATCAAACGGTGCGCCGTGTTGCGGGTACGGGGAACGATTTTCTCGATGCGCCCGTTTTCATCACACACGATCTGCGTCTCAGTAGTCTCGAAATCCACAGCACCCCGTTTGTGGCGGGACTTGAGCAATGCCTGGTAGACACCATGCAAGTTCAACAGATCCTGCACTCGCTCCTTGCGTTTACTGGCTTCAGGACCACGCGTGTTGCCGAGAATGGCGGCCACCTCTGTGTATGTGAACCGTGCGTGGCTCCACATCACGGCGGGATAGAACTGGTAAGCATCCACCTCGCCGTCTTCGGTGATGAACATGTCGCACACCATGCACAGTCGCTCGACTTCCGGGTTCAGCGAACACAATCCATTGGACAGTTTCTCCGGCAACATCGGAATGACGCGGCGGGGGAAGTAGACACTGGTGGCGCGGTCATAGGCATCCACGTCAATGGCATTGCCTGTCTCCACATAGTGACTGACATCCGCAATTGCCACCAACAAACGCCAGCCTTTCAGTGCCGTCTTGCCGCGCCCTTTGCTGGCCGGCTCACAGTACACCGCATCATCAAAGTCCCGTGCATCTTCACCGTCGATGGTGACCAAGGGAATATCGGTGAGGTCGATGCGGTGCAATTTGTCTTGGGGTCGGACCTTGTCCGGCAGAGTCCGAGCAAGAGCTACGCAGGCATCCGAAAACTCATGCGGCACGCTGTATTTGCGCACTGCGATTTCAATCTCCATGCCGGGGTCGTCCACTTCACCCAGGACCTCTTTGATACGCCCCACCGGCTGACCAAACAGGGCGGGAGGTTCAATCAGTTCCACCACTACCACTTGTCCGGGTTTGGCCACACTGGTAGCCCCTTTGGGGATCAATACATCTTGCCCATAACGCTTGTCTTCAGGCGCCACCAGCCAGACACCGCTCTCCTGCAAAAGCCTGCCGATGATGGGTTGCTTGGAGCGCTCCGTGATTTCCACCACCCGCCCTTCGGGGCGTCCCTTGCGGTCGCTTCGTACGATGCGGACCTTGACGCGGTCTTTGTGCAGCACGGCCCGCATTTCATTGGGGGGAAGGTAAATGTCGGGAGCACCGTCATCGCGGGACACGAAGCCGTGTCCATCACGATGCCCCTGAACAATTCCTTCAACTTCTTCCAGCAAACTGCTGTTTTGGCCTAAATGTTTGATATACTTCTCTCTTTCCTGAGATGCCCAGATGGCGGAATTGGTAGACGCACTAGTTTCAGGTACTAGCGAGTAACATCGTGGAGGTTCGAGTCCTCTTCTGGGCACCAACAATGGTAATGTAGTTAATGAAAAGCCGCTGTGAAAACAGCGGCTTTTTTTTGCTTGTGTGATTCGTGCCACTGACCATATGTTGCATCGGTCAGTGGCAAAAAATCAGATGGGAAGTGCGACCAGATCGTGACCTTGCGCACTCACGATACGGGCCTTGGTGAATTCGCCCACCTTCAGTGTCTTGCTGATTTTTTCGGGCGGCAACAGACGCACTACGCCATCAATCTCAGGGGCATCCGCATAGCTGCGACCCACCCCACCCTTGCGACCCAAAGCCGGCGCGGAATCCACCAATACTTGCATCACCGAGCCGACTCGACGCTGCAAACGGGCAGCAGACACTTCTTCAGCAACCTGCATGAATCTGGCGCGGCGCTCCTCCCGTACTTCCACGGGCAACATGCCCGGCAAATCATTGGCAGTCGCACCATTCACAGCGCTGTAGGCAAAGCAGCCCGCGCGGTCAATCTGGGCTTCACGCACAAAGTCGAGCAAGTGCTCAAACTCTTCTTCTGTCTCGCCGGGAAAGCCCGCAATGAACGTGCTGCGCACCACCAACTCCGGGCACGCTTCACGCCACTGCTGCAAACGCTCGAGGTTCTTTTCACCGCTGGCCGGCCGCTTCATGCGGCGCAGCACATCGGGATGGCTGTGTTGCAAAGGAACATCCAAGTACGGCAGCACACGACCTGTAGCCATCAAGGGAACAATCTCATCCACACTCGGGTAGGGATACACATAGTGCAAACGAACCCAGGCACCGTAGGGCTCGGCAATATCACCCAATGCTTGCACCAGCTCAAGCATGCGGGTCTTGACAGGCTTTCCATCCCAGAAACCCGTGCGGTACTTCACATCCACACCGTAAGCCGATGTGTCTTGACTGATGACTAACAGCTCTTTAACACCGCCTTCAAACAGTGCACGAGCTTCGGTCAGGACGTCGCCTATAGGGCGTGACACCAAGTCGCCACGCATGCTGGGGATGATGCAGAACGTGCAGCGATGGTTGCACCCTTCGCTGATTTTCAAGTATGCGTAGTGACGCGGAGTGAGCTTGACGCCTGCAACCCCAAAGGACTGCGGAACCAAATCCAAAAACGGATCGTGAGGCTTGGGCAGATTCAAATGCACCGCGTCCATCACCTCTTGGGTCGCATGAGGGCCGGTTACGGCAAGCACCTTGGGGTGCATCTGGCGCACCATGTTTTCCCCGCCATCGGTGGTCTTTGCACCCAGGCAACCCGTCACGATCACGCGACCGTTTTCGGCCAATGCCTCACCGATGGTGTCCAGGCTTTCTTTGACCGCATCGTCAATAAATCCGCAGGTGTTGACTATGACCAAATCCGCGCCCTGGAAGGTTTTGGATGTTTGGTAGCCCTCGGCGCTGAGCTGGGTCAAGATGAGTTCGGAGTCGGTCAAAGCCTTGGGGCAACCCAGGCTCACAAAACCGACTTTGGGGGCAGCTTGCGCTGTCTGGGTGGGGGTCAAAATATCAGTCATATAGCGAAGTTCCGGAGCCCGCCTCCCAGACACCGGCCCTAGCGTTTAGCGCTTGAGGCCGAATGTGCCGAGGAATTGCTCGGTTTGTTTTTGCATGTGTTCCTGCATCTGCTGGAACATATTGTTGCCCATGACGCCCTGCACCATGGGGGCTTGCATCTCCATGAGCGCCTGCATGTTCTTTTCCAAGTACCCACCCATCATCCCCTGCATCGCATGCCCGTAAAAACGGATGATGTTGGACAACACAGGGGTCGTAAACATGGGCGAACCATTGGCCTCTTCTTCCAGGATGATCTGCAACAGAATGCTGCGTGTTAAATCGTCACCGGTCTTGGCATCCACTACCGCAAAAGTCTCGCTGTCCATGACCAACTGCTTGATTTCAGCCAGTGTGATGTACGTGGAGGTGTCGGTATCGTAGAGACGACGATTCGGGTACTTTTTAATCACCCGTTGCGACGACTTGGATTCTTTTGAGGAGTTTTTTTGCATTGCGATCGCTCAACACGAGATGTGGGAGCCAAGTTAGTGTTGCACTGCAGCACATTCTAGAGAGGGACCGGCTGATGCTGACCTAGGATTACCCTAGTGAGAAGAGATATCCGGAGAAATTTGGTAGGCGCAATTGGACTCGAACCAACGACCCCCACCATGTCAAGGTGGTGCTCTAACCAGCTGAGCTATGCGCCTACATTTATCCGAGAGGCCGAAGTATAGCAGCATAAAAACCGCCTCCCGGACAAAGCGCGCTAGAAAGTTCAAAAAACCAGCATTCACGCTGAGCCATAATTGACGTTTACGTAAACGTCAATCCGTTTCAGTTTTTCTACAAGGAGTACTTCATGGATATCGCAGGAAAAGTCTTTATCGTGACCGGAGGCGCATCCGGCTTGGGCGAAGGGACCGCACGCATGCTCACGGCCAAAGGCGGCAAGGTTGTCATCGCGGACATGCAAGTCGAAAAAGGTGAGGCGATCGCCAAGGAATTGGGCGGCGCTTTCGTGAAGTGCGATGTCAGCAATGAAGCCGATGGTCAGGCTGTGGTTGCCAAGGCTTTGTCGCTGGGCAAGCTCATGGGCTTGGTGAATTGCGCCGGCATTGCACCGGCCGAGAAGACGGTGGGCAAAAACGGCGCCCATTCGCTGGCCTCTTTCAGCAAAACCATTACCGTGAATCTGATCGGCAGCTTCAACATGATCCGCCTCGCGGCAGACGCCATGAGTAAAAACGACCCCGAATCCACGGGCGAGCGCGGTGTCATGATCTCCACAGCATCGGTTGCAGCTTACGACGGACAAATCGGCCAAGCAGCCTACAGTGCGTCCAAAGGTGGTGTGGTGGGAATGACCCTTCCCATTGCCCGTGATCTGGCACGTAACGGCATTCGCAACATGACCATCGCCCCCGGCATCTTTGGTACGCCTATGCTGTTCAGCATGCCTCAGGAAGTACAGGACTCATTGGCTGCTGGCGTTCCATTCCCTTCACGCTTGGGCACTCCGCAAGACTACGCCAAACTCGCGATCCACATTTTTGAGAACGACATGCTCAATGGTGAAGTGATTCGCTTGGACGGAGCCATTCGCCTGGCACCGAAATAAGTCGGCTTCCTCGGGAAATGAAGACTCCACGATCCGTGGCGTGCAACCTTTATCGGTGCGCTCGGATCGAAGACACCATCCCCAAAATGAAAATCGCACTGGCCAGCCATTGCAAGGCTGTAGGCCAGTCTCCGTACACCAGAAACGCATAGACGAGTGCAAACAAGGTTTCGGAGACGATAAGTTGCCCGCACAAACTGGCACTCAATCGCCGGCTTGCAAAATTCCAAAGCACGGCCGCGATCCATGCTGAACCAATGCCCGTTGCTATACAAACCATAGCTGCCCGCGCAACATCTGCCTGCGCCAGCAGGTCTTTGGCGGGTGTTCCCAAGGCCACCCACAGGAACCAAGCCGCCAAGCCCGCATTCACGCCCATCCAACTCGTCCAGTCCCTCAAGCTCACATTGGTGTGTTGCTTAAGCCATGCCGAATTGATGATCGCAAAGGCCACCCAAAAGACCATGGCCAACAAGCCATAGAGCACCCCGCGCCAGAATATCCAACCGTGCATTTGAACGCCGCTGCCACTGCTTTCAGCCGCCATCATGGTGGCGACACCTGCCATTGTGAGTAGCAAGCCCGGAATCAGGCTGCGCCAGCGTAAGCCCACAGGCTTACCAAGCAACATGACCCACACGGGTATGGTCCCGATGATCATGGTGGGCACTTCCACACCCGAATCCCGGATGGCGTAAACCAGCAGCAAGTAGTAGCCGGAGAAACCCAAGACGCTTAGCAGCAGTGCCGTCCCCGCTTGCTTCAGGGTAGGCTGACGTGAACTTCCATTCAACAGGCCAATACCGATCATGCACAGCGATGTGAGACCGAAAACCACAAAACGCCCGGCAGTGAGATCCACCGGCGACAAACCCGGTGCCATTGCAGGCGCCACAAACACCAAGCCCCACAAGGCACCGGCCGCCAGACCAGCAATTACCCCGGCTAGCAAACAAGCACCATTGCTTTAGAGCTGCAGCCTGTTTTTGGGCAAGGCTCAAATTCCAAATCCATCATCCGCCGCAATCACCGCTCCATTGATAAAGTGGCTCTGGTCCGAGCACAGAGTCACCAACATGGCATCCAAGTCGCTAGGGTGGCCGATGCGCTTGCGCGGCAGCATTTGCACCAGTTTCTGCCCGCTCTCCGTCTGCCAATGGTGGTGGTTGATCTCGGTGTCGATGTAACCCGGGCACAGCGCGTTGACATTAATCCCGAACTTGCCCCACTCCAGCGCCTGGGCCTTGGTCATCTGGATCACCGCCGCTTTGCTCATGCAATACACCCCGATCTGGGGCAACACCCGCAGACCCGCCATGGACGCGATGTTGATGATGCGCCCGCCGGTGTAACTGCCGGGCGCCGATCCTATGGCACGGGCCAGCATGCGTTTGCCGACTTCCTGGGCCACAAAAAAGGCACCCTTGACGTTTGTGTCAAACATGAAGTCGTAGTCTTCCGGACTCACGTCCTGCAAGCGCTGCGTAGTGCTCACCCCGGAGTTATTGATGAGGATGTCAATAGAGCCCACTTCCGTCTCGGCATGGGCCACCGCAGACTTGATCGAATCGTGGTCGGTTACATCCAATTCGATGACATGGGCGTCACCGCCCTGCCCCTCAATTTCGGCGCGCAAGTCTTTGAGCTTGTCAATGCGGCGGCTGGCCAACACGACCGCGGCACCGGCTGCCGACAAGGTGCGGGCAAACTGCGCCCCCAGCCCGCCGGAAGCACCTGTGATGAATGCAATTCGGCCGGAAAGATCGATGCTGTAAGCCATTTAGAGTGCCTCCACAAATTAAAAAAGAACGGTCGTTCTTTTTTTGAAAATCAGCGAATAAAATCTGCTGCCGGTCGCGTGCGCTCCAGCGCGCGAACGCTGACAAGAAGACCACCCATTATTAAGCGAGACTCCCCATGACAAACCAGGAAATACTGGCTCAATTCGGCCCCCGTGAATCCATGGAATACGACGTGGTCGTCGTTGGCGGAGGCCCCGGCGGTCTGGCAACAGCGATCCGCCTCAAACAGCTGGCGGCCGAGAAAGGCACCGATGTTTCGGTGGTCGTACTCGAAAAAGGCTCTGAGCCCGGCGCACACATTTTGTCCGGCGCGATCATGGACCCCAAAGCGCTGACCGAACTGATTCCCGACTGGAAGGCCTTGGGCGCCCCCCTGAACCAGCCGGTGACTGACGATGCTTATATTTTCCTGAGCGAAAAGTCTGGCTTTCGCGTGCCCAACATGGTGCTGCCCCCCTTCGCGCACAACGACGGCAACTACATCATCAGCCTGGGCGCTGTCACCAAATGGCTCGCAGAGCAAGCGGAGAGTCTGGGCGTAGAAATTTTCCCCGGCTTCACCGCCGCTGAGGTGCTCTACAACGACGACGGCTCGGTCAAAGGTGTAGCCACCGGCAACATGGGCGTCGGTAAAGATGGTGAACCGATGGAAAGCTTCCAGCTCGGTATGGAGTTGCTGGGCAAATACACCGTGTTTGCTGAAGGCGCCCGCGGCCACTTGGGCAAACAGCTGATCGCCAAATACAAGCTCGACGACGGTCGTGACCCGCAAAGCTTCGGCATCGGCATCAAGGAACTGTGGGAAATCGACCCCAGCCGCCACCAACCCGGCTTTGTGATGCACACCGCCGGCTGGCCCATGGAGTCCGACACGTATGGCGGCGCTTTCCTGTACCACCTGGAAGGCAACAAGGTCGCCCTGGGCTTTGTCACTGGCTTGGGCTACAGCAACCCCTATCTCAGCCCGTTTGAAGAGTTCCAGCGATGGAAGACCCACCCGAATGTGCGTTACTACTTCGAGAACGACAAAGGTGAAATCACCGGCAAACGCCTGTCTTACGGTGCTCGCGCCATCAACGCCAGTGGCATCAATGCCCTGCCCAAAACGGTATTCCCCGGTGGCTGTCTGGTCGGCTGCAATGCAGGCTATCTGAACGTTGGTCGTATCAAGGGCAGCCACGCCGCCATCAAGACCGGCATGCTGGCCGCAGAAGCGGCTTATGACGCCGTGGTCGGCGGACGCCAGCACGACGAGCTGATCGCTTACCCCGAAGCGTTTGAAAAGAGCTGGCTGCACACCGAACTGAACAAAGACCGCAACTTCAAAAACTGGTTCAAGTACGGCCTGACCACCGCGACGCTGATGAACGGTTTTGAACAATTCGTGCTGCGCGGACACATCCCTTGGACCCTGCGCCGCGACAAGCCCGACCACGCTTACCTCAAGCCCGCAGCCGAGTGCAAGCCCATCGTCTACCCCAAACCGGACGGCAAGCTCACCTTCGACCGCTTGAGCAGCGTGTTCATCAGCAACACCAACCACGAAGAGCAGCAACCTGCGCACTTGACGCTCAAGGACGCCTCGGTGCCTGTGAACATCAACTTGGCCAAGTACGCGGGCCCCGAAGCCCGCTACTGCCCGGCCGGTGTGTATGAGTTCGTCAAGAACGAAGACAACACCGACCGCTTGCAGATCAACGCCCAGAACTGTGTGCACTGCAAGACCTGCGATATCAAGGACCCTACCCAGAACATCGTCTGGGTCACACCCGAAGGCGGTGGTGGACCCAACTACGCTGGCATGTAAACCACGCTTCACAAAAAAACGGGACCTCAGGGTCCCGTTTTTTTGTGCCATGGTCAATTGACAACTAGACCGACCGGTCTATAGAATTTCGTATGACCACTCACAACCCACCACCCCCCATTGCCGACAACATCCCCGCCCCCACAAGGGATCGGCTGATTGCTGCGATGCTGAATGCCCTGCGACGCACCGGCTTTCACGGTGTGGGCTTGAGTGAGCTTTTGTCGGAAGCCGGTGCCCCCAAGGGGGTCATGTACCACCACTTCCCCGGTGGCAAGTCAGAATTGGCCATTGCAGCGATCGACCTCGTGGTCGGCCAGATCACCGTAGGACTGGCAAAGCTCATGCAACGACATGCGGACCCCGCAGATGCTTTGCAGGCATGGATGGCATCCGCCCAGAAACTGCTGGCCGGCAGCGGCTACCAGCAAGGTTGTCCGCTGGCCTCTATGGCATCTGAATCGACACCGGAAGACATCGCCATTCGGGAGGCCTTGGCAAAGGGATTCGCCCATATTCGCGAGCAGCTAGGCTTGGCTTTGGAAAGCGCCGGAGTCGCCCCTGCCCGGAGCGCCAACCTTGCGGCATTGATGGTGTCTGCGTACGAAGGCGCCCTCATCCAGGCCCGCGTGGCCGGGCAGGTAGACGCCATGCAAAACACCACCGACGCACTGGTGGACTTGATTCGTCTGAGCATCGCATCCAAACCATGATTTCCCAGCCCGCCATGAAAGCCCACCAGCCCATGAACACACCGGAGTCACTGACACTCACAACCCGTGACGGATATGCATTGCAAGCCCTGCGTTACACCGCCACAGGCCCTCTGCGCGGGCATCTGGTGGTCGCAGGTGCCACTGGCGTTCCGCAGCTGTTTTACAAGAACTTCGCACTCTTCGCTGCGCAGCAGGGCTACACCACTCTGACGGTGGACTACCGCGGCATAGGCCTCTCCAAACCGGCCGATTTACGAGGCTTTCAGATGGACTATCTGGATTGGGCTTTTCACGATGTTGCAGCTGCGGTAGACGCTATGGCGGATGACACCGTTCCTCTTTTCATGGTGGGGCACTCGTTCGGTGGCCATGCATTCGGCCTGCTCCCCAACCACGACAGGGTCGCACGGTTTTATACCTTTGCCACCGGGGCGGGCTGGCACGGCTGGATGCCACGTGCCGAGCAATTCAAGGTCCTGCTGATGTGGCACGTCATCGGCCCGCTGCTCACCCGCTGGAAGGGCTATCTGGCCTGGAGCAAGCTCCAGATGGGCGAGGACTTGCCACTAGGCGTTTACCGGGATTGGAAGCGCTGGTGCAAGTTTCCGCGCTACTTCTTTGATGACCCCGGCATGCCGCATGTGGCCGGTTTGTTCGGGAGGGTGCGCACCCCCATCATCGCGGCCAATGCGACCGATGACCTTTGGGCGCCACCCGCGTCACGCGATGCCTTTATGGCCGCCTACAGCAACACCACCGTGAGCAAGGTGGACATCCACCCCGGTCAACAAGGCATAGGGCCCATCGGCCACATGGGCTACTTCCGCAGACAGGCACAACCATTGTGGAACGACGTGCTGACCTGGTTCGGCGAGCATCAGACTGCCCGCTGAATTCAGAGGGCGGCCGCGCGGGCGTCCAGCTCGGCGATGCAAGCCTCCATTTGCGCCCTGCACTGCTCCATCAAGGCAGGCATGTCGTCCAGCGTCATGCCCGAGGTGGGAATGGGTGCCAGTGTCTTGACGATGATGTTGCCGCTGTTCCAGCGGTTCAGGCGCATGGTCTTTTTGTAGTTGCTGCAACACAGCGGCACGATGGGCACGCCCGCGTTAATGGCCATCTGGAAGGCGCCCTTTTTGAACGGCAGCATGCCCCGGCCGAGGTTGCGGGTGCCTTCGGCAAACACCCAAATCGACGTGTCCTGCTCCTGCATCACCGCCGTGGTGTGCAACATGGCCGCTTTGGCTTTGACTGCGTTACCCCGGTCGATCAGGATGTTGCCGGCCAGCCAGTAAATCTGGCCGAAAAAGGGAATCCACTTCAAGCTCTTTTTGCCCAGTGACACCGTGCGCCGTGGCACCGCGCAACCCAGTACAAACAAGTCCCAGTTGGACTGGTGGTTGGCCACGATCACAAAGGGGTTGAGCTGAGTTTTCAAGCCTTCGGTCTCCAGGCGCATCTTCAGGCCCAGAATCTTCAGCGCGGGGACTGAAAACATCCACCCTGAGAGCCGGGAATTGTCGGGATTGAAGGGCCGGGAAAAACAGATCAGAAGGTTGACCACAGAGGCCAACAGGAACTGGATGCTGATCAGCACCAGCCGGAATAGATAGAGCATGCAATGAAGATGAAAACCGGCAAATGCCTGCCGAATGGTAACAAGTGGCCCGCCGGCGCTGTGGCTGGTTTAGAATCGGCTCCGTTCAGGAGAGAGCCCTTCACGGGGCCGCCGAAGGCGCAGGACGGCTGATTGCAGCGGTCTGAACGCTCAGGCAAAAGGACTGATCCCTGCCGGCAAGGCTTGCTCTGCCGGCAACACCCCACTGGAGAGAGTTTGCACCGCACAGCGGCCTGCAAACCACCGAAGGAGCAACCCGCAGTCTGCGCACCCCACCCCGTGCACGCAGGCCCGGCGAATCTCTCAGGTAAAGCGGACAGCGGGGGCAGCACCGGATGGGCGCAGACTTGCGTGCATCCGGGTTTGGATTGCCCCTCCGGCGTATCGCGCCGGGAATGTTTGGATCGCCGCCATGTCCGCTTCTGACACAACCTTGTTGACCACGCCGCTCAGCGCATTGCACACAGAGCTGGGCGCCCGCATGGTGCCGTTCGCCGGTTACTCCATGCCGGTTCAGTACCCTGCAGGCCTGATGGCCGAACACCACCACACCCGCAAAGCCGCCGGCCTGTTTGACGTGTCCCACATGGGCCAGCTGCGCCTGAGCGGCCCGGACGCCTGCGCGGCGTTTGAGAGCCTGATGCCGGTGGACGTGATCGACCTGCCCGTGGGCAAACAGCGCTACGGCCTGTTGCTCACCGAAGAGGGCACGATCATCGATGACCTGATGTTCTTCAAAAAGGCGCAAAACGAACTCTTCGTCATCGTCAACGGTGCCTGCAAGGCGGGGGATATCGCCCACATCCAAGCCCAGATCGGCAAGCGCTGCCAGGTCACCCCCCTGCCCGACTACGCGCTGCTGGCCCTCCAAGGCCCGCAGGCGGTGACGGCGCTGGCCCGCCTGGCACCCGGCGTGGAAAAGCTGGTGTTCATGACGGGTGGAGACTTCACGGTCGACACCGGCACCCAAAAGATCAACGTGTTCCTCACCCGCAGCGGCTACACCGGTGAAGACGGTTTTGAGATCTCGGTCCACAACGAGCACGCCGAAGCCCTGGCCCGCGCCCTGCTGGCACAGCCCGAAGTACAGCCCATCGGCCTGGGTGCCCGCAACTCCCTGCGCCTGGAAGCCGGCTTGTGCCTGTATGGCAACGACATTGACACCACCACCACGCCGGTAGAAGCCAGCCTGAACTGGGCCATCCAGAAAGTGCGCCGCACCGGTGGTGCGCGCGCAGGCGGCTTCCCCGGCGCTACAAAAATCCTAGCTGCTCTCGCAGATTCCACCGGGGCTAGCGGCACAAAAGGCACCAAAAAGCGGGTGGGCCTGATTGCGCAGGAGCGCATTCCGGTGCGCGAGCACACCGAGCTGCAAGACGGCGCGGGCAACCGTATCGGCGAAGTCACCAGCGGTCTGCTCGGCCCCACCATCAACCAGTGCGTGGCCATGGGCTATATCGACGCTTCGCTGGCGGCTTTGGGCACCCCGGTGGTGGCCATAGTCCGCGGCAAACCGGTGCCCATGGTGGTGAGTGCCATGCCCTTTGTGCCCACGAACTACTACCGCGGCTGATCCAAGACAGCTTGGTGCCGGAAACTGCAGATTCAGCCGCTACAGTGGCGTCTGGCAGGTTCCAGTTCCGGTGGTTCAACCCTTTACCGCAAACCCTTTTTTCAAGTTTCAGGAGAACGTTATGTCTATCAAATACACAGCCGATCACGAATGGCTCCAGGTCGATGGCGATATCGCAACCGTCGGCATCACCCACCACGCGCAGGATGCGCTCGGCGACGTGGTGTTTGTGGATCTGCCCGCCGTGGGCGCCAGCATTGACGCCAAGGCCGTGGCCGGCGTGGTCGAGTCCGTGAAGGCGGCCGCTGACGTGTACATGCCCGTGACCGGCGAAATCACCGAGGTCAACGAAACCCTGCGCGACGACCCCTCGCTGGCCAACACCGACCCGCTGGGTGCCGGCTGGTTCTTCAAGGTCAAGCTGGCCAACCAGGCCGAACTCGAAGGCCTGATGGACGAGACCAGCTACACCGCTTTCGCCGCCAACGCTTAAAGCCGCTTTGCGGGCCCAGCCTGCAAAGTCCCCGGGAGCCGGCCCTGAACCAGCAGGCTACCCGTTTGTGTGAACTGCCCACCACCGAACGCCACCGCCATGTCCACTTCTGCTACCACCTCCACGCCCACCTTGGCCCAGCTGGAAAACGCCAGCGAATTCCAGGCACGCC
>RFQA01000061.1 GCA_009925925.1 Betaproteobacteria bacterium
GGCCTGGCAAGTGCAAACCCAGCTGGGCCACATGCAGCAGCTCTTGGCAGAAGGTGCAGGCCAAGGGGAAATAGCCGCACAACTGGGCGCAGGTGCCGGGGGGCACGCCTACCACGGCAACCAGGCCTATGCGCTGGAGGGCAACGCGGCTGAGAGTGCAGACTTCAAGACGCAGAGCTTTGGGGTGCTGGTGGTGCACCTGAACACGGAAGCTGTAAAGGCCAGTACCCAAGCGCTACAGAGCTTGCAAGACCAGCAAGCTGAACACGCAGTCCAAACCCGCACCCTGTACCGCGACACCGAGGGCGATGGCTACTTTGAAAAAACCCAATGGGTCAGTGCCACCGATGCACAAGGCAAGCCGCAAGGCATGCTGGTGCTGGACTACAACGGCAATGGCCAGATCGAGACGCGCGACATCTTGAACCTGGGCGGCAATGCGGGGCACGCTACCGAAGGGGCTGCACAGCCCGGTAACCACGCTGCAGATGCCCTTGCGGCTACAGCCAACGCGCACTTGCAGCGCAACAACGTGGAGTGGCTGGACGCCAATGGCGATGGCGTGCTGGACAAGAGCGACCCGGCGTTTGCAGCTATTCGGCTGTGGGTGGATATGAACTTGAATGCGCGGCTGGACAAAGGTGAACAGGTTGATTTGGCAAGCTTGCAGATCACCAGCATTAACTTGCGCGAGGGCACAGTGACGTATGCCGATGGGCATAAAGACGCGTTAAGCAGCACCACCCTGAAGTCCGACACCGAGGGCATGCGCTACACGCAGATGCAGGAGGCGGATGCGCAAGGGAACTTGCACACCATCAACGCAGGGCAGATGCTGGAGCATGAAGGCTACCAAGGCCAGGTGAAGGTGACTGACCAAGCAGGAGTGACCCAATGGGGCAGTGTGCGTGAAGCTACGTTTGAACACGATGCCTTGCGCACCGGCGACTGGGAAGGCACCGCGGAGTGTGAGCAGCACCGCCATGGTGGTACCAATGTGGCCAGCGCGCCCACGCAGACTACGGCCACCGGGGCGGTGGGCTTAGGAGAGGTCAAGCGCGCGAACAACGGTGGCAGCAACGGCATGTTGACTCCGAAGCGCTTGGTGTTTGTGCCATCTACGGCTGGACTGGGGAGCGATCGCACAGACAGCCCCACTGCGCAGATGGTGCGCAGTGCGGAACAAGGTGCGCTGCTGGGTGCAGGCATGGGGGCGCTGGCCTTGGTGGGCTTGGGTGCGGTGCAGACCACCGCATTTGCCGCACCGGCGCAGGAGCGAATGTATGCATCCGACGACGAGCGTGTACGCACCTCGGACAAGGGCGTCCCCGCGTCTGATGCCCGGCATACAGCGTTGCCCTCAGACCCTGGCCTGCCGCCTCCTGGAGAGACCGTGTTGGGCAACGGGCTGGGTGAACCCAGGCAGGCTGCGCCCTGGCTGGTGGTGGACGCCCCGCCACCTCCTGGTATACCGGCCGATACGGATGCTTTGCAACGCATCGGGCTGGACCTGTCTGCCTACACGGAGGCCCAGATGCCGCTGCGCGAGATGCGCGCGACCTTGGTGAGCAACGGCATACCCAGCGCGGCGCCAGCAACCAACGCTGCTGTGGACAATCCGGCAGGTAACCGCGAGGTGCTATTGGACTTGCCCAAAGTCAGTGGCGAGGTATTGGCAGGTACCGAAGACACGGTGCTCCGCATCGGCACCGATGTGTTGCTGGGCAATGACAGCACAAACAATGCAAATGCGGCGCTGCACATCAGCGCGGTGGGCAACGCCAGCCACGGGCAGGTGAGCTTGCAAACCAGCGTGAATGGTGCGGGGCAAACGGTGACAGAGGTGGTGTTTCTGCCGGACCCGGACTTTTATGGCACCGCCAGTTTTAGCTACACCGTGACCGATGCCTATGGCCTTTCCAGCACCGCCACCGCCACCTTGTTGGTGGAGAACGTGAACGATGCGCCCTACGCGCAAGGTGAGGTGGTGAGCGGGGCTAGTGAAGACGCGACGTTCTTGATCCACAAGGCGGTGCTGCTGGCCAACGATGGCGATGTGGATGACCCGGCGAGCGCTTTGGGCATTGGCTGGGTGGGCAATGCACTTAACGGTGTGGTAAGCCTGGATGCCGATGGCAACGTGGTGTTTGTGCCGGAGCCGGATTTCAATGGCAATGCTGAATTTGAATACAGGACGGTGGATGCTGCAGGCCTGCTCTCGCCCGCTGTGCAGGTGGTGATGCCCGTGGTTGCGGTCAACGATGCGCCGCTGGCAGTGGACGACCAGTTCCAAACCTACGTGAACAGCACGATGACGATTGGCTTTGCGCAGCTCCTTGGCAACGACTCCGACACAGAGAACGACACGCTGAGTTTGGTGAATGTGGGCAATGCGTCACATGGGGTGGTTGCCATTGTCAACGGACAAGTGCAGTTTGTACCGACCGCCGGATTTACGGGTGCGGCTTCTTTTGACTACCTGGCAGACGACGGCAACGGAGGGCAAGCATGGGCAACCGCGTTTGTGGAGGTGAAGCCCCCGCCAAATTTGTATGCATCGGTCAATTTGTTGGCCACCAGTTTTTATGGAACAGAAGGCAACGCTGGATCGCGTATCGACATTGCAAGCGCTAGCTGGCAGGTTATGGACGATGGCGATACCGCTTTTGCAACCGTCCAATTGCTAGATATGAGCGTCTTCCGCGGCTCGGGCGGTCTGGGCTCGAGTCCGAGCTGGCAAAGCTTGGGGGGCGTGAACTATTTTTCTTACTCCAAAACTGGCATGGGTTTGGATGTGCAGCGCTGGGCAGGGTTTTCTGACTTCCAAAGCACGTGGCAGGTCACAGATGACCGAGGTCTGTCAAACATCTGGTATTTCAATTACAGCGTAAGCGGAGGTGCCACGAGCTATATGGAGCATTCGGACTATGTGACCCCGGTCGTGTTGTCGCTGGATGGCTCCGTCCCCTCCTACATCTCTACCCGTTACTCCAAGGTGAGTTACGACATTGATCTGGATGGCGTGTCCGACAAGATCGCCTGGGCTGCCCCAGGCAGTGGCGTGCTGGGTTTGGACCTGAATGGCGACCACCAGATCAGCAGCGCCAGCGAGTTCGCGTTCAAGCAGTACGTAGAGGGTGCGCAAACGGATCTGGAGGGCTTAAGGGCCTTCGATACCAACCACAACGGCCAACTAGATGCAGGAGATGCCCAGTGGATGAAGTTCGGCGTGTGGGAGGACAAGAATGCCGACGGGAAGACGCAGGATGGTGAATACCGGTCGCTGGACGCATTAGGCATTGCCACGATCAATCTGCAATCCAATGCTCAGATGCACAGTGGCGCATCTTCAAGCGGAGGCGCCAGCACTGACGTGACGGTGATGGGCGACAGCACGTTCACCCGCACGGATGGCAGCACCGGAGTAGCGGAAGACGCCATGTTGGCTTACCAGTCTGGCGTCTATGCCCGGGCTGCCGAGGCTGACATGGCCCGCATGGCGCTGCTGTTTAACCAGATGGCCAACACCGCCGTAGCTCTGGATACCGGGCCCTTGGGATTTGTGCCTTTGAATCCGCACGAGCTTGTGGTGGCCCATGAGGAGCTGCTTGCTTTGCAAACCGCCTGACGGCCACGTGATAACAACAAAACAGGGAGCTTAATTGTGCAATCGACCTTACAACTGATAGGTGTTTACGCCAGGCTTCACCACCTCCATCTTGATGCAGCGCAGTTGAACCACCAGTTTGGCGGTTATGGACATCCTGGTGTTGAAGCAAGCGACGCGCCTCGTCTGGCCGTTGGCGACATGCTGCGGATACTGCAGCAACTGGGCTTCGACGCCAAGCTGCGCACAGGGTCTGCACAGGCCATTGCACAGGTGTCATTACCTGCATTGATGTCGACACGCGATGGTCAATGGATGCTGGTCGGAAAAATCGATTTCGATGTACCGGAGGGGGCCGTCATCCTTCAGCAAGTGGGGGATTCCAGCCCGCGTCAGCTTTCCATGGCTGAGTTTGATGCTTTGTTTGCGGGGGAGTGGATTGTGGCGCGGCTCTTGGACAGCGCCCCCGGCAGTTCCGGAAATCAGGCAGCAAACGATGCAGGCAAGTTCGGCGTAGGGTGGTTTTGGTACTCGCTCAAAAAGTACAAGACTCTGATGGCGGAGGTGTTGCTTGCCTCCTTGTTTGTGCAGATCATCGCGCTGGTGACGCCCCTGATTTTTCAGGTGGTGATTGACAAGGTGCTGACCAATCGCACCTTGTCTACGCTCGATGTGATGGTGGTTGCGCTGTTGGGCGTCAGCATTTTTGAGGTGGTGCTGGGGGCGATGCGTCACTATTTGCTCAGCCACACCACCAACCGTGTAGATGTGGAGCTCGGAGCCAAGTTGTTCAAACACTTGCTGCATTTGCCGCTGTCGTATTTTGAGAGTCGGCGCAGTGGAGACACGGTAGCCCGTGTGCGGGAACTGGACAACGTGCGCAACTTCTTGACCGGCCAGGCATTGACAAGCTGGTTGGATTTGCTATTCGCGCTGGTGTATATCGCCGTGATGTTCTATTACAGCGTGACGCTGACGCTGGTGGTGCTGGCGGCGCTACCAGTATTTTTTGGGGCGTCAGCTCTCATCACTCCGCTCTTACGCAAGAAGCTGGAAGACAAGTTTGCCTTGGGTGCTGAGAACCAGGCTTTTCTGGTGGAGACGGTGACTTCCATGGAAACGCTCAAGAGCCATGCGGTGGAACCGCAATGGCAGGGAGCGTGGGAGCGACGTTTAGCAAGTTATGTCAACACATCTTTTGAAGGCGGGCACTTGGGCAATGCCACCAACCAGTTCATCAACATGATGAGTAAGGTGTTGATGGTGGCGCTGCTGTGGCTGGGAGCAAGGCAAGTCATTGACGGGGCGCTGACAGTGGGTGGGCTCATTGCCTTCAATATGCTCAGCGGTCGGGTCAATGCGCCGATTTTGAAGCTGTCGTCCCTGTGGCAGGACTTTACCCAGATGAAGGTCAGTATCAAACGCCTGGCGGACATTCTGGATGCAGCACCAGAGCCAGCATTCCGCGCGCACCGCTCGGTACCACCCGATGTGAAGGGGCATATTTCGTTGAACCGGGTGACTTTCAAATACGCCCCGAACGGGCCCGCGATATTGAATGACATCAGTTTTGATGTGCAGCCCGGTGAGGTGATCGGCGTGGTGGGTGTGTCGGGTGCAGGCAAGACGACCTTGATGCGCTTGCTGCAAAGGCTTTACACGCCTGAGTCAGGGCGCATTTTGATCGACGGGGTGGACATCAATTTGGTGGATACCTCGTGGCTGCGCAGGCAAATCGGGGTGGTGGGACAAGACACCCTGCTTTTCAACCGCAGCGTACGTGACAACATTGCCTTGGCTGACCTTGGCCTGGGTATGGAGGCTGTGATGGCCGCTGCCAGGCTGGCGGGTGCAAACGACTTCATTCTCAAGCTGCCAGACGGTTATGACACAGTGATCGGTGAGCGCGGTAGCAGGCTCAGCGGTGGACAGCGAGCTCGCATTGCGATTGCGCGCGCATTAGTGACCAACCCGCGCATGTTGCTGCTGGACGAGGCCACGGCCTCGCTGGACTATGAGAGCGAGCGCCTCATCCAGGACAACATGGCCGCTATTGCGCAGGGGCGTACGGTGTTTGTGGTGGCGCACCGCCTGTCTACCTTGCGGCTGGCCGACCGCATTCTAGTGATGGAGGACGGCAGGCTGGTGGAGACGGGTAGTCACTCACAGCTCTTGGCTAGCGGGGGACGGTACGCTTCGCTTTACCAAGCTCACCAAGTGTTGCAACTGCAAGGAGCTGCAGCATGAGTAGCCAGAACACTAAGTTGGAGTTCAACCAATTCAGTTCCACTGCCATGGCTGCCATGGCACAACCGCCCTCTTACATCGTACGTATGGTTTCGCTCTCCATATGTGTCATGGTGGGAATTGCATTGGTGTTCTCTTACTTCGCCGAGATGGACGTGGTGGTTAGCGCCCAGGGCAAGGTGATACCCGCCGGTAAAAGCAAGGTGATTCAACCCTTGGAGAACGGAATAGTACGAGCCATTGCCGTACGAGATGGCCAAAGTGTGAAGGCGGGCGATGTCTTGGTGGAGTTGGATATCACCAGTACGGGGGCCGACCGTGACCGCGTAGAGCGCGAGCTTTGGGAAGCCCGTGGTGAAGTATTGCGTGCCAACGCGCAAATGTCCGGTCTTAAGCGCTTGAATGCACCAACGGATATGCCGCCCGAGGTGGTCCACAACCAAAATTCGGTCTTGCAAAACCGTTTGGCTGAGCAAAGTGCGAAGCTGGCTGCGTTGGATTCAGAGTTTTCCAAGCGGCGTGCGGACGCAGAAGCCATCAGTAGCGGTCTCGCACAGAGCCGCATCAGCCTTCCATTGATCACGCAGAAGTACCAGATGCGACAGGAGTTGGCGCAAACCGGTCATGTGGCCCAAACCGCGGTGATTGAGTCCCAGATGGAACTCATCAACGCGCAAAAGGAAATTGCAGTCCAGGGAAACCGGCTGCAGGAATCTCAGGCAGGAGTGACGGCTATGAGAGAGCAACGCACCCAAGCAGTGGCAGAGTTTCGTACCCGTGCCAGTGCTGAGTTGGTGGACGCTGTAAAAAGGCGGGATGCGGCCGAGCAAGAACTCATCAAAACCCGTCAACGCTTGCAGCAACAAACACTTCGGGCGCCCATTGACGGTGTTGTTCAGCAGCTCACCGTGACCACCTTGGGAGGCGTGGTGACTGCCGCCCAGCCGCTGATGACTATCGTCCCAGACAACACGCCCTTGGAACTCGAAGCCCAAGTCATGAATCGCGATGTCGGTCATGTGAGGGTGGGCCAAAGGGTCATCAATAAGGTGGAAACCTACGACTTCACCCGATATGGCTTCATAGAAGGCGAAGTACTGTGGGTCGGAACTGATGCAATCCAAGATCCTAAGCTGGGCCCTGTGTTTCCAGTTCGCATTGGCTTGGCTCATACCTTTACGCCTACAGCCGTGAACGGACGCAATGGCGAGGTCAAGGCAGGCATGTCGGTGACTGCAGACATCCGTACCGACGAACGCAGGCTGCTGCAGTATCTCTTGGCCCCGATGTTGCGATACCAACAGGAGGCTTTGCGTGAACGATAAGGTACGGAAACATAGTCTGCGTTCCTTGATATTGGTCGCTGCGCCTGTCTGTCTGGTGTTGAGCTTGACCAGTGGCTGTGTGTATGCTCAGTCTGCCCCACTGGGCTTGAATGAGGTCTATCAGAAGGCGCGTCTGCAAGACCCTCAGTACAAGGCCGCGCAGAATGCGTTTGCTGCAGGTCTGGAGAAACTTCCTCAGGCACGAGCTGCTTTACTGCCCAGTGCAAATCTGAACGCGAGCAAGGGTCGCCAGTTTGGAGGGGCGTCGTTTTCTGAGGCCGCCTACATAGAGCGCGATGTGCAGAACACCGCATGGACCGTGCAGATCACCCAGCCTTTATTCCGCTGGAACCATTGGGTCGGCTTGCGACAGGCGAATGCGCAGGTACGCGTATCTCTGGTGCAGTTCGCGCAGGCGGAGCAGGACTTGCTGCTGCGATGCGCTCAGGCTTACTCGGATGCGGTGCTTTCCTTGCAGAGTCAGGAGCTTGCAAAAAGCCAGGTCCATGCTATCGGGGAACAGCTGACCCTTGCCGAACGCACCTATGCAGTGGGGACCGGCACAATGACGGATGTGCAGGAAGCGCGCGCAAAACTGGCCCTGACCCAGGCTCAGAAGGTCGCAGCCGACAATGAGGTGGAAGTCAAAGGTGCCGAGCTCGAAAAGCTACTGGGCGAAACCGTTGTATTGCCTGCAGGTGATCTCAGCAGCTTGGTGCAGCAAGCTTTCTCTATGCCTGTTCAAGATGTGCAGCAGTTGAGCCACTGGATGAGTACTGTGCATAAGAATTTGCAGATTCAACTGCAAGAAGCTGCGTTGGAGGTTGCCCGACAGGAAACCGCGAAGATCCAGGCGGGGCACATGCCCACGTTGGATCTGATGCTAGGGCGAAACGGAAGTTACAACTCAGGCTCTCTCAGTTCTCCGGCAGACCTCTCGGTCAACACAGTGTCCAATTCGGTGTCTGTACAGCTGACGGTGCCTCTCTATAGTGGTGGAGCCACGCAGTCCCGCATCCGCGAATCCATAGCGCTGGAAGAAAAAGCTCTTGAAGATTTGGCCCTTGCCCAGCGCAACGCCACTGCGCAAGTACGGCAAGCGTATGCCGGCGTCATCAATGGTCAGGCGCAGGTCGCCGCGTTAGAAGTTGCAGTGCTTGCCGGACGGAATGCGGTGGAGTCCAACAAGATCGGCCTCAAGATCGGGACCCGCATTACCCCGGATGTATTAAATGCTGAACAGCAACTCTTTGCCTCGCTGCGTGACTTGTACAAAGCGCGTATTGATAGGGTCATGCAGTCCTTGAAACTTAAAGCCGCGGTTGGACAATTACAGCCCGAGGATCTTCAAATCGCCGACGCCGTCTTGGCTTCCGCGTTGCAGAGATAAGTGGCGAGAACCACCACAGTTATCTCAAACACACATAGATATCCTTTACAAATGAACGAAACAACAACTAACAAACAGAATCACGTTGATGGCGTGATGACTCCCGAACAGGCTGCTGAATTTGCTGCCGAGCTCAATGTCCAGGCGCAACGGGTGATGAGCAAGTTGCCCTTGCTTGGTGCAGTAACCTGGTTAATGTTGCAGCACAACTCGACGCGACATACTTTGATCAGTGACCAGGAGTGGCGTGTACTGCCGCCACTGGTGCTCGACCAGGCAAAACTCTATATGCGCGATAACGCGCCGATCGCCTACGTCTCTTGGGCCAAGCTGTCAGACAAGGTGGCTCAGCGCTATATGGCGGAGCCCCATCAATTGGCTTCTGGGGATTGGCAAAGCGGTGATCAGGTGTGGATTGTGGATTTGTTTGCTCCCTTTGGAGGTGCAGCTGAGGTTCTTCAAGATCTGAGAGATAAAGTCTTGAAGGGGCAAGTGATCCGTCAACTTCCCGTGAAGGGTTTGATTCCGTCCCCTGCGTGAAGCAGCAAAAGAGGGCGTGCTTCGGGAAAGACACATCAGGAAGATGTGTTGCAGCTCTCGCTTGGAAGTCTTGAGATCATTTATAACTCATAGTCTGTATTCAGACGATTTGAACCCGGCTCTATCGGGATGGACCTTGGGCCTATATCGGCCGCAGTTTTTAATGAAGGGAGTGATACCTATATGAAAAAAGTAAACTTGTTGCCGGTGACTTTGGCGATTTTGGTCACGTTGAGCGGGTGTGTGCAAGAAGGGTCGCGCACCATACCCATTCAGAAAGTGGAGTCAGCCGCCCAAAGTTACAGCGGCAAGCGTACGCCCATCTCGATCGGCAAGTTTGACAACCGCTCTACGTTCATGCGCGGCGTGTTTTCGGACAACGTAGACCGACTTGGCAGTCAGGCTCAAACTATCCTGGTCACGCATCTGCAGCAGAGCAATCGATTCAATGTGCTGGACCGCTCGAACATGAGCGAAATCAAGGAAGAAGCAGCGCTCAAGAAACAGGTTCAAACACTCAAAGGTGCTGACTATGTGGTCACCGGTGATGTGACCGAATTTGGCCGCAAAGAAGTGGGCGACAAGCAGCTGTTTGGCATTTTGGGCCGAGGCAGAACGCAAATTGCCTACGCCAAAGTCAACCTCAATGTTGTAAACACGCTGACTTCTGAGGTGGTTTTTTCGTCCCAAGGGGCCGGTGAGTACAGCTTGTCAGAGCGAGAAGTCATTGGATTCGGTGGTGCTTTTCATTTCATTCTTAAGGGCTATATATGACCATTCGATGGATGCCGGTCGCTGCTGCGGCCGCTTTGGGATTGGCTTTGTCCGGCTGTGCTACCAAACCCGCGACCCTTTATCAGTGGCAGGCTTACCAAGCCCATCTTGACCAGTACTTCCGTGCAGACAACCAAAACCTGGACGCTCAAGTGCAATCAATGGAAACTGATCTGCAGAAGATTCGGGTCAGCGGTGGCGCAGTCCCCCCGGGTTATCACGCTCATTTGGGCTTGTTGTACGGAAAGCAAGGCAAGCCTGATCAGTTCATGGTGCAAATGCAGACGGAAAAGAAGCTGTTTCCGGAGTCGGAAATCTATGTGGACTTTTTACTGCGTAATTTCAGGAAATAAAAGGGGGATCCTATGCAATGGAAACAAACTTGCCGCTTGTTGGCGGTCGCCTGTGCTGCGGCACTGGTGACGGGCTGCGCAACGGCGCCTCCGTTTGACTACACCGCGTACAAGGAAAGTCGGCCACGCTCCATTCTGGTGTTACCGCCGCTCAACAGCACGCCGGAGGTCTACGCGCCTTACAGCGTTTTGTCTCAGGCGACATTCCCGCTGGCCGAGTCTGGGTATTACGTCTTTCCAGTGAGTTTGGTGACAGAAACGTTCCGTGAGAACGGCATGACCCAGCCTGCCGAAATGCATGGTGCTGCGCCTGAAAAGCTGAGGCAAATATTCGGCGCAGATGCTGCGCTCTACGTCAACATCAGCAAATACGGTTCAAGTTTTCAGGTTGTTAACAGTGTGACGGTGGTCACCGCTGATGCGAAGTTGATGGACTTAAAAACAGGCAAGCTGCTATGGGCTGGAAACGCAACAGCGTCCAGTGAAGAGGGGCAGAACAACCAGCAGGGTGGTTTGGCCGTTCTTTTGGTCGCAGCCATAGTGAAGCAGGTGATTGCGAGCACGACGGACCAGAGTCACAAGATTGCAGGCATGACCGCCAACCGTCTTATGTCTGCTGGGCAGAGGAACGGGCTGTTGTACGGCCCACGTTCGTCCAAATATGGCAAAGATTGAGGAGTTTAAGTATTTGGCACTCGCAGATTGCTGCCAAGTCGGACCGTCAATTCGTCAACGACCCCGGGGCTGGGAGATGCCAAAGATAGCTACCAATGAGACTCTCACTGAGCTAGACAAATAGGATTGGATTGTTGCCGCCGATTGAAATTTGACAGTCAAGACTCCATCGACGCCAACGCACCAATGCCATTGATCATGCAGAGATACCGGAATTTTTGAATCCCATTGGAGGACTTGTAGCTTTCGCCAACAGGATTTGAAAAATCCCTGTTGATTTTTCTCGTCAACTACTGTTCGTCCACAGCACTCATTGCGTGACCGGCTTGAACGTCTGCGTGGTAGCTGGAGCGCACCATGGCGCCGACCGCCGCGTGTTTGAAGCCCATTTTGTAGGCCTCTTCTTCGAACATCTTGAAGGTGTCGGGGTGGACATAGCGGCGCACCGGCAGGTGGCTGGTGCTCGGGGCGAGGTACTGGCCGATGGTCAGCATCTCGATGTTGTGGGCGCGCATGTCGCGCATGACTTCCAGAATTTCCTCGTCGGTCTCGCCCAAGCCGACCATCAAGCCGCTCTTGGTGGGCACGTCGGGGAAGAGCGCCTTGAATTTCTTGAGCAGGTTCAGTGAAAATTGGTAATCCGACCCGGGGCGCGCTTCCTTATAGAGGCGGGGAATGGTTTCCAGGTTGTGGTTCATCACATCGGGTGGCGCGGCCTTCAGAATTTCAAGCGCCCGGTCGTCGCGGCCGCGGAAGTCGGGCACCAGTACCTCGATCTGCGTCTTGGGTGAGAGTTCGCGCGTTTTGCGGATGCACTCCACGAAGTGGCCGGCACCGCCGTCGCGCAGGTCGTCGCGGTCTACGCTGGTAATCACCACGTAATTGAGTTTGAGCTGGGCAATCGTCTTGGCCAGGTTGTCGGGCTCGTTCACATCCAGCGGGTCGGGACGGCCGTGGCCCACATCGCAGAAGGGGCAGCGGCGGGTGCACTTGTCACCCATGATCATGAAAGTGGCTGTGCCCTTGCCGAAGCATTCACCAATGTTGGGGCAGCTGGCCTCTTCGCACACGGTAACCAGCTTGTTGGCGCGCAGTGTCTCCTTGATTTCGTAGAAGCGGGTCGTCGGGCTGCCGGCTTTGACGCGGATCCAGTCCGGCTTTTTCAGTACTTCACCTTGCTGCACCTTCACCGGGATACGCGCTAATTTCGCCTGGGCCTTTTGCTTGGCCAGGGGGTTGTAGTCCGCGGTCGATTGGGCTTCGCGCACGGTGGGGTTGGCGGTGCTGGTTTCGCGGGTGGTGTCACTTTGGCTCATGGTGTGGCGTAGGTTCAGGGAGGCAGTTGCCCCGGTGGCACCCTCAGGGTGCAAGGTAAGTGGCGAGCTTGTGGCCCAACACATCAGCGGCGTCCTGCCAGCTGACTTGGACCCCGATTGTAGAAAGGTCCACCGTTTGGAGCTTGGCATAGCCGCAAGGGTTGATACGTGAGAAGGGTTCCAGGTCCATGGCCACATTCAGGGCGACGCCGTGGTACGTGCAGTTGCGGCTGACTTTGATGCCCAATGCCGAAATCTTGCCCAGCCCGGTGAAATCTGGGTCTGTGCGGGTGGCAGCGCCGTGCTGTGGGCGTTGCACCAAGGGCGCGTGTCCGGTGGGGTCGTCCAGTCGCACGTAAATGCCGGGCGCACCTGCGACGCGGTGCCCGGTCACCCCAAAATGGAACAGCGTTTTGATCACCGCCTCTTCAATGCGGTACACGTATTCTTTGACGAAATAGCCTGCGCGCTTGAGATCCATCATGGGGTAGCCCATCACCTGCCCGGGGCCGTGGTACGTTACCTGTCCGCCCCGGTTGGTTTGCACCACCGGAATGTCGCCGGGCATAAAGATGTGCTCCGGCTTGCCTGCAAGGCCCTGTGTGAAAACGGAAGGGTGCTCACAAATCCATAGCTGGTCACGCACACCCGACGAGGGTCCTACGTCTCTTTCGTTGGTAAAGCTCTGCATGGCTTCATAGGTTGGCACATAGTCCAACCGGCCACGCTGCTGGAGGTCGATGTCCACCGCTTTACAGCACCACTTTCACCATGGGGTGCGTACTCAGGGTTCGGTACAGCTCATCGAGTTGCTCGCGACTGGTGGCGGTGATGGTGATGGTCACGCCGAGGTAGTTACCGCCCTTGCTTTCGCGCAATTCGATGGTGGACGCGTCAAAGCCGGGGTCGAATTCCTTGGCGATCATGGTGATGGCATGCACCAATCCGTCCACTTTATGTCCCATCACCTTGATGGGGAATTGGGAGGGGTACTCGATCAAGGATTCTGAGCGGGGAATTTCCGGGAAGTTGCCGGGTGTCGGTGGGGTGGCCATGGATGCGCCTTTCAAATGGGTGGTCATGCCGTGCCTGTCACAGCACAGTCATAGAAGCCTGTAACAAAGCGCCAGGCAAGCGTGTTTGCGCATTATCGTCGCCGCGGTTTTGCCTGCGTGGCGCCTGACTGCGCATCCTTACAGAGAACTGATGCTGTGGGGATTTCGCGGATTTGCTGGTGAAAGCGGGTTTCTACGTATAATCAGAGGCTGTGCATTGAACTGGGTAGCAGTCTGAGCGCGAATTTGACAATGACAAACACGCACGCAGCCCCTGTTTCCGCAGACTCTGACAACCCAGATGGGGTGGCAGATGAGGAGTTCAAGCCCCTGACGGCTGAAGAAGCCCGGCAATGGCGCCAGCGCAACCCTCCGGTATCCCCTTGGCGGGTCATCGGTATGCAGATCGCAACCGCTTTGGTGGTTGCAGTGATTGCGGGTTGGAGCTTTGGTCGTGCGGCAGGAATGTCTGCCGCATACGGAGCGTTGGCGGTGATTGTTCCCGCCATGGTGTTGGCCCGCGGATTGCGCAGGCAAGCATTGTTGAAGGACTCAGGGGCGGCCTTTTTGAGTTTTGTGGTGTGGGAAGTAGTGAAGGTGGTTTTGACGGTGGCATTGCTGCTGGCAGCTCCCAAACTGGTTCCCGCGCTGAATTGGCTGGCCCTGGTGGTTGGCTTCGTGGTGACGATGAAGGTGTATTGGGTAGCCGCGTGGCTGCAATCCAAGCACCGGCATTCCGCCGTAAACCTTTGAATTTTGGTGACATATGGCTTCTGAACACGCTGAAACCCATGCCCCATCTGCTGGTGAGTACATTCAGCACCACCTGCAGCACTTGCAGAAAAACTTTGACTTCGAAAGCGTCAAGCAAACGAGCATTGTTGACTTCAGCCTGTTCAACTTGGATTCCGTCTTTTTCTCGGTGGTATTGGGTGTTTTGGGATGTTTCCTTTTGTGGAATGCAGCCCGCAAGGCAACTTCCGGCGTACCCGGCCGCTTCCAGGCTGCCGTAGAAATCCTGTCCGAGATGGTGGAGAACCAGGCCAAGGGCGTGATTCACAACGCCACCAGCCGCAAATTGATTTCCCCTCTGGCCTTGACTGTGTTTGTATGGATTTTCCTGATGAACGCCATGGACATGTTGCCAGTCGACCTGATTCCTGCCATCTGGCACAGCGCCGGTCCTGCCATGGGCTTCAAGGACTACATGCGCGTGGTTCCCACTGCTGATTTGTCGACCACATTGGGTTTGTCCTGCTCTGTTTTGTTTGTCTGCCTGGTTTACAACATCAAGATCAAGGGTCTGGGTGGCTGGGCGCACGAACTGATTGCTGCACCTTTCGGTGATCACTGGGCTTTGTATCCCGTGAACTTCCTGATGCAGATGATCGAATACCTTGCCAAAACCGTGTCCCATGGCATGCGGTTGTTCGGCAACATGTTTGCAGGTGAGTTGGTGTTCATGTTGATTGCCCTGATGGGCGGCGGCTGGGCGCTGTCGGCAACCGGTGTTGGTTTGGCCATTGGTCACATCGTCGCCGGAACCGTGTGGACACTGTTCCACATCCTCGTGATCACCTTGCAAGCCTTCATCTTTATGATGTTGACGCTGATCTATACCGGTCAAGCGCACGACGCACATTGATGTAACTTTTTCTCTGTTTCGTTTTTCTTTTTCTTTTCCACTAACTTTTAGGAGCTTCTCATGGAAAACATTCTCGGCCTCGTGGCACTGGCTTGCGGTTTGATCGTTGGTCTGGGCGCTATCGGCGCATCTATCGGTATCGCACTGATGGGTGGCAAGTTCCTTGAATCTTCTGCTCGTCAACCCGAATTGATGAACGAACTGCAAACCAAGATGTTCATCTTGGCTGGTCTGATTGACGCTGCGTTCCTGATCGGTGTTGCGATCGCTCTGCTGTTCGCATTCGCCAACCCCTTCGTTCTGAAGTAAACAACGGCCCCTTCACGTTAGAGAAGGAATCAAACCGTGAACATTAACGCTACCCTGTTCCTGCAGGCTATCGTTTTTGCGATCCTGGTGTGGTTCACGATGAAATTCGTGTGGCCCCCGATCACAAAAGCGCTGGACGAGCGGGCACAGAAGATCGCCGACGGCCTTGCTGCCGCCGACAAGGCCAAGGCGGAACTCGCCAACGCCAACAAGCGCGTGGAAGCCGAACTGGCTACATCACGCAATGAAACTGCAACCCGCTTGGCTGATGCCGAGCGCCGTGCCCAGACGATTGTCGAAGAAGCCAAGGCCCGCGCCGTGGAAGAAGGCAACCGCATCATTGCCGCTGCAAAGGCTGAAGCCGAGCAGCAGTCCGTGAAGGCCCGGGACGCTTTGCGTGAACAGGTCGCCGCACTCGCCGTCAAAGGTGCTGAGCAGATCCTGCGCAAGGAAGTCAATGCTGGCGTGCACGCAGATCTGCTGTCCCGCCTGAAGACTGAGCTGTAAGGGAATCACATGGCTGAACTTGCCACCATCGCCAGGCCTTACGCCGAAGCTTTGTTCAAGGCTACGCAAGCGGACTTGAGCGCTGCAGCTGTGTGGCTGGACGAACTTGCTGAAGTTGCGCGCAACAGCCAACTGCAGCAATTCGCCGGCAACCCCAATAGCTCCAACACTCAAGTTTTTGACTTGGTTGCCGGAGTTATCAAGGCTGCACTGCCTGAGCAGGGAAAGAACTTCCTGCGCACTGTGATCGATAACGGACGCCTCGCAGCGTTGCCGGAAATCGCAGCCCAGTTCCGTGCACTGAAGAACGCCCAGGGCGGCTTTTCTGATGCCGTCGTGTACAGCGCCTTCCCGATCGATGCAGCTGCATTGGCGGAAGTCGCCGCTTCTCTCGAGAAGCGTTTCGGCCGCAAGCTCAACCTTTCCGTTGAGTTGGACGCTGAATTGATTGGCGGGATCCGCGTGGTGGTGGGTGACGAAGTTCTTGACACATCCGTCAAGGCCCGTCTGGAACAAATGAAAGTGGCTCTTTCAGCATAAGGCTTAGCCTTTCGCTGTCAGCCCAACCAAAGAAAGAAGGAAAGAGTCATGCAACTCAATCCCGCAGAAATTTCTGAATTGATCAAGAGCCGTATTGACGGTTTGTCCGCGAGCGCAGACATCCGCAACCAAGGTACCGTGGTCTCTGTGACCGACGGTATCTGCCGCATTCACGGTCTGTCCGACGTGATGCAGGGCGAAATGTTGGAATTCCCCGCCGGTAGCGATGGCTTGCCCACCTACGGTCTGGCACTGAACCTGGAACGTGATTCCGTGGGTTCTGTGATCTTGGGTGAATACGAGCACATTTCCGAAGGCGACACTGTGAAATGCACAGGCCGCATCTTGGAAGTGCCCGTGGGTCCCGAGTTGCGTGGCCGCGTGGTCAACGCGCTGGGTCAGCCTATCGACGGCAAAGGCCCGATCAACGCCAAAATGACTGACGTGATCGAAAAGGTGGCACCTGGTGTGATCGCCCGCGAATCCGTGAGCCAGCCTATGCAGACCGGCCTGAAGTCTATCGACTCCATGGTTCCCGTCGGCCGTGGCCAGCGCGAATTGATCATCGGTGACCGTCAGACCGGCAAGACCGCCGTGGCGATCGACGCGATCATTAACCAGAAGGGTCAAAACATGACCTGCGTGTACGTTGCGATCGGTCAGAAGG
>RFQA01000062.1 GCA_009925925.1 Betaproteobacteria bacterium
GCTGCCACTGCCAGCCTCGGCCGCCGAGGTGCAAACCACGCCGGCGGGCACGCTGGCGCAGCAGTTCAGCCTGAAGAACGGCATGACCCTCATCGTCAAGCCGGACCGCCGTGCCCCCACCGCGGTGCACATGGTGTGGGTGCGCGTGGGCTCCATGGACGAGGTGGATGGCACCAGCGGCGTGGCCCACCTGTTGGAACACATGATGTTCAAGGGCACGCCCACCGTGAAGGCCGGCGATTTCTCGCGCAAGGTCGCCGCGCTGGGTGGCCGCGAAAACGCCTTCACCAGCAAGGACTACACCGGCTACTTCCAGCAGATTCCCTCCGCGAAGCTCGAAGACGTGATGCGTCTGGAATCTGACCGCTTTGCCAACAACACCTGGACGGATGAGGTGTTTGCCAAAGAGCTGGAGGTGGTGAAAGAGGAGCGCCGCCTTCGCACCGAAGACAAGCCCCACGCCCGCCTGCACGAGGCCATGGATGCCGTGATCTACCAGGCCGACCCTTACCGCCGCCCCATTGTGGGCTGGATGAGCGACCTGGAGAGCATGACGCCCGACGACGCCCGCGCCTTCTACCGTCGCTGGTACACACCGACCAATGCTGCCGTGATCGTGGCAGGAGATGTGGATGTGGACGCCGTGCGCACGCTGGCGGAAAAGTATTACGGCAGCCTGCCGGTGCACGCTGTTCCCGAGCGCAAGCCACGCACTGAGCCCGAGCAAAGCGGTATGCGCCGCTTGGACTTTAAGGCGCCCGCGGAGCAGGCTTATGTGGCGCTGGCTTTCAAAGTGCCCGGTCTCAAGCCTGCCGGTTTGCCAGCGACGGCGGCGGCCCCCACGGACGCGACCAGTGACGACGCATTGGCGCTGACCGTGTTGTCCGCCGTGCTGTCGGGCTATGACGGTGCCCGGCTGCCGCGCGCGCTGACCTTGTCGGAAAAACCCGTGGCGGATGAGGCCGGGGCGTATTACGGACTCACGGCGCGAGGCCCGCAGATCTTTTCCCTCTACGGCATACCCGCCGTGGGCAAAACGGCGGCCGAGGTGGAGGCTGCATTGCGCGCGCAGGTGGCTCTGGTCGCCAAAGACGGTGTGACTGAGGCCGAACTCACCCGCGTTAAAAACCGCTGGGTGGCGGGCGAGGTCTACAAGCAAGACAGCGTGTTCAACCAGGCCCGCTTGCTGGGTGTGAGCTGGATCAACGGCTTTCCCTTGGGTGCCGACCAACTGCTGCTAGAGCGCTTGCGCAAAATCACAGCGGCGCAGGTGCAAGCGGTTGCTGCCAAATACTTTGGTGATGACGCCCTGACCGTGGCCACCTTGGTGCCCCAGCCGGTAGACACGACCCGCAAGCCCCGCGTCCCCGCGGTAGGCCTTCGCCATTGAACAGCGCTTCCAGCCCTTGACTCCATGACTACTCCTAAATTCATAGCTGCTCGCGCACTATTGGCGTGCGCTATCGCCCTATTTGGTATGCACTCCGTGTGGGCGGGCATTCCCATCCAGCACTGGACGCAGCCCAGCGGCGTGCGTGTCTACCTCGTTGAGAGCCCCGTCATTCCGATGGTGGACGTGCAGATCGATCTGGATGCCGGCTCCCGCCGCGACCCAATCGACAAGCCCGGATTGGCCAGCCTGATGGCTGCCAGCACATCCAACGGCGTGCGCGCCAGCGGTGCTGGCCCCGCGCTGGACGAGCACCAGCTCAGCGAAGCCTGGGCGGACCTTGGCGCGTCCTTCGGCGGCAGTGCCAGTGCCGACCGCATGAGCTTTGGCCTGCGCTCGCTGACCTACCCGGAGCTGCTGGACAAAGCAGTGGCGCTGGCTGCCCGCCAATTGGGCGAGCCCTCGTTTCCCGAAGCACCATGGCTGCGTGACCGTCCCAAGATGATTGCCAGCCTGAAGGAAGCCAACACCCGCCCCGCCACATTGGCCGGGCGCGCGTTCAATCAAGCGGTGTATGGCAACCACCCCTATGGCCGTGAGACGACTGAGGTCAGCCTGTTGCGGACGAACGTGGAAGACCTGCGTGCCCTGCACGCCAAGGTGCTGCGTGCTTGTGCGACACAGGTCAGCATCGTAGGTGCGCTCAACCGTGCGCAGGCGGATGCGCTGGTGGCCAAGCTGCTGGCCCGCGTGCCGCAAGGTGGCTGCACCGAGCAGCCGGCAGTGCCCGAAGTGGCAGCGCTTACTGCGGCGAGCGAGGTACGCATTCCGTTTGCTTCAGCTCAGGCGCATGTGCTGGTGGGGCAGCCGGGTTTCAAGCGCAATGACCCGGATTTCTTCGCGCTCACGGTGGGCAACCACATATTGGGTGGCGGCGGATTTACTGCCCGCTTGACCGAAGAGGTGCGCGAGAAGCGGGGGCTCACCTATAGCGTGTACAGCTACTTTGCGCCCGGTATGCATGCGGGTGCTTTCACCATTGGTCTGCAAACGCGGCCTGACCAGGCGGAGCAAGCACTGACTTTGGTGCGCGAGGTGGTAACCAAGTTCGTGGAAGAGGGCCCCACCGAGAAAGAGCTGCAAGCCGCCAAAGACAACCTGATCGGCGGATTTGCCCTGCGCATCGACAGCAACAAAAAGCTGCTCGACAACGTGGCCAACATCGCCTGGAACGGCCTGCCGCTGGACTATCTGGACACTTGGACGCAGCAGGTGGAGCGGCTGACCCTTGCCGACGTCCGTGCCGCCATGGCCCGCAAACTGCAGCCGGCGCGTATGGCGACAGTCGTGCTGGGCGCGCCTGAGTCAGGCCGTTGATCGCAGTGCATTCAGTTAAGCTCCCCGCATGAACGCCAAAGATACCTCACCGCGCAGCGCTGCCGCTAAGCCCAAGAGCCCCGCGCGACCCCGCGCCGGCCAGAGCCACGAAATCCGGATCATCGGGGGCTTGTGGAAGCGCACCAAACTCAAAGTGGCCGACAAACCCGGCTTGCGTCCCACGCCGGATCGCGTGCGCGAGACCGTGTTTAACTGGCTGGGACAGGATATGACCGGCTTGCGATGCCTGGACGCTTTTGCCGGGACTGGTGCTCTCGGCTTTGAAGCTGCGTCCCGTGGCGCGAAAGATGTGCTCATCATTGAGCAGGACGGCGCCTTGATCGAGCAGCTCAAAAAAACCCAAGCGCAACTCGAAGCCAGCGCTGTGCACGTGCAGCGCGGTGACGGGGTTGCCGCTATACGGCAGGCGGCACCCGGCAGCCTGGATGTGATCTTCATCGACCCCCCGTTTGACGCGCCGCTGTTCGAGCCCGCACTGGGCGCGTGTGCCCGTGCGCTGGCGCCTGAGGGCTGGGTGTATCTGGAGTCGCCCACTGCGTATACCGATGAAACCCTGAGCGCCGTGGGACTGAGTGTCCACAGGCACCTCAAGGCCGGCGCGGTGCATGCGCACCTGCTCAAGCACACGGCGGCATAATTCCGGCCTCAGCCTCGCTGGTCACCCCAACCGTTTTTGCCATGCCACAACCCGTCATTGCCGTTTTTCCGGGAACCTTTGACCCCATCACTTTGGGGCACCAGGACCTGATTCGCCGCTCGTCCCGCATGTTCGGCACGGTGATCGTGGCCGTGGCCGTGGCCCACCACAAAAAAACCATGTTCAGCCTCGAGGAGCGGTTGGAGATGGTGCGCGAAGTGTTCCAGCCTCTGGATAACGTGCAGGTGGAAAGCTTCACCGGTCTGGTGCGCGACTTTGCGGTCGCCCACGGCGCCCGTGCCATGGTGCGCGGAGTACGTTCAGTGACAGACTTTGACTACGAAGCACAGTTGGCTGGCATGAACAAATCACTGGCGCCGGAAGTGGAAACCGTATTTTTGACGCCGGACTCCCGCTTCCAATTCATCTCTAGCACCTTGGTGCGCGAGATTGCCACCCTGAAGGGCGATGTGGCGCAGTTCGTGGCGCCCGTGGTGCATACACGCCTGATGGCGAAGGTGGGTTGAGCATGGCCTTGTTAATCACCGACGAGTGCATCAATTGCGATGTGTGCGAGCCGGAGTGCCCGAATGAGGCCATCTACCTGGGCGAGCAGATTTATGAAATTGATCCGCATAAATGCACAGAGTGCGTGGGCCATTTCGATGAACCGCAGTGCGTGCAGGTGTGTCCGGTCGCTTGCATTCCGGTGAACCCGGAGTTTGTGGAGAGCAAAGAAACTTTGATGCAGAAATACCTGCGTTTGCAGGCCGCGTCAGGCAAGCTGGCCTGACCCTCGCTCGCGTTCAGGCCCTTTTCAGGGCTTCTCGGTGGGGGCTTGTTTGGCGGTAAAGAACTCTGGCGGCTTCTTGTTCTTCAGGGGCGCCTGTGCCGACGCCGTGGCTGCGGTCGTTCCTTTGGCGGCTTTGTTTTTTTCTTCTTCCATCGCCTTGAGCTCCGCTTGGTGACGCTTCAAGGCTTCAGCTTCTTGCGCCAGCCTTGCTTTTTCCATGGCTTTGGCCGCTTCCATTTGCCGCTTGTTCTCTTTGTCGACCGCTTGTTTGCGGGCTCCCGACGAGGCTGCGTTGGGGGAGGTGGTATCCAGCGTCTTCCCGCCACCGCAGGGCGTCTGGCTGTAGGTATTGCCACATCGGTAGACTTTTTGCGCCCCGGCGCCCGTGGATACTGCGCAAGCAGCTACTAAAACTGTAGCAAGCAATATGGGGTTTTGCATGGCAGGTCTCCGAATTGGCAATTTGTATTTCAGGCTGCTGGTGGCGAGGTAGGTGTCTCTGCAGCGCCTTCTTCCATGGCCGGCGCGTTGGCTACACCCGCAGCAGGCGGTGCGGGCGCACGGGGCGGCTTGGGGCGCGGCGGCTTGCTGGTGTGAATCAGCATGGTGGCCTTGTCCATCTCGCCAGCGAGCAAATGGGGCAGGGCCTTGAGCGAGCGGTCTATGCTCTGGTCGATGGCAATGCGGTGGTCCAGCGACGGTTTCTTCAACACCCAATGCACCACTTCTGACTTCACGCCCGGATGACCCACGCCCAGGCGCAGTCGCCAATAGTCGCCGGTGCCCAGTTGGGCATGGATGTCGCGCAGGCCGTTATGGCCGGCATGGCTGCCACCGAACTTGAGTTTGGCTTCACCGGGCACTACATCGAGCTCGTCGTGCGCCACCAGAATTTCTTCCGGTTTGATTTTGAAGAAGCGGGCCAAGGCACTTACGGACTTACCCGACAGGTTCATAAAGGTTTGCGGCTCCAGCAGCCAGACGGTTTCCCCCTTGATGGTGGTGCGGGCAAGCAGGCCGTGGTAACCGCGGTCCATGGCGAGGTTGACTTTGAGTTCACGTGCCAGTGCATCCACCCACCAGAAGCCGGCGTTGTGGCGGGTGCCGTCGTATTCGGGGCCGGGGTTGCCCAGGCCGACAAACAGTTTGATCATGCGAAAAATTATGGCTTACAAAACAGCAGAGGCCGTGGCCCCAAAGCAAAACGGCCCACCGAAGTGGGCCGTTTCAAGGTAATCAACGCAGGGCGTTAATTACTTCTTGCCTTTTTTGCCCTTGGCATCAGCAGCAGGAGCGGCAACAGGAGCTGCCACTTCTTCCACTGGAGCCACCACGGACACGACCACGGGGTTAGGCTTGCCGTGGGTCACAGCAACGGTACCCTTGGGCAGAGCCAAGTCGTTCACGTGCAGGGACTTGCCCTTTTCCAGGCCGCTCAGGTCCACAGCGATGAACTCAGGCAGGTCGGCGGGCAAGCAAGCCACTTCCAGTTCGGTGATGACGTGGTTGATCAAGCAAGCGTCTGTCTTCACGGCAGGGGAGTTTTCCTGGCCGCTGAAGTGCAAAGGCACGCGCATGCTGAGCTTGGTGTTGGCTTCCACGCGTTGGAAATCGATGTGCAGAACCAGTTGCTTGTAGGGGTGCATTTGCACGTCACGCAACAGGACCTTGCTTTCCTTGCCGTTGAATTCCATGTCCAGAATGGTGGAGTGGAAGGCTTCTTTCTTGAGGGCGTGCCACAAAGCGTTGTGGTCCAGCTCGATCAAGAGGGGTTCGCCGGTGCCACCGTAAACGATGCCAGGTGTACGACCCGTGATGCGGAGACGGCGGCTCGCACCCGTGCCCTGCTTAGCGCGCTCAAAAGCGACAAATTTCATATCTAACTCCAAAAAAGAGTCCACCGCGACCAGTGTGACTCCGACAGTAAAAGACGCCATTGGCCGAAGCCCGCAGCGTCTGCTTTTTGTTCCGAGTGATTACTCGGTGAACAAACTCATGACCGAATCTCCCTTGGCGATACGCTGGATCGTGTCGGCGATCAGCGGGGCCACGGAGAGTTGGCGGATCTTGCTGCACTGCGCGGCGGCAGCGCTTAAAGGAATGGTATTGGTCACCACGACTTCGTCGAGAGCATCGCCACCAGCGATACGCTCAATGGCCGGGCCGGAGAAGATGGGGTGTGTGCAATAGGCATACACCTTCTTCGCGCCGCGGGCCTTCAATACTTCAGCGGCTTTCACCAAGGTGCCTGCGGTGTCGATCATGTCGTCCATGATCACGCAGTTACGACCTTCGATTTCACCGATCACGTGCATGACTTCAGACACGTTGGCCTTCGGGCGACGCTTGTCGATGATGGCCATGTCGCAGTTCAACTGCTTGGCCAATGCACGGGCACGCACCACGCCGCCGACGTCAGGCGACACCACGATCAAATCGCTGTAATTCTTTTGGCGCAAATCGCCCAGCAGCACGGGGGACGCGTAAATGTTGTCCACCGGAATATCGAAGAAGCCCTGGATCTGGTCAGCGTGCAAATCCATGGTCAGCACTCGGTCCACGCCCACGGCTTGCAGCATGTTCGCCACCACTTTGGCAGTGATAGGCACGCGGGCAGAGCGGGGACGACGGTCCTGGCGGGCATACCCAAAGTAAGGAATCACTGCGCTGATACGTTCAGCAGAAGCGCGCTTGAGCGCATCCACCATGATCAGCAGCTCCATCAAGTTTTCGTTGGTGGGCGCGCAGGTGCTTTGAACCACAAACACATCACGGGCACGCACGTTCTGGTTGATCTCGACGGTGACTTCACCATCCGAGAATCGACCGACACTGGCGGCGCCCAGAGAAATGCCAAGGTGCTTGGCAATGTCTTCAGCCATGCCTGGGTTGGCATTGCCGGTGAAAACCATGAAATCCGGGGGGGTGAATGCCTGCATGTGGGGTGGTCCAGCGAAGAGATTGGGTTTATTTCGTCACAGATCGCATGCTGAATCGGGACCGGCCCGAACAGCAATTTGGCAGGGGAAGAAGGATTCGAACCTTCGCATGCTGGAATCAAAATCCAGTGCCTTAACCAACTTGGCGACTCCCCTACACGGGTTGATAGCTAAACGCTACCCACCGATAAACCGTCGCTGGGTGCCCATCCCTGAAGGGGGTGAACATCCAAACTGCTGCACAACTTGACTTCAAAGTTGCTTGGCACATCATCCAGATTGGTGTCTTGGTTGAGGTGCGCAAAAACTGCGCTTCCTGAACCCGTCATCCGACCGCTTAAGCCTTTGGAATCTAACCACTGAAGGGCTTGATGAACCTCGGGGCATAGCGTCTGGGCTATGGCCTGCAAGTCGTTTCGAGTTTGACTTAATGTCTTATCGAAAGTGTGTGCGGCGAAGCCATAGATTGTAGCGCACTCTGAGTCGCGTTTCAAGTTCGGATCAGAAAAAATTCTTTTTGTCTCCAATCCGGCGTCCGGTTTGACGACGACCCAACGCGAAACCGGTATCTCGATAGGAGTGAGTTTCTCTCCGATTCCTTCTACCCACGCATTGCGCCCGCCCAAGAAAAAGGGAACATCGGCACCCAGCTTCAACCCGATAGTAGTGAGAGCTTCCAAGGAGAGCTTGAGATTCCAAAGTCTATTTAAGGCCAGCAGCGTCGATGCCGCGTCGGATGAGCCTCCACCCATGCCGGCCTGCGCGGGGATGGACTTATTGATGGCGATGTGTACGCCTGCAGTGCTGCCGGTCGCTTTCTGCAGGGCGCGGGCGGCGCGGACCACCAAGTCGTCTTCCGGCAGCGCCCAGGTCAGGTCTTCCCGGCTGATTTTCCCCTCACTGCGTCGGCTGAAGTGCAGCGTGTCGCACCAGTCAATCAACATGAAGGGCGATTGCAGCAGGTGGTAGCCATCGTCGCGGCGACCCACGATATGGAGAAACAGGTTGAGCTTGGCGGGGGCGGGAATGTCGTAGAGCGACTGCATGCCCGCGATTATCAATGCTGTGCTGACGTGAACTCAGCGCTGCAGCACGATGCGCAAATCCACTGCAGGCAATACACCTTCTGCTCGGGCGGCTTGCAAGCGGCCTTGCTCCAGCCGACTGAGGTCCACAGTCCAACCGGGGACCTCGGTGGCTTGGCCGTTCAACCAGTCAAACAGGGCACGCACCGGCAGTTCGGCGCCTGTCGCTTGCTGCGCCAAAGCGGCCAGGGAGTCGAATTGGCGGGTTTCACCGTCAGCCACGAGCGTGGCAACGCCCGGTTCCCACTGCAGGCGCGCGGCGGTGGTGCCCAGGGGGGTGAAGAACACCAGCAGACCGCTCTGCGGACTGCCGCCTAGCTCGAAATCGGCGCTGAAGGCTTGAGGTGGTTCGGTCTGAACCTTGAGCGCCAAACGACCGTTCCACTGAGCTTCTGCAGGAAAAGCGCCATTGGCGCCCGTCCTGTGTGCGCAACCAGCTATTAAAAATGTAGCAACCAGCGCCAGGGCACTGGCTAGACGCCTGCGCTTCATAGCGAAGGGTTCAAGCGCTTGATGGTTTCCAGAAGCGTTTCGTTGTCTTTTTGCTGCTCCAGGCCCTGGCGCCATACCTTATTGGCGGCATCGCGTTGCCCGGAGACCCAGAGTACTTCACCCAGATGGGCTGCAATTTCTGCATCCTGCCGGCTGGCATACGCTTGTTCCAGCAGACGTTTGGCTTCGGCCAGATTGCCGCTGCGGAATTCCACCCAAGCCAAGCTGTCCACGATAAAGGGATCGCCGGGGGCAAACTCCAGCGCTTTTTGAATAAGCTGGCGTGCCTCCGGCAAGCGCATATTGCGATCGGCCAGTGAGTAGCCCAGCGCGTTGTAGGCGTGGTGGTAGTCCGGTGCTTTGCTGATCAGCTGGCGAAGCAGGCGCTCCATCTCATCGATGCGACCCAGCTTTTCGGCCACCATGGCCTGGTCGTAGGCAAAGGTGGTGTCATCCGGATAGGCTTTGACGGCCCTGCCCAGTAGAGCGTAGGCCTCGTCCATTTTTTTATATTCCCGTAGCAGCTGTATTTCGGTGGCCAGCTTGGTGCGAGCGTCGTCCGCTTGCAACTCAGGGGAGGTGCGGATCACCATGATGGCATCGTCCAACTTGCCTTGGCGGGCCAGGAGCATCGCGCGGCGGGTGTTCACGCGCAAAGCGTCTTGGGGGCTTTTGATGCGTTGCAGGTAGGCATTGGCTTCGTCGGCTTTTCCGTTCTGCTCGGCAATCTGCGCCAGCAGCAGGTAGGCCTGCACAGCGCCGCGGCCGGTTTCTGATTCGTCGCTGCTGTCTTGCTCCGCAGGCAGCAGGCTCAGGTATTTTTTGAGCGACTTTTCCGCTACAGCGTTGCCGCGGTCTTGCAGCTCCAGGGAACCGCGCACCAGCCAGGCATCCGGGAATTCGGGCTTCTGCTGGTTCAGCACCTTCATTTGCTCCAGCGCTTCGGAATAGCGTTGCGCGCCTATCAGGGTGCGGCCATAGGCCATGCGGATTTCGGGAATGGCTTTACCAGCCAGGTATTTGCGCACCACCGCTTCAGCGGCGGGCGTCTTGGCTTCCATCAGGTTCAGGGCCAATATGGCGGGCTCATCCGCGGAGCTGTCGAGCGCCGCACCGCGCTGGGCGGCATCCAGTGCGCCGGCCGTGTTGCCAGCGCCAAACCGCATTACGCCTACCGCAGCCCAGGCGGCAGGGCCGTAATTGCTGGTCGGCAGGTCTGCCGCCAGTGCTTGCTCCACCACGTTGGCGGCTAATGCTTTGTCGGTCACCCGGGGGAAGTAGCGCGGAATTTGGTTGATCGCGGTCACCCGTTCCTTGCCCGTCAGCCCCTGCAGTTCGCGCTTGAGTGGGTCCGCAATGTCGGCGAGCCGGTTGGTACCAATCAATATCTGCAACACATAGCGGTTCGGTTCTTTGGCGGTCGGGTAGGCACGCTGCCAGGCACGTGCCGCTTCGATGGCAAATTCGGCGCTACGGGCCCGCAAAGCGAGTTCGACGGCACGCTCATACAGCTTGACCGAGCCCGAGCGCCGGGCAGCGTCGAGCGTGAGCGAGAAAGCATTTGCCTCGTCACCATCGAGTGCGCTCATCTCTGCCTGCAGGATCTGGTACATCAGCCGTGCATCGAGGTCGGAGTTGACGATCACCGGCGCCGGTGTTGCCGCCACGGCAGGGGCGATAGGGGCGAGTCCGGCCAGCAGGGCGGCCAGGGCAATGAGGCGTGGGGTACGGTGCATCGGACCATAATAATCCAACCCCCAATACCGAGAGCGCCCATGCCTGAATTGCCCGAAGTCGAAGTGACCCGCCGGAGTTTTGCCGACCGCATCACCGGCGCCACCATTCAGGGCGTGCGCATGGGCAAACCCCTGCGTTGGCCCCTGCAATGTGAGCCAGCACAGCTGGCAGGCATGCGGGTGCGTGGCGTGCGACGCCGGGGAAAGTATTTGTTGATCGACCTGAGCGATGGCTTGCTGCTGGTGCACCTGGGCATGTCGGGCTCGGTCATCTTTGACCGCCACTTGCCGCCCGCCGGCGTGCATGACCACTTTGACATGGTGACGGACCTGGGCACCCTGCGCCTGCACGACCCCCGCCGCTTCGGAGCGGTGGTGTTTGCGGCAGGCGAGTCCGACCCTGTGGCGCAAAAGCTGTTGGGCCACCTGGGTGTGGAGCCTTTGGATGATGGTTTTGACCCCGCCGTCTTTCTGGCCGGACTGCGCCAGCGCAAAGCTCCTATCAAACAGGTGTTGTTGTCGGGCGAGGTGGTGGTCGGAGTGGGCAATATTTACGCGTCCGAGGCCTTGTTTCTCGCCGGCATACGCCCCACCAGCCCGGCTAACAGCATCAGCAAACCAAGGGTGACCAAGCTCCATGCCGCGGTCAAAGACGTGCTCAGCCGCGCGGTAGAGAAGGGCGGCAGCACCCTGCGGGATTTTTCCAATGCCAACGGCGAGAGCGGGTACTTCCAGCTCGAAGCCAATGTCTACGGCCGCGAGGGTGCCCCTTGTCGTGTGTGCACCACACCGGTACGCGCCATCCGGCAGGGTCAGCGCTCTACGTACTACTGCATGGTTTGCCAGAGGCGCTAAGAGAGGGGCGCGGTGCTATATTGGCCGATTCCTCGGGGGACTACGTGGCTACTTCATTCAACGATCAGTTTGACCAACACGGTACATGGCGGCGCGAATTCGCCCTGCGCCTGAAGTTACTGGCGGAATGGCTCAAAGACCACGACTTGCTGGACGCTGGTGTCGAAGAACGCCTCTTGCGCCTTGAAACCCAGCTGCGCTCTGACAAGGTGATGGTGGCCTTTGTGGCCGAGTTCTCACGCGGCAAATCCGAGATGATCAACGCCCTGTTCTTCGCAGGGTACGGCCGGCGCATCATGCCGGCCAGTGCAGGCCGCACCACTATGTGCCCTACCGAAATGGGCTACGACGCCGATGTGCCCCCCTGCCTGCGCCTGCTCCCTATCGAGACCCGCCTGCAACCCCAGGCCCTGATGGAATGGCGCATGGCCCCCGAAAAGTGGGCCCGCATCGACCTCGATGTGAACAACCCCGTTCAGCTGGCCAAGGCCTTGGAAAAAGTGGCCGAAACCCGCAAGGTTACGCAAGATGAAGCACGTGCCCTGGGCTTCTGGCACGCCCAAGCCCCCGAAGACAACCCCATGGTGGATGCGCAAGGCATGGTCGAGGTGCCTCGCTGGCGCCACGCGCTCATCAACATTGCCCACCCGTTACTCAAGCAAGGGCTGGTGATTCTGGACACCCCGGGCCTGAACGCCATCGGCGCCGAGCCGGAGCTGACCGTCAGCCTGATTCCGCAGGCCCACGCGGTCGTGTTCATGCTGGGTGCGGACACGGGCGTCACCAAATCTGACCTCTCCATTTGGCGCGAGCACCTGATCACTGAGTCCACTGACCCCGATGCGCGCCTGGTGGTGCTCAACAAGATCGACACGCTGTGGGACGCCCTCAGCACCCCGGCCCAGATCCAGACCCAGATCGACCGACAGCGCACCAGCACGGCCGACATTCTGGGCATTCCCAAAGAGCGGGTGATTGCGGTCTCTGCCCAGAAGGGGCTTGTCGCCAAGGTCACCGAAGACGATGTGCTGCTGCGCCAGAGCTGCCTGCCGGTGCTTGAAGACGTGCTGGGCCACGGCATGATGGGCAAGCGCCAGAAGATTCTGGCCTCGGCCATGAAAGGCGGCATCACCGACCTGCGCTCCGAGACCGGCCGTGTCATCAACATCCGCAAGCGCGACCTGACCGAGCAGATGCTGGAGTTGCAAAGCCTGCAGGGCAAAAACGCCAACGTCATCAAGCACATGCGCAACCGCATCTCGCAAGAGCAGGCGGAGTTTGACCAGGGCGGCGCCAAGATCCATGCCGTGCGCTCGGTGCACCTGCGCCTCCTGCGCGATGTGTTCAACATCTTGGGCGCCTCGGTACTCAAGAAAGAAATGGCTTTGCTCAGCGACACCTTGCTGCAAAAAGGCCTGAAGCTGGGCGCCAAGCGCGCCTACAGCGAAACCTTTGACCGCTTGCGTGGCAACCTGCAGCGGGTGCAAAGCCTGTGCGCCGAGATCCAGAGCATGCTGGAGGCCAGCTTTACCTCGCTGAATGCCGAATACGGCTTCTCCCTGCAACCGCCGGTGGAGCCCGACATGGCCCGCTTCTCGGCTGACCTGGACACTGTGGAGCGCAACCACCTGCAGTACCTTGGCCTGGGCAATGCCTTCAAGCTGGCCCAGCCCGAGTTTGCCGACCGCCTGGTGCGCGCGCTCTCCACCCGCTTGCGGAATATCCATGAGGCCGCGCTGGCCGATGTGGAGCTGTGGAGCAAATCGGCCGCTGCCCAGCTGGACGCCCAGCTGCGCGAACGCCGCCGCAACTTTGCCCGCCGTATCGAGGCGATTGACCGCATTTCGCAAGCCGCCGGTGGGCTGGAAGACCGCATCGGCGAGATCAACCAGCAGAGCAACGCCCTCAACGAGCTGGACGCCAAACTCATGGAGCTCACTTCCTACCTCGTGGCCGCCCAGCAAAGCGCCAAACCCGCCACCAAAGTCGACGTGGAACTGGTCTGAGCGTGGCGGAGACGAGTTTCGCCACCGCCGTGGTGCGCTGGCAGGCGCAGCACGGCCGCAATAGCCTGCCCTGGCAAAACACCCAAGACCCGTACCGCGTCTGGCTGTCAGAAATCATGCTGCAGCAGACGCAGGTGGCCACCGTTATCGGCTACTTCGACCGCTTTCTGGCCCGCTGCCCCACGGTGGCAGACCTGGCCGCCGCCAGCAGTGATGAGGTCATGGGCCTCTGGAGCGGCTTGGGCTACTACAGCCGCGCCCGCAACCTGCACCGCTGCGCCCAGCTGGTGATGGAGCTGCATGGCGGCGCCTTCCCGCGCGATGCGGCCACGCTGGTCACCCTGCCCGGCATAGGCCGCTCCACCGCTGCGGCGATTGCGTCGCTGTGTTTTGGCGAGCGCGTGGCCATCATGGACGCCAACGTGAAGCGGGTGCTCACCCGCGTGCTGGGGTTTGATGCCGACCTGGCCTCCACCAAGAATGAGCGCGCTCTGTGGGACCAAGCCACAGCCCTGCTGCCCAGCGTGGCCGAGGTGGCCGATGAGGGTCCGCGTGTGATGCCACGCTACACACAGGGCATGATGGATTTGGGCGCCTCGCTGTGCAGCACCAAAAAGCCCAGCTGCTTGCTTTGCCCGGTAAACAGCCAATGCGCTGCGGCCAAGGCGGGTGACGCCGAACGCTACCCGGTGCGCACCCGCAAGCTCAAGCGCAGCAGCCAGAGCCTGTGGCTGCTGTGGTTGCAGCGGGATGACGGTGCCGTGTGGCTCAGCAAGCGCCCCACGCCGGGTGTGTGGGCGGGCTTGCAGTGCTTCCCGCTGTTCGAGAGCGAAGACGCCTTGCGGGCTGCGCTGCCGCCCGTGTTTGCTGCACACTTGCAGTTCATGCCTGCGGTAACCCACGTGCTTACGCATAAAGACCTATTTATGCATCCAGCGCAGGTGGAATGTGCGCGAGCAGCTACTGATTTGATAGCAAATGGTTTGGGCGATGGCGCTTGGTTCACGCCGGCAGAGTGGGCATCGGCGGGCTTGCCGGCACCGGTGCGAAAGCTGTTGGAAGGTTAAAAGAAGGTTTCGCCGTCGGGCCGCCCCAAGGCGAAACGCGCCCCCTTGGGGGGCAGCGACCCGCGCAGCGGTGGAGCGTGGGGGCTTACTTAGTCCCTTGCGTCCATCTCGCGGTGCCGCTTGAGCGTCACCCATTCGCCGCTGAAGCGCTTGGCCAGTTGCTCCACCAGGTACACCGAGCGGTGCTGCCCGCCGGTGCAGCCTATGGCCACGGTCACGTAGCTGCGGTGGTCGCGGGCCAGGGCGTCCAGCCAGCTTTCCAGGAAATGGGCGATGTGGTGTTGCATCAGCTCCACGGCCTCTTGCGCTTTCAGGAAGTCGATCACCGGCTGGTCGCGCCCGGTCAGGTGCTTGAGCTCAGGGTCGTAATGCGGGTTGGGCAGCATGCGCACGTCGAACATGTAGTCCGCATCGGTGGGCACGCCGCGCTTGAACGCAAAGGACTCAAACACCAGCGTCAACTGTCCGCCAGGGGCGGCAATCATGGCCTTCACGTAGCCTTGCAGCTGCGAGGGGCGGATGATGCTGCTGTCAATCACATGCGCCTGCTCACGCAGGTCGGCCAGCAGCTCGCGCTCTAGCTCAATGGCGTCTACCAATGCGCGGCGCTCGTCGCGCTCGCCATGGTCTGAGCTGTTTTGTGACAGCGGGTGCTTGCGCCGCGTCTCGGAATAGCGGCGCACCAGCGTGTCGGTAGTGGCATCCAAAAACAAAGGCTTCACCACCACACCCAGCGCGCGTACGGCAGCCAGCTGCTGGGGCACCAAGGGCAGGGAGGTGGCGCTGCGCACATCCATGGCAATCGCGATGCGCTGCGCGTCGTGCTGGCGCTCCAGCTCCACAAAGGGCAGCAGCAGCTCGGGCGGCAGGTTGTCGACGCAGTAAAAACCTGCGTCCTCCAAGGCATGAAGCGCTACCGATTTACCAGAACCCGACATGCCGGTGATCAGCACAATTTCCATCGACGTATGTGGAGAGCTCATTTTTTTATAGGCCTGACTGCAACATTTCTTTTGCATGCGCCAGCGTAGTGCCCGAGAGCTTTTCCCCACCCAGCATGCGGGCAATTTCGGCCACGCGCTGCTCGCCGCCCACCGGGGCCACGGTGCTCAGGGTGGCGCTGCCTTGCAGCTGTTTGGACACCACCAAATGGTGGTGCGCGCAGGCGGCTACTTGGGGCAGGTGCGTTACGGCCAGCACCTGGCGGTCGCTGCCCAGCTGCTGCATGAGGCGGCCCACGGTTTCGGCCACTGCGCCGCCCACCCCGGAATCCACCTCGTCAAATATCAATGTCTGGGCGGTGCCCAAGCGGCTGGTGGTCACTGCAATGGCCAGCGCCATGCGCGACAACTCGCCGCCCGACGCCACCTTGCCCACCGGGCGCGGTGTGCTGCCCGCATGGCCGGCAGCCAGAAACTGCACGTCTTCCAAGCCGCTGGCTTGGGGCTGGGCCAAAGGCTCCAGCGCCACCTCAAACCGGCCACCTTGCATGCCCAGCCCTTGCATGGCTTGGGTGATGCTTTGGGCCAGCAGGGGTGCTGCCTTGGCGCGTTGTTTGGAGAGGGCTTTGGCCTCCGTCATGAAGGCGGCCTGGGCCTTGCGCTCTTTGGCTTGCAGGCCGTCCAGGTCGGCAGCGGCGTCCAGCTGGGCAAGCTCGGTTTTCCAGCTGGCCCACAACTCGGCCAGCTCTTCGGGCGGGCGTTTGTAGCGGCGCGCCAGGCTCACCCAGAGCGACATGCGTTCGTCCAGCTCGGCCAGGCGCTCGGGGTCCAGCTCGGCGCGGCGGGCATAAGAGCGCAGGCTGTGCACCGTGTCTTCTATCTGCGCGATGCTGGAGTTAAGGGCCTCAATAGCGTCTTTGAATTCGGCTTCGAGGTGTGCCTGGGCTTGCAGCAGCTGCAGGGCAGCGTGCAGCGGGGCCAGCGCGTTGGTGTCGTCGTCCTCCAGCAGGTTGACGGCGCCCTGGGCCGCGTCAATCAGCGCCTGCCCGTTGGCCAGGCGGCTGTGGCTGGCGTTGAGCTCGGGCCACTCGTCGGTACCGGGGTTGAGCTTGTCTACCTCGCCAATCTGCCAAGCCAGGCGCTCGCGCTCGCGCTGCGCGTGGCCAGCGCCTCGCAGGGTCTTTGGTACGACGAGATCGCCTCGCTCGGCACGTACGTCGCGCACGGCCCAGGCGTGATCATGGGCAACGCGTTCACCACCGCAAACCACCCCCTTCAGTCGCTGCTCAGCTGGTGCTGCCTGCCACTCGGCGTGGAACCCTGGGTGCGCCTGCCATCGGTGCTGTCGGGCGCGGTCGCGGTGCTCGGCGGCTGGTTCATCGGGCGCGCCACGCGCCCATGTGCGGGCTTCGCGACCGCCATGGCGTTCGCGATCGCGGTGCTGCCCGCAGCGGTGAACGCCGGCAGCGAGGCGCGCGGCTACGGGCTCATGATCGCCGCGAGCGCGATGTCGACCGGGCTT
>RFQA01000063.1 GCA_009925925.1 Betaproteobacteria bacterium
GGATGATGACGTAAACAGCATGGATCACGATGCGCCCGAAATCAGGTTCGCTGATGCAATACAGACCGAAACCTGCCGCCTGCAGACGGTCAAACACCACATGGTGAACGGCGAACAATACGGCGCCGAACACGATGACACGCCAATCCCGGTAGGTCAAAAACAGCGCGAGTGACACGAACACACCAAAGTGCATTTCCTCCATGCCGCGCGCCAATTGAATGTGCAAAACCACGAAGGCAACGAGCACAAAAGCCAATACAAAACGGCTTAGCACGGAGTATCGGGCGGCAGCAAAAACGCCGACAGCAGCCCCCAGCAGCACAACCGTGGCGCCTATGGCCAACCCGCTGTCTACAAAGGAAAAACCCAAAACTACAGCCGCTATCGCAGAAAGGACGATATAGCTCAGGAGAACGCGATCCCCCAACATGGCGAGCGCTTCAGTACTGGTACGGGTTCGAGCATGGGTCATGGCTCATCCTAACATTTTTAACAATTTAAATAAATTATATTTCACTCTGTCTAAGATATCGTTCAAAAGAGCCCCTGAAATCCAAGGCTTTTCGCATGTCGGCACCTCATAAATTTCACACTTCACGGTGCATCAATGGATGCACCTTCGGGTAAAGTGAAAAATATCACTCAGCACACGACTGTGACCCCTCCAAAACCCTTCTCCGCTGATTCCGCGCCTGCAGGCGGGGAAGATCGTTTTGATGAAAACGATGCCAGTCTATGGAAGCTTGCGTTGGAGGGATCGGGTGCCGGTGCGTGGGACTGGAACCTGGAAACCGGCGACCAAATCCACTCCCGCCGATGGCAGGAAATGCTGGGCTATGAATATGGCGAGATAGTGGCCCGCAACCGGAGCTTTGTGGAGCGCATCCACCCGGAAGACCGCGAACGGGTCGAAAGATCCTTCAACCAATACCTCGAAGGCAAAACCACCTCTTATTCCACCGAGCTCAGACTCCGTTGCAAAGACGGGAGCTGGAAGTGGATTTTGACCAGCGGCATGGTAGTCCGCAGAAGCGCGGACGGAAAGCCGCTGCGGATGATAGGCACGCACGTCGACATCCAGGAACGCAAAGAAGCTGAGGCGCTGCTCCAGCAAAGTGAAGAGCGTTGGAAGCTTGCGATGGAGAGCACAGGAGATGGCATCTGGGACTGGCATATCCCCGAAGGGCGAGAGTTTTACTCCAAGCGTCTGGTTGAGATGTATGGCTTCACTGAAGAAGAGCTCCATCAGCACCCGGACGCTTTGGATAGCCGGACGCACCCCGATGATCTGCCGCAGATGCTCAATGACAGGCAGGCGCATTTTGATGGCCTGACCCCGACGTATCACAACGAACACAGAGTCCGCTGCAAAGACAGCACGTGGAAATGGGTTCTCACCCGTGGCATGGTCGTGAGCCGGGATGCAGAAGGCCGGCCTCTGCGCATGGTCGGAACCCACACCGACATCTCTGCCCGCAAACAGGCTGAAGCACTGGTACGGCAACAAGCCTTCTTTGATCCGCTCACCGGCCTGCCCAACCGCCGCATGCTGCGGGACCGTATCGAGCAGGAGATCAAACGCAACCGGCGCGATGGACGCAAGATGGCCGTTCTTTTCATTGACCTGGACCACTTCAAAGAGGTCAATGACACCATGGGGCACGACGCGGGCGACTTGTTGCTCATGGAAGCAGCCCGGCGACTGCGGGCGTGTGTGCGGGAACACGACACCGTGGCGCGCATGGGCGGTGACGAATTCACCCTGCTGATTACCGAGCTGGAAACAGACTCTCATCTGGAACACCTGCTACAAAAGCTGTTGCACACCCTCTCGAGTCCGTTTGAGTTGCACCGCGAGCGCGTATTCGTGTCAGCCAGCATCGGTGTCACGCTGTGCCCTGACGATGGCTCAGAGGTCGAAGCCCTGTACAAAAATGCGGACCAGGCGATGTACGAAGCCAAGGGAGCCGGACGCAACCGCTTCAGCTTCTTCACGCCCGCCTTGCACGAGGCTGCGGTGCAGCGTGCCCGCATTACCAATGACCTGCACGACGCGCTCACACAACAGCAGTTTGAGCTGCACTACCAACCGATTGTGGATCTGAGCAGCGGCCAGGTCCGCAAGGCGGAGGCTCTCTTGCGGTGGCGCCACCCCAAACGTGGAATGATCAGTCCGGCAGACTTCATCCCGGTGGCCGAGGCCAGCGAACTCATTGTGGAAATTGGGGACTGGGTTTTTTCAGAGGTGTCGCGGCAACTGTTGGTGTGGCGCGACACGCTGCACCCGCACTTCCAGGTCAGCATGAACAGTTCCCCGGTGCAGTTCCGCAGGCGCTGTCCTGCAGAGAAATCGTGGGTCAAGCGTCTGGAAGCCATGGGACTTCCGGGCATGAGTCTGGTCGTTGAAATCACCGAAGGCCTGCTGCTGGAGACCAATGCGTCGGTTTCTGAGCAACTGCTGGAATGGAGAGACGCTGGCATCCAGGTCGCACTGGACGATTTCGGCACGGGCTACTCGTCGCTGGCTTACCTGCAACAACTGGACATCGACTACATCAAGATCGACAAATCTTTTGTGCAGGGCTTGGACCCGGGAAGCACCCAGTTTATATTGTGCAAGTACATGGTGGTGATGGCGCATGCCTTGGGTCTGCGCGTGGTGGCGGAGGGAGTGGAAACCTCACAACAACGCGATCTGCTCATCGAAGCAGGATGCGATTTCGCTCAAGGCTACTTTTTCTCACGGCCCATGCCCGCGGATGCGCTGCAAACACTGCTTTCCACACCGCAATTGAGCCAGCAATGGATCCCCACGACTACACTCCACGGCATGCAACTGCTTGTGATTGATGACCACCCTATCGTGCGCCAAGGCATGGTGGCGGCGCTGCGTCAACTTCAAGCGGGCATAGAAGTGCTGGAGGCCAGCGATGGGGCCCATGGGCTTGAACTGCTGGAAGCGAACCCGCGCATCAAAGCGGTGCTGATCGACCTGGAAATGCAACCCTTGGGCGGCATTCCGACCATACGCCAGATCCGTCAAATGCAACCTGCCTTGCCGGTGTTGGTCGTGGCAGGCTCAGAAGAGCCCGAAGACTTTCATGCGGCGATTCAGGCCGGCGCTAACGGGTATTGCCCCAAATCTGCGGGATTGCGCACCATGCGGCATGCGCTGCGGCAGGTGCTGGATGGCACTATGTATATGCCAACATTCATGGGTCCTGCCTCACAGTAAGCCCCCCGGAGGACGGGGCGCTGGACCCAAAGAAGCTGAGACTCTTGAGCCATGCCGGCTCGGCCGTCGCACTCTCCAGCTTGCTTCGCGATGGAGCAGACAGCCATTTGCTTTGCTGCCGTCGTGGGGCTAACCTACTCTTCCGTGGGCATGGATCCGCCGGTGCAACACAACTCACGGTCCTTCCGCTTGTTGGGCCACTGCGGACGTTCAAGGCGCCATCGTGGCTTTGCGCAACGTATTGCGGCAAGACATACCCGCTTGCCTGATTACCGAGGAATTGGAAGAAGACGATAAGCATCAGGTACACCAAGCCGATCTGGTCTGGCGGAAGAAGCCCCTTCAACCGGCCAAGTTACGCAGGCTGTCGCGTCCCAGGCTGAAGTCACTGACTCCAGATCCTGTCCAATAGTTTGCAGCTTCCACAAAAACAGCGCTATTTGCCGAACGTGAAGTTCATGCCCATGCCGGCTGAGGTCGTGGCGTTCAAGGCCATCAATTGATTCAGAAGCACGAAAGTGGACTTGCTATCCAGATCCGAGTCGGAGATATAGAAATAGCTCCCCCGATACTGCACGGCGACACTGCTGTTTTTCGGCGGCTCTAGTGACGAACGAACCAGAAAAACGCCGTCCAACAGCTCCTGCCAATCAAAAGTCTGTCCGTCTTTACGACGCGTCCGTTGCACACGTCCTGCTTCCAAATCCAGCTCAGGCACTTGGATACCCTGTGCCAGATAACCCAGCGCTGACATCAAGGGGCGGGTTGAAATCGCAATGCGGTCACCGGGAGTTTGACCATCGGAACCTGCGACCACGGCGAAGGCATTCCGGCCCACATCCAAACCGAGTATCTTTTTGATCCGCTGGGCCTCTTGAGTAAACTCCTCCGAGGCGTTGAAGCGCAACTCCAAGCCTTCGCCGCCAGACTGCTTTCCGAGTTCAATCAAGCCCCGCGCCTGCAAAAATCGCATCAAACGTACTGCCTCTTTGAAATCCCTGAATATGGGTTCCAAAGCAGGCGTGGGCCCGGTGGCAGAGGGTGCGTTACGTAACCCGTTCATCTCCTGCACACCCAAGGAAAACACCCGGTCCAGCGACCACCCTGACTTCACCAGCAGGAGCAGCAGGTCCGGATTCATGGGTGTAAGCATTTGCCGAACAAACTTTTCCCCCTCGACCGGCGCATAGAACACCGTGGGCTGCTCATTCAGTGCTAGGGTGGCATCACCGATACTCAAGGTTCGGCTCACTGCGTCGGCTGCACTCTGCCAATTCAAACTCCCGCTTACGCTCCGGTTGAACTCATAGGACGCCGCAATCCGCTCCACCGTGGTGAAGTAAGTAGTGTCCCGATACAGAATCCGCACCAAGTTCAGCAGCAACTCTTGGTCATTCGATCGTTGTACCGCCTGGTTGTATGCCGGTCGGCTGGTCGAAATGGTGCCCGGGCCGAGTGCCGTGCAGCCTGCCAATAAGAGCGCTGCACTGAGCGAGCAAGTCAAATAAAGAAAACGGTGCGGCATGGGGTGAGAATAGCCCATTGCAGAACTGGAAAGAAAACCACAGTGCCGCCTCGCCGTCTTACACATTTCAGCCCCCAAACTTAAAATGGCTTGAAAATTGCAGGGTAAGTACCTAATTCAGGGAGTGTCGCAATGAAATTTGTGCGAATCTGCTTGGTAGCGGGTTTCATTCCATTAAGCCTCGTCGCACACGCCGAAATGGATGATGCCGTTATCAAAGCCATGGCGGACAGCCTGGCCGGTAGGCCATCGGAAGCGTTTGACGCGCTTTCGGCTCTGGAGGAGCGGCGCGCGGGAGACCCTGACTTTGACATCGCATTAGGCATCGCTGCCAATCGCACCAAAAAATTCAGCCGGGGCATCTTTGCATTGGAGCGGGTATTGCTCGCCCAACCTCAAAACAAGCAGGCGAGCATAGAGCTGGCACGGGCGCTGTATGCGGTCGGGCAAGGCAGTCAAGCCCGGGAAGTTTTGAACCGTGCACGGGAAGACGGTGCGCCGGTCGAAGTGTCGAGCACCATGGACCAGTTTCTTCAGTCTCTCGACAAAGTGGATGCCAAGGGGCGACGCAGCTTCAAAGCCTACCTCGAAGGTGCGATCGGCATGGACACCAACGTCAACGGCGCGCCCAATGAGGACTCGGTTGCCGTCCCTGCTTATGGCGGATCCGTGGTGTCGTTGAATGCCGATGGCGCAAAAGTCAGGGCGAATTTTGCCAACCTGCGCGCGGGCATCTCCAACAGGTTTGCGATGACGCCCGAATGGTCTTTGATCGGTCGCGCCAGCGCAAATTTGCGGGCCAATGATTCCAACGCCAATCAGTCCGACACACGCAGTTATGCCGCTTTGGGCGGCGTTGCGTACCGGCACGAAAAGAATGAATTCAGTCTCGGCTGGCAAGCTGTCAATGAAGAGCTCTACAGCAATGCATTCCGGCAACAGGGCGGGCTTTTAGGCGAATGGATTTATCGCCTCGATGGCTTCCGGCAGTTCGGCACCTTCGCGCAGTTCAGTGAAGTGCGCTATGCCAGCCAGTCGGTGCGTGACATGAAACGCCAGGTCATCGGTAGCACGTATGTCCAGGTCTTTCCGTCCGGAGTCACGGCCTACGGCGGCCTGTACATGGGCAATGAACGGCCATTTGACAGCAACCAATACGTCCTCGGCCACAACCTGGGTGGCCTGCGCCTGGGTGCACAAATGGCATGGACATCCTCCCTTTCCGGATTCGCTAGCGTGGGCTGGGAAGACCGGACTTACGGAGGTGATGACAGCCTGTTTCAGACAACGCGTAGCGACAAGCAAAGCATGCTTGACCTGGGGCTCTCTTGGGTGCCTGCGCCCCAATGGCGCGTGACACCGGTGGTCTCGTGGGTTCGTACCGACTCGACCATCAGCATCAACTCTTACGCCAAGACCAGCGCCTCGGTCGCCGTGCGGCGCGATTTTTAAGCGTCGTGCAAGGAGCTTCACCATGACCCACCTCACCTTCACCCGCGCTGCCGGCGCATTGGCTTTCGTGACAGCACTTAGCTGGGTACCTGTCACCGGACATGCTGCTGCGGGCATCGCCCAATTCACCTTCGGCGAAGTACAAGTCCAGCGCTCCGGCAAGAATGCGCCCTTGAACAAAGGGGATTCCATCGAGAGCGGTGATGTCCTGAACACTGGGCCCCAAGGGCGGGCCCAAGTCAAGTTCACCGATGGCGGCGTCATGTCGCTCAGCCCGGACAGCCAGCTGGTGATCCAGCGCTACAACGATGCCAAGGACGGCTCCCAGGACAGCTTTCTGGTGAACTTTGTCCGCGGGGGCTTGCGCGCCATTACCGGACTGATCGGCAAGCGCAATCGCGACAACTACAAGGTGCAAACTACTGCGTCCACCATCGGCATCCGCGGTTCGGGCTTCAGCAGCGTCTACAACCCGGATGGCACGGTCACCGTATCCGGTGAGCTCGACGAGATCGAGGTATGCACAAAAGCCGGCTGCGTAGGCTTGGGCGTAGGTCAATCTGTCGTGGTTCAAGGCAACGATATTCTCCCGATCAGGACTTCACCCCAAGCGAGTTTGGACTTGCCCGATTTGCGGCAGACCATCACGATTGGCGGGAACAACGTCAACAGTGAAGGCAAGGCCTCTATCGTGCCAACTTGCGTCACGACCAACTCGACCCCCAATCCGAATCCGAGTCCTGCGGCGCAAAGCACCTTTAGCACGGCTTCACCAAGCGTGAATGCGGGTTGTCTTTTTTAAGCCGACTCCCAGTGGTGAAGCGCTGAGTCGAGTGCCGTTCGCAACACGCTCAGTGCAAGCTTGCTAACAGGGCCGCGTTACCCCCTGCGGCCGTGGTGTTCACCGTCACCGTTTGCTCAGCACAGAAGCGGTACAGATAGTGTGGACCACCAGCTTTGGGGCCAGTGCCTGACAAGCCTTCGCCGCCAAAAGGCTGCACACCCACTACCGCGCCGATCATGTTTCGGTTGATGTAGATGTTGCCCACGTGTGCCGCAGCCGCCAGAGCCTGCGCACGGCTGTCGATGCGGGTCTGAATGCCCAACGTTAGGCCGTAACCGAGCGCATTGATTTGGGCGATCACGTCTTCCGGGTTACCGTCCCAGCGCACCACTTGCAACACAGGGCCGAAGATTTCGGCCTTCACTTGCGCAATGCTTTCCACTTCAAAGGCGTGCGGAGCAATCAGGTTTGCTATGGATTCCGTAGCTGCTTGCGCATATTTCGCAGGGGCCAGCAGCACTTTTGATTCATTTTTGAGGCGAATGATATGGCGCTGGATGTTGTCAAACGCCTCCCGGTCAATCACCGGACCGAGGTCGGTGGCCAAGTCGGCCGGATGACCCACCTGTAACTCTTGGGCTGCACCTTGCAGCATCTCGATCACGCTGTCCGCAATCGCGCTGTGCACCACCAGCAGGCGCAGCGCAGAGCAGCGTTGGCCGGCGGAGCGGAAGGCGCTCATCACCACGGCGTCCACCACCTGTTCAGGCAGCGCGCTGCTGTCCACCAGCATGGCGTTGATGCCGCCGGTTTCGGCAATCAGCGGGACGATGGGGCCGTCTTTCGCAGCAAGCGCGCGCTGAATGATCTTGGCCACCTGGGTGGATCCGGTGAACACCACTCCGGCCACGCCGGGCTGCGCCACGAGCGCAGCACCCACGGTTTCTCCGGCACCGTGCAAAAGCTGCAGCGCATCAACCGGCACACCGGCGGCGACCATCAGATCCACGGCGGCTTTAGCCAAGCCGGGAGTTTGCTCGGCAGGCTTGGCTAGCACGGTATTGCCGGTAGCAAGGGCGGCAGCGACCTGGCCCATGAAGATGGCCAGCGGAAAGTTCCAGGGGCTGATGCACACCCACACGCCACGCGCGGTCATGCGCAAGGTGTTGGTCTCGCCGGTCACGCCGTAGTGGTAACCCGCCCGGGCTGAAGCGAAGGATCCGAAGGGTGCGTGGGTGCCGCCATGCACCTGGGGACATGCAATGGGCTGCATGATGCGTTGCGCCTCGTCGGCGTAGTAGCGCAAGAAGTCCACCGCCTCGCGCACTTCGCTCACCGCATCGCCCCAGGTCTTGAAGGCTTCTTTCACCAAGAGCGCGCAAAACTGTGGCATGGCGGCTTGCAGCGCATCGGCCGCGCGGCACAGAGTGGCAGCGCGCTCTTCCACTGGCACTTTGCTCCACTTTTGATAGCTGCTCGCGCAGTTTGCGTAGGCGCCAGGGATGTTTTTGACATCAAACTCCGGCACCACCGGCACGGGCGTGGTTTGCAATGCGGCCAACAGCGGGTCGCGCATGGCGGCCACGGTCAGGTCCAGACCGGTGCTGTTGGCCCGGCTGCCGGGGTGCTTGCCGAACAGGTCGGCCGGCAGTGGCAGGCTGGGGTGCGGCTCCAAGCGCAAAGGCGAAATCAGCAGCTCACCCATGCCCACCGACTCGTCGGCGAGCTGGTGCACAAAGCTGGAGTTGGCGCCGTTCTCCAGCAGCCGGCGCACCAGATAAGCCAGCAAGTCTTTGTGCGCGCCCACCGGGGCGTAGACGCGGCAAGCGACCAAGGGGTTCTTGAGCACCTCGCGGAAGATGCCCTCGCCCATGCCGTGCAGGCGCTGCAGCTCAAAAGGCGCACCTGTTTTTGCGCCCATTTGCAGGATGGCGGCAATGGTGCCGGCGTTGTGGCCGGCGAACTGCGGGTAAATGGCATCGGGCACTGCCAGCAGCGCACGGGCGCAGGCCAGGTAGGACACATCGGTATGGTGCTTGTGCGTGAACACGGGGTAATGCGGCAGGCCCAGCTCCTGGGCGCGCTTGACCTCGGCATCCCAATACGCGCCCTTGACCAGGCGGCACATCAGCTTGATTTGATATTTGCGGGCCAGCGCGGTGACGTGCTCGATCAGCTCCAGCGCGCGGGTTTGGTAGGCCTGCATGGCCAGCCCCAGTCCGGCCCACTGCGGGCAGTGTGCAGCCACTTGCACCAGCAGAGCCTCCAGCACTTCGAGCGACAGCTCCAGGCGGTCCACCTCTTCAGCGTCGATGGTGAGGTTGATGTTGGCGGCGGCGGCGGCTTCGCACAGCGTCCAGACGCGGGGCACCAATTCGTCCAAGACTGCTTGGCGATGGGCGTCTTCATAGCGCGGGTACAGGGCGCTGAGCTTGATGGAAATGCCATCGTTTTCGGCCAAAGCGCCCGTTTTGTTTGCGCGAGCAGCTATGAATTCAATAGCATCGGCATAGCTCTTGAGGTAACGTAGCGCATCCTTGTCGGTGCGGGCGCCTTCGCCCAACATGTCGTAACTGAAGCGCACATTGGCCTTTTTGCGGGCCGCATCGGCCTCTTTCATCGCCTCTGGCATGGTTTGGCCCAGCACGAACTGGCGGCCCAGCAGCTGCACCGCGCGAAGGGTGGCTGCCACTACGGTGCGGGCGCCGAGCTTGGCCATCAAGCCGGGCTCGTTCTGGGCATCCGGCAAAAAATGTTTGGACAGGGCAATGGCGGTGCTGGACAGGCGGGAGAGCACCTTGTCGCCGCTGGCCTCAAAGTCGGCGCGGCCCAACTGGTCCGTGGTGAGCGCGATGGCGGTTTCGGCATCGGGCACGCGCAACAGGGCTTCGGCCAGGCGCATCAGGGCCAGACCCTCTGCGCTGGAGATGGGGTATTCCTTGAGCAAGCTCTCCATCGCCCAGAAGGGGGGCGGGTTGTCGCGCACCGCTTGCACCCAAGGCTCGGCGCTGCGGGCCGCCTGGGCCCAGTCGAGCGCGCCTTCCAACACCTGCAAACGGTGGGAGACGATGTGGTCTTCCGCGCGATAGGGCGTGGGCAAACGGGGCGGGACGGGGGCGAACGCGGTAGAACGGGTGGACTGGGACATAGCGACTCCTGCACAAGGCAACGAATTGATTTGTCGCTATTTTTCCAACTAATTGCACAAATTTTTCTCTAAATTTTTATATGAAATTAGCGAATATATCTACCGGATGTCAAAACCTTTCAGGCTTCTCATATTTTGGGTGTCGCCATCGCAACCAATTAGCATCTATATTGCATTTTTATATCAATTTCATTAAAATTGTTAAGGCAACTGCAGGCTTTCAACTCAACTTCGGCGAGCGTTGTCCGAGATACCTGAAAGACGATTGTCGCCTTGGCCCTTCATCGTGACTTGTTCGCAGTCAAGCGCCTGAGGCCGTCCGAATGAGGCGACAAAGCCCCTTTTCAAAATTGTTTGAACGGGTTCTGCACCGTTATGATGCGTTTAAATTAACCCGCTTGATAAAGGGGACTTCGTGAGCAAGACAACGTTGGCCGGCGATGCCGGATTTGGTTCTTTCTTTCGCTACCACGGCTGGTTGTCCCCCGGCGTCCGCTTGTTCCGCAAGCTCAACTTCCCCGCCAAATCCGCATGGATTGCGGTGATGTTCCTGATCCCCATTGTGCTGCTGATTGCGGACACATGGAATAACACCCGCTTGCAGATAGCCACTACCGAGCATGAGCTACAGGGTGTCGCTTACGTCAAGCCATTGCACGAACTGATCCGCCAAGCGCAGCTACGTCGCCTGCACGCCATCACCAAATCCCCGGAACTCAGCGCCAGCCAGAACGCGGTCACCCAAGCGTTCAGCAAACTGCAGGCTTTAGACAAAGAATTGGGCAAAGACCTCGATACAGCCGAAGCACTGGGCAAAGTTGCAAAGCTCCACCAAGCCTTGCTGGCTAACCCCACGGGCAAAGAAGAGCAGGAAACCTTTGAAATCCACAACGAATACATCGACAGCTTGATCGGTCTGGGCGAACATGTGTCCGACACCTCCGAGCTGGCACTGGACCCACAGCTGGAAACCTTTCATTTAATGAACTACTCGATCCTTTTCGGGCCTCAGCAAATGGAAAACGTATCGGAGCTATCCGTACTCGGTTGGGCTGCACTGAAGGCAGGCGCGAAAAATGACTACACCGCCGCGCGCATCAATGAAGACTTCGGCATCCTGCGCTTTGTAGACAACATTGTCGAGAACGCCTACATCCGCAGCACCGGCGGCACCCCTGAGGCGGACGCCAAGTTCGGCATGAAGGCCAATGACGACGCCTACGACGCGTTCCAAGAAGCCACCCGGAAACAAGTAATCGGTGAAAAAGTGGAAGGCGACCCAGATGCCTATCTCAAGATGGGATCGGCCTCACTGGAAGCAGAACGTCAGCTCAACGAAAAAATGCTGGCACAGCTCGAACTTCGCTTGGGCGAACGCATTACGGGCCTGCGTAGCGACCTGAACCTGCGGATAGGCATTGCAGTGTTTTTTGTGGCCATCGCTTTCTACATGCTGCTGGCGTTTTATAAGGTGATGATGGGCGGCTTGCGTGAAGTGACCGGCCACTTGGAGCAAATCACCAAGGGCAACCTGGTTACCGCGCCTACCCCTTGGGGCAAGGACGAGGCGGCGCACCTCATGTTTACCCTGCGCGACATGGAAGCCAGCCTGCGCGTGATCGTGCGCAACACCCTGGACGGCGCAGGCAACGTGAATACGGCCAGTGAAGAAATTGCCTCTGCCTCTCAAGACCTATCCCGCCGCACTGAAGCCAGTGCCGCTGCGCTGGAACAAACGGCGGCCACGATGACGCAAATCTCCGAGACCGTGCAACGTACCTCCGACACGGTCAACGGTGCCGCCGAAATCGTGCGCTCCAACGCCCAGTCCGCCAAGCGCGGCGGCGAGGTGATTTCGCAGGTGGTGAGCACCATGCAGGGCATCAATGCCTCGTCCAACAAGATTGCCGACATCATCAGCGTGATTGACGGCATTGCCTTCCAGACCAACATCCTGGCGCTGAACGCGGCGGTGGAAGCCGCCCGTGCAGGCGAGCAAGGCCGCGGCTTTGCGGTGGTGGCATCTGAAGTGCGCTCGCTCGCCGGCCGCAGTGCCGAAGCGGCCAAAGAAATCAAGAGCCTGATTACCGCCAGCATCGAGCAAGTGGAACGCGGCAGCCTGGTGGTGGGCGAAGCGGGCAAGACCATTGAAGACATCGTGACCAATGCCGCCCGCATTGACACGCTGATGACCGAGATTGCGAACGCCACCAAAGAGCAGTCCATGGGCGTGAACCAGGTAGGCGCCGCCGTGCACGACCTGGACCAGAACACCCAGCAGAACGCTGCGTTGGTGGAAGAAACGGCCGCAGCCGCATCTGCGCTGTCGGAGCAGGCAAACCGCCTGGCCGAAGAGGTGTCCTTCTTCAAGCTGAAGTAAGCTCACGGTGTGATTGACCACATCGAACTTGACCGCATCGACCTGCGCATCCTGAGCTGCTTGCAAACAGACGGGCGCATTGCCAACCTGAAACTGGCCGAAACGGTGGGACTCTCGCCCACCGCAGTGCTGGCCCGTGTGCAGAAGCTCAGCAAAGAGGGCTACATCCTCGGCTACGAAGCCCGGCTGAACCCGCTCAAGCTGGGCGCAGGGATGATGGTGTTTGTAGAGGTGCTGCTGGACCGCACCACGCCCAATGTCTTTGAGGCCTTCAAGGCCGCGGTACAAGTGCATTCGGAAATCATGGAGTGCCACATGGTGGCGGGCGGCTTTGACTACCTGCTCAAGACCCGCATGGCAGACATGGCCGCCTACCGTCACTTTGCAGGCACGGTGCTCTGGCAGCTGCCCGGCGTGCGCGAAACCCGCACCTACGCGGTGATGGAAGAAGTGAAGAACACAACCCATCTCAAGTTGTAACAGGCGACACGGCGGTTACAACTATTCAGGGACAATGACCAGATGCTTAATCGACGTCATTTCACCCTGGCCGCAGGCGCTACCGCGCTGACCGGCTTCCCCGCAGTCCACGCCCAGTCCGACAAGATCGTGCTCGGCCAGTCTGCCGCTTTCACCGGCCCTGCCGCCCAACTCGGCATCCAGCTCCACGCAGGCGCCAAACTCTACTTTGACCAGCTCAATGCGCAAGGCGGCATTGGCGGACGCAGTGTGGAAATCCGCAAGCTCGACGATGGTTATGAGCCCGCCCGTTGCGAGGAAAACACCCGCAAGTTGCTGGAAGAAGACTTAGCCGCTTTGTTCGCTTTTGTGGGTACCCCCACCAGCGCTGTGGCCCTGCCCCTAGCCACCAAGGCCCGGGTGCCCTTTATTGCCCCGTTTACCGGTGCCATGGCACTGCGCAACCCTTTCAACCGCTACGCCTTCCACCTACGCGCCTCGTACAACGATGAGACCGCTCTCATCGTCAAACAACTGCACAACGTGGGCATCACCAAAGTGGCGGTGTTCTACCAGAACGACGCTTACGGCAAAGCCGGTCTGGACGGCGTGCAAGCCGCATTGACCGCGCTGAACCTCAAACCGGTGGCACTGGCGACCGTAGAGCGCAATTCGGTGGACGTGGCCAAGGCGGTAGAGACCCTCAATGCAGCGGCACCTGAGGCGGTGGTGCAGATCACTGCGTACAAGTCCAGCGCGGCTTACATCCGTGCGGCCCGCAAAGTGGGCTATGGCGGCGGCTTCTACAACGTGTCTTTCGTGGGTACACAAGCCTTGGCTGACGAGCTGGGCAAGGACGGCGCCGGTGTGGTGGTATCCCAAGTGGTGCCTTCGCCCTATGTGGGCAACAAGGCGATATCACGCGAATTCGCCGAGGCTGTGCGCAAGACCAACGGCGCTGTGCAAGCCAACTTTTCCAGCATGGAGGGCTATATCGCCGCCAAGGTAGTGGCCGAGGCCCTGCGCCGCAGCGGCGGCAAAGGCGGCGCGGATGCCCTGATTACCGCCATGGAGAGCATCAATGGTCAGCCTTTCGGCGGATTCAATGTGAACTTCTCCAAGTCGGACCACGCCGCCTCCACCTTTGTGGAAATGTCCATGCTGACCGGCGACGGCCGGGTGCGTACCTAAGCAGACGCCGGGGTGGGGCGGGCTCCGAAAATGGCGCTGCCCACCCTCACCATGGTGCTGCCACCGGCCACGGCGGCATCCAGGTCACCGCTCATGCCCATGGACAGGGTATCGAGCGGCAGCCCTTGCGCCACTATGGCATCAAATACGGCCCTGGCGCTCATGAATACTGCGCGGGCAGCTACAAAATCAGGAGCAGGCTCCGGAATGCACATGATGCCCCTGAGCTGCAAACGGGGCAGCTGCGCCACCTCCAGCGCCAGCGTCACGGCGTCTTGCGGCGTCACGCCGGACTTGGTGGGGCCACCGTCCACATTCACCTGGATGCACACCTGCAAAGGTGGCAAGTGCGGCGGGCGTTGGTCGCTCAGGCGCTGGGCAATTTTGAGCCGGTCCACCGTTTGGACCCACTGAAAATGCTCTGCCACCAGGCGGGTCTTGTTGCTCTGGATAGGGCCTATGCAGTGCCACTCAATGGGCAGGGCGCTGAGCGCAGTGATCTTGTCGACCGCTTCCTGGATGTAGTTTTCGCCGAAGGCGCGCTGCCCGGCATCAAAAGCCTGCTGCACAGCCTCAGGCCCGAAGGTCTTGGAAACGGCAAGGAGGCGCACACTGTCCGCCGGCCGTCCGGACTGGGTGCACGCTTGCGCAATACGCTGTGCAACAGCGTGGAGATTGTCCGCAATCATCGTCATAATCTCTCGAGCGTAACAAACCTGCCATTCCCCTAGAGAGGACTCCGTGGACATTACCCAGCTGCTCGCATTTAGCGTCAAAAACAAAGCGTCTGACTTGCACCTCTCGGCAGGACTGCCGCCCATGATCCGGGTGCACGGCGATGTGCGCCGTATCAACGTCGAACCGCTGGACCACAAGCAGGTCCACGCCATGGTGTACGACATCATGAACGACACCCAGCGCAAGATGTATGAAGAGTTTCTGGAAATCGACTTCTCGTTCGAGATCGATGGTCTGGCCCGCTTCCGCGTCAACGCCTTCAACCACAACCGCGGCGCGGGTGCGGTGTTCCGGACGATCCCGAGCAAGATCCTCTCGCTGGAACAGCTCAACGCTCCCCGCATCTTTGCAGACCTGGCCTTGAAGCCCCGCGGCCTGGTGCTAGTGACCGGCCCTACCGGCTCCGGCAAGTCCACGACTCTGGCGGCCATGGTGAACTACCTGAACGAAACCGAGTTCGGCCACATCCTGACGGTGGAAGACCCGATCGAATTCGTGCACGAATCCAAAAAGTGCCTGGTCAACCAGCGCGAAGTCGGCCCCCACACTCTAAGTTTTGCAGCCGCACTGAAGTCTGCCCTGCGGGAAGACCCGGACGCGATTCTGGTAGGTGAAATGCGTGACCTGGAAACCATCCGCCTGGCCATGACCGCGGCAGAGACCGGCCACTTGGTATTCGGCACCCTGCACACCTCCAGTGCCGCCAAAACCATTGACCGGATCATTGACGTGTTCCCGGCAGAAGAAAAAGAAATGGTGCGGGCCATGTTGTCTGAGTCGCTGCAAGCAGTGATCTCTCAAACCCTGTGCAAAACCAAAGACGGCCAGGGCCGCGTGGCTGCTCACGAGATCATGCTGGGCACCAGCGCCATCCGCAACCTGATCCGCGAGGCCAAGGTCGCGCAGATGTACTCCGCCATCCAGACCGGTAACAGCGTGGGCATGCAAACCCTGGACCAGAACCTCACGGATCTGGTCAAGCGCAACGTCATCAGCGCGGCCGAAGCACGCAGCAAAGCCAAGATTCCTGAGAACTTCCCAGGGTGACTGTGGCACCCCCCCCGGCTCCGCGCACTTCGTGTCGCTGCGCTTTCCCCCTTGCAGGGGGCAATGCCAGTGGCCCAGCAAAGCTGGATCCACGGCATTTCTGGTTTTGGGCGGATGTGCACGCCACCATGTTTCAGTGAATAGGAGGTGTTCTTATGGAACGCGATCAAGCCACAAAATTTATCAACGATCTGCTCAAGCTAATGGTCAGCCGCAATGGCAGCGACTTGTTCATCACCGCCGAGTTTCCGCCCGCCATCAAGGTAGATGGCAAGGTCACCAAGGTATCGCCCCAGCCGCTGAACTCCGCCCACACCATGGCGCTGGCGCGTTCCATCATGAACGACAAGCAGATTGCCGAGTTCGAGCGCACCAAGGAAAGCAACTTCGCGATTGCCCCTGCCACCATCGGCCGCTTCCGGGTCAATGCCTTCATCCAGCAGGGCAAAGTCGGGATGGTGCTGCGCGTAATTCCGCAGGTGTTGCCCACCATCGACGGCCTGGGTGTGCCACCCGTGCTCAAGGACATTGTGCAAAGCAAGCGCGGACTGTGCATTCTGGTGGGCGCCACCGGTTCGGGCAAGTCCACCACACTGGCTGCCATGGTGGACTGGCGCAATGAAAACTCCTACGGCCACATCATCACCATCGAAGACCCGGTGGAATTTGTGCACGCCCACAAGAACTGCGTGATCACCCAGCGCGAAGTCGGGCTGGACACAGACAGCTGGGAAGCCGCCTTGAAAAACACCCTGCGCCAGGCGCCGGATGTGATTCTGATGGGTGAAATTCGCGACCGCGAGACCATGGAGCACGCTATCGCGTTCTCGGAGACCGGT
>RFQA01000064.1 GCA_009925925.1 Betaproteobacteria bacterium
GCGGGCAGATGTGCCTTGGCAGGCCTGGGCTTTGCTGGTCGGCAACCTGTTTTGGGTGCTGGCGTACGACACCGAATATGCGATGGTCGATCGTGATGATGATTTGCGCATCGGCATCAAGACATCCGCCATCACCTTGGGGCGCTGGGATGTCGTGGCCGTGTTGGCCTTTTACGGGGTGTATCTGCTGGTTTGGACCTCGCTGGTATTGCCCGGTTTGCGGGAGTCTTGGGGCTGGTGGTTGGGCGTGGCAGCCGCCATCGTCCAGGTCGTGTGGCACGGCACCCTGATCCAAGACCGCTCGCGCGAGGGTTGCTTCAAGGCCTTCCGCCTCAACCATTGGGTGGGGTTTGCGGTGTTTGTTGGAGTGCTGTTGAGCGCTGGTCACTCCTAAGTTGCAGGGCGGCTGAATTCCCGTGAGCCGCCAAACGGCATAAAAAAACCCGGCCAGTGGCCGGGTCTTGGGCGCAGTTCGCGAAGCCAAATTACTTGGCGCTCAGGCACTCTTTCATGAACTTTTTGCGTTCGTCGCCCTTTTTCTCCTTGGCATCGGCGTTGCAGGTCTTCATTTTGTTTTGTTGTGGAGTCTTGCCGTCTTCGGTTGCTGCGGGCTTGGCGCTCAGGCACTCCTTCATGAAGGCTTTGCGCTCATCGCCCTTTTTGTCTTTGGCATCCGCATTGCAGGTCTTCATTTTGCTTTGCTGTGCGGTCGGTGCCTTGTCATCTGCAGCATGCGCGCCGCTAACTGCCAGAGCCAAACCCAAAGCCATGAGAGAGATCAATTGCTTCATTTGTAGTCCTGTATGAAATGTTGGCAGCGACCTGCCGTTGCAGAAAACCCGTAAGGGAACCTCAGCATACAACGGCCCGATGACGATACGTGATGACAAAGTCACAGAAACGGCGGTTTTCCTTGGCCCGTAAAATCCACGGATGCTTACTGTCAAACACGAACTTCTGCAGGCGCTGGCCGCCTGCCTGGACAAACTCTCTCCCGGCGCCGGCCCCAAGGCCGCCTTTGAGTCGCCCAAAGTTGCCGCCCATGGCGACTTTGCCACCACCGCCGCCATGCAGCTGGCCAAGCCGTTGAAAATGAACCCTCGCCAGCTTGCAGAAACGCTGCGTGGCGAATTGCTGGCCACACCGGTGTATCAACAGTGGGTGCAGGACATTGAAATCGCCGGCCCCGGTTTCATCAACATACGCCTCAAACCTGCTGCCAAGCAGGAGGTCGTGCGCGAGGTGTTGGGCCAAGGAGCACGTTTCGGCTACCAGCCTGAAAGCGGCAAGCCGGTATTGGTGGAGTTTGTGTCGGCCAACCCCACCGGCCCCTTGCACGTGGGCCATGGCCGCCAAGCCGCGCTCGGCGATGCTATCTGTAACCTGTTTGCCACCCAAGGCTACAAGGTACACCGTGAGTTTTATTACAACGACGCGGGCGTGCAGATCGACACCTTGACCAAAAGCACCCAGCTGCGCGCCAAAGGCTTCAAACCCGGTGACAGTTGCTGGCCGACTGACCCCGACAACCCGGAAAGCAAGGCCTTCTACAACGGCGACTACATCGCCGACATTGCCGATGCCTTCAAGGCCAAGGCCTCCATCAAGGCCGATGACCGTGAGTTCACCGCCAATGGCGATGTGGATGACTACGACAACATCCGCCAATTCGCCGTGGCCTACCTGCGCAATGAGCAGGACAAGGACCTGCAGGCCTTCAATCTGCATTTTGACCAGTACTACCTGGAATCCAGCCTGTACACCAGCGGCCGCGTTGAGGCGGCAGTGAACAAGCTGGTGGGCAACGGCAAGACGTATGAGCAAGACGGCGCGCTCTGGCTCAAGAGCACCGACTACGGTGACGACAAAGACCGCGTCATGCGCAAAAAAGACGGTAGCTACACTTACTTTGTGCCGGACGTGGCATACCACATCGCCAAGTGGGAGCGCGGTTTTGCCAAGGTGGTCAACATTCAAGGCACTGACCACCATGGCACCATTGCACGCGTGCGTGCCGGCTTGCAAGCGGCCGATGTAGGCATTCCCCAAGGCTATCCCGACTACGTTTTGCACACCATGGTGCGCGTGGTGCGCGGTGGTGAAGAGGTCAAGATCAGCAAGCGCGCGGGCAGCTATGTGACCTTGCGTGACCTGATCGAATGGACCAGCAAAGACGCCGTCCGCTTCTTCCTGCTGAGCCGCAAGCCGGACACTGAGTACACCTTCGATGTGGACCTGGCCGTGCAGAAGAACAACGACAACCCCGTCTATTACGTGCAGTACGCGCACGCGCGCATCTGTTCGGTGCTGGCGAGCTGGGGGGGTGATGTGGCTGCACTCCAGGGCGTGGACCTCTCGGCCTTGGAAAGTTCGCAAGCACAGGCCTTGATGCTGCTGTTGGCCAAGTTCCCCGAAATGCTGACCGCTGCAACAGATGGCGAGGCTCCGCACGACGTGACCTTCTATTTGCGCGAGCTGGCCGCCAGCTACCACAGCTACTACGATGCCGAGCGCATCCTGGTGGATGATGAGGCGGTCAAGTTGGCCCGCCTCGCCTTGGTCGCGGCGACTGCGCAAGTGCTGCACAATGGTTTGACCGTGCTGGGCGTGAGTGCCCCGCAAAAGATGTAATTCCTTCAAAGAAAGCAAGGCATGAAGAACGAGCGTGGCGGGACCCTGGTCGGGTTCATCGTGGGCGTGGTGGTGGGATTGGGCGCCGCCCTGGCGGTGGCGGTGTACGTCACCAAGGTCCCGGTGCCTTTCATGAACAAAAGCCAAAGTCGCAGTGCGGACCAGGATGCGGCTGAAGCCCAGAAGAACAAAAACTGGGATCCGAACGCGCCCATGTATGGCAAGAACCCCGCGCCGGCGGTGCCTGTGGCTACCGTGCCTGGCACGCCTGCTTCGGGTGCCAAAGCCGCGGGCAAAGTCGTAGAGGCGAAGCCTGATGCCAAAGCCGATCCGAAAGCGGACGCCAAGGCAGACCCCAAAGCTGCAGCGAAGCCGGATGCGAAGGCCGACGCCAAGGCATCGGCCGACCCACTGGGTGACTTGGCCAAGGCCAAAGCAGGTGCGGTGGATGGCGATGTGTTTACCTACTGGGTGCAGGTCGGGTCTTTCCGCTCTGCAGAAGATGCAGAAAGCCAGCGCGCCAAGCTGTCCCTGAGTGGCATCGAGACCAAAATCTCGGAGCGAGAGCTCTCCGGTAAACAGGTCTTCCGCGTACGCGTAGGCCCCTTCGACAAGAAGGATGACGCGGACAAAGCCAAGGAAAAAATGGACAAGGCCGGCTTGGAGACTGCTCTGGTTCGCGTTCAACGCTGAATCTGCCCCGGAACTTTCGGCGGTGGGTCCACTCACACCGCCTCTATGGAGTCTTTTGAAATGAAACGTCGCGCATTCACTCACGTGGTCACGGGCGCCGCTCTGGTCGCTTCCACGGCCTGGTCTCCCTTGGTTCAGGCCCAAGCCAAGAAGCCCCAAGCGGGCACCGATTACTTGCCGCTGGATCCCCGCGCACCGACCGAAGCCCCCACTGGCAAGATCGAAGTGGTCGAGTTCTTCTGGTACAACTGCCCGCACTGCAATGCGTTCGAGCCCCTGCTGCAGGGCTGGGTCAAAACCCTGCCGAAAGACGTGTCCTTCCGTCGCGCGCCGGTTGCATTCCAGGAAAGCTTTGTGCCCCAGCAGCGCCTGTACTACACCTTGGAAGCCATGGGCTTGGTGGAGAAGTTGCACGCCAAAGTGTTCAACGCCATACACAACGAAAAACAAAACCTTGCCCGACCTGAAGCCATCCTGGAATGGGTGGCTCAGCAAGGCGTGGACAAGGACAAGTTCGTGGCGCAGTACAACTCCTTTACGGTAGCCACTAAGGCAGGTAAAGCAGCCCAGTTGCAGAACGCTTATAAAGTGGAGGGCGTGCCAGCTTTAGGTATTGCCGGGCGCTTCTACACCGATGGTTCTCTCGCCGGCAACATGCCCCGCGCATTGCAAGTGGTGGAGTCCCTGGTCGCTGACGTTCGCGCCGGCCGCGGTTGATGCGACCGTGGCGGTCCGGCTTTGCGCCTGACCGCCGCACACCGCCAAAGGCGGGACTAGAATGAATTTCCTCATCTTTGCGTCAAGGGGTTCGTTCTATGTCGAGTCAGAAATTCCGTCTGGTTACCCGTAGCGATTTCGATGGACTGGTATGCGCCGTCCTGCTCAACGAGCTGGACTTGATAGACGACATCAAGTTCGTTCACCCCAAAGACATGCAAGACGGCAAGGTGGAGGTGTCCAACCGCGACATCACCACCAACCTGCCCTATGTGCCGGGTGTGCATCTGGCGTTTGACCATCACGAATCCGAGACGATCCGCAACACCGGCGAACGCCCCAACCACATCATCCTGCCGCATGCGGACTCCGCAGCCCGCGTGGTGTACGACCACTACGGCGGTGCCAGCCGCTTTCCCGCGCGCTTTCACGACATGATGGAAGCGGTAGACAAGGGCGACTCCGCGCGTTTCAGCCATGACGAGATCATGAACCCTAGCGGCTGGGTGCTCCTGAACTATTTGATGGATTCGCGCACCGGCTTGGGTCGATTCCGCGAGTTCCGCGTCAGCAATTACCAGCTGATGATGGATTTGATTCAGTACTGCCGCAACCATGACATTGATGAAATCCTGCGATTGCCCGATGTGGTGGAGCGCGTAGATCTTTACTTTGAGCATGCCGGAAAAGCCAAAGAGCAGCTGCTGCGCTGTTCTACGGTGCATGGAAATTTGCTGGTCCTGGACCTGCGGAATGAAGAAACCATCTACGCCGTGAACCGCTTCATGATTTACGCGCTGTTCCCGCAGACTAATATTTCCATCCACGTGCTCTGGGGTTTGCAGAAGCAAAACACCGTGTTTGCCACCGGCAAGTCCATCACCAACCGCAGTTCCAACACCCATATCGGGGAGCTCATGCTGAGTTACGGCGGAGGCGGCCATGCCAATGCGGGAACCTGCCAGGTCGACAACGCGCAGGCCGCTGACGTACTGCAAGCGCTGATCAGCAAAATTAACGCCGACGGTTGAGCGCTCCAAGGGCAGGAAGCCCGAAGCGCTCGGTACAATGCAACGAGCGCTCTTCGAGCAAGTTTCGTGCCCTTATGAAAAAAATCCTTTTCTCCCTGTCGGTACTGCTGGCCCTGTGCGGTGTGGCGGAGGGTATTCGGGCCGAAAAGGCTGATCGCAACAAACCGATGAACGTGGAGTCGGACGCGTTGCGGTACGACGATCTCAAGCAGGTCAGTGTGTTTTCCGGCAATGTGGTGCTCACCAAGGGCTCCATCCTGATTCGTGGCGCCCAAATCGAGGTGCGCCAGGACCCGGAGGGCTATCAATATGGTCTGGTGACCGGTGCTCCCGGAAAGCAGGCCTTCTTCCGCCAGAAGCGCGATGGACTAGATGAGTTCATCGAAGGCGAGGGGGACACCATTGAGTACGATGGCAAGGCCGATACCGTGCGCTTCATCAAAAAAGCCCAGATGCGCCGTTTGCGGGGTGCGACGGTGGCCGATGAGGTGACCGGTGCGGTCATTTTGTACGAAAACCTGACCGATCGTTTTACTGTAGATGGCACCCCCAAGACAGCTGCTGCACCCGCAGGCCGTGTGCGTGCCATGCTGACCCCCAAGCCCGAGCCTGTGACCACAGCGCCGGCGGCAGGTGCGGTACTCAAGCCCACGACCCAGATTGAGAAAGTCGGACAGTGAACTCAGCAGTACCCGATACCCCGGACAGCGTTACCGGGCGGCTTGAGGCCCGCCACCTTCAGAAGTTTTACGGCAAGCGGCAGGTCGTCAAAGACGTGTCGTTGGCCGTGCGCACCGGTGAAGTGGTGGGCTTGCTGGGCCCCAACGGTGCCGGTAAAACGACCTCGTTTTACATGATCGTGGGTCTGCTGCGCGCCAGCGCCGGCGACATCACCATCGACGGCCAGAGCATCGAGCACATGCCGATCCACCGGCGCGCCCGCTTGGGGCTCGGCTACCTGCCGCAGGAAGCCTCCATCTTCCGCAAGCTCAATGTGGAAGACAACGTGCGTGCAGTTCTGGAACTGCAGCGCGATGATGCCGGTGCGCCTTTGAAGGCGGCTGAGATCGAGCACCGGCTTACCGATTTGCTGCAAGAGCTGCGTGTGGAGCATTTGCGGGAGTCGCCATCGCTGGCCCTCTCCGGTGGCGAGCGCCGTCGGGTGGAAATAGCCCGCGCGCTGGCGACAAGGCCGCGCTTTATCCTGCTCGATGAGCCTTTTGCAGGTATAGACCCGATTGCGGTGATCGAAATCCAACGCATCATCAACTTCCTGAAGGCGCGTGGCATTGGCGTGCTCATCACCGACCACAACGTGCGCGAAACGCTGGGTATTTGCGACCACGCCTACATCATCAGCGACGGGCATGTGCTGGCCGAAGGCACTCCTGCCGATATCGTGAACAACGCCGATGTCCGCCGTGTCTACCTCGGCGAAAACTTCAAGATGTGACCATGACCCCCACGCTCCACCGCTGTGCGGGTCGCTGCCCCCCAAGGGGGCGAATCTACCTTGGGGCGGCCCTGCGGCAGATTGCCGCGCTCTCCGATTACAGGCCTGTTTTGACATGAAGCAAGGATTGTCTTTACGCGTCTCGCAGCATCTGGCGCTCACCCCGCAGCTGCAACAATCCATCCGCTTGCTGCAACTCTCCACGCTGGAGCTCAGCCAGGAGGTGGAGCAGATGCTGGACGAAAACCCCTTCCTGGAGCTCACCGAAGAGCGTGCCGAGCGGGAGGACTTTGGCCTGGATGCGGTAGACGCACCCGTGAGTGACGGAGACCGTTTATCCGAAGAAGGCGATTTTGCACATAATTCGATAGCTGAATACACAAGCAGCACAAGCGCGAGCAGCTCGAATGAGGATGAGGCGACGCCACTGTCCGGCAGCGATGAACCCGACTGGGAGGGCGACGGCACCACAGAGATGACTCCCGACGACGGCGAGTGGGGTGTAGATGCCAAAGCCAAAACCAACAACCTGGACGATGACGAGCAGAAAGACGCCACCGAACTGGCACGTTCGGGCGAGTCTTTGCAGTCCTTTCTGCACCGCCAAGCCGCAGGTTTGCGCTTGAGCGCCGAAGATGCCGCGGCCTTGCGCTTCCTGATCGAGTCCCTCAACGACGACGGCTACCTGGAAGACCCGCTGGCAGATCTAGCCCAGAGTCTGCAACCTGCGGATGAGGAGCAACTCCACGAACTGGTGCACCACTTCACTGTGGCATTGGGCCTGCTTCACAGCCTGGAACCGGTAGGTGTCGGTGCGCGTGACTTGGGTGAATGTTTGCGCTTGCAGCTGTGGGCATTGCTGACCACCGCGGATGAAGATGGCGAATTGGATCGCATTGAGGTACTGCAGGTGGCTTTGGCCATTTGCAAGCAACCCATGGAACTGCTGGCCCGTCGCGACATCAAGCGCCTAGTGCAAGCAGGTGTGGGTAGCGATGCTCTGGTGCGCGAGGCCATTGCGCTCATAGCCCGTCTGGAGCCCAAGCCGGGCCGCCGCTTTATGGATGTGGAGCGCAATATCGTCGTGCCTGATGTGCTGGTGGTGCCCATCGGCAAAGTGGGTGGAATGCCCAAATTCCGGGTGCAACTGAATCCGGATGTGATGCCGCGCCTCAAGGTGCACGACATTTACGCCAATGTGCTGCGCAACCACAAAGCCAGCTCCAGCCACGCCGGTTTGCAGCAGCGCCTGCAGGAGGCGCGTTGGTTCATCAAGAACATCCAACAGCGCTTTGACACCATCCTGCGCGTGAGCACCGCGATTGTGGAGCGTCAGAAAAACTTCTTCACCCATGGCGAACTGGCCATGCGCCCGCTGGTGCTGCGCGAAATTGCAGACGAACTGGGCCTGCACGAATCCACCATCAGCCGAGTGACCACTGCCAAATACATGGCCACGCCCTTCGGCACGTTTGAGTTGAAATATTTCTTCGGGTCCGGCCTGGGTACCGAGTCCGGCGGCAACGCCTCCAGCACCGCGGTACGGGCGCTGATCAAACAGTTCATCGCCTCCGAGAGCCCGAAAAAGCCCTTGAGCGACAACCAGATCTCCGACATGCTCAAAGAGCAGGGCATTGAATGCGCCCGGCGCACCGTGGCCAAATACCGCGAGGGCCTGAAGATTGCCCCCGCTTCACTCCGCAAAGCGCTATGAACCAATTGACTCTCTTTCTCCCCTGCGCCGCCGGCGTGGAGGAATACCTGGCGCCGGAAATTTTGCAGATCACCGGTCTGCCCCCTGGCTGTATCACCAAGCAACGCGGCGGCGTGGCAGTGCGCACCGGGTTTGAGCATGCGATGCTGCTCAACCTGTACAGCCGCTTGGCCCAGCGGGTCCTCGTGCTGGTGTCGTACACCGAATACCGCAGCGAGCAGGACCTGTACCGCGCCGCCATGCAAGTGGCTTGGGAGCGCTGGTTCACTCCGCGCGAAAGCATCAAGGTGGAGGTCACCGCCCAGCACAGCCCGCTCACCTCGCTGAACTTTGCAGCCCTCAAAGTGAAGGACGCTGTGTGCGACCGCTTCCGTGAAGTGGCGGGCGGCGTGCGGCCGGACGTGAATACCCAATGGCCCGATGTGCGCATTTACGCCCACCTGACCACCGATGCCTGCTCGCTCTATATCGACACCTCGGGTGAGCCCCTGTTCAAGCGCGGCTGGCGTGAGGACAAGGGCGATGCTCCACTCAAAGAAACCCTGGCGGCCGCCATGATCGCTGCCAGCGGCTGGGCCTCGGGGGACGACGATTTACTGCCCTTGTACGACCCTTGCTGCGGCAGCGGCACGGTGGTCATTGAGGCTGCGCAGATTGCCTGCAACATCGCAGCAGGTTCGCTACGCCGGTTTGCGTTTGAGAAATACAAGCCCTTCCGCTCCGAGGAATGGGCTGCCATGAAAAAAGAAGCTGCTGACGCCGTTGTGAAGCCGGAGCCAGGCCAGAAAGCCTTGATTTACGGCAGTGATGTGTCCTTCCGCATGGTTGACTTTGCCGAACGGAATGCGCAGCGCGCCGGGGTGGCCGATGTGATCGAATTCCGCGGCGGCGATGCCCTGCAGCGCATGCCCCCGATTGATGTGAGCGAGACCGGTGGTGGCGTGATGGTCATCAACCCGCCGTACGGCGAGCGTATCGGCATCGGCGGCGTGGCGGGTGAGGGCGAAGGTGCCCGTTTCGGCGCCCGCGAGCTGGCAGAGGCGGACGATGGCGTGGACTTCTTCAACCAACTGGCCAGCCACTGGAAAAAAAACTACAGTGGATGGACCGCCTGGATGCTCACCCCCGACCTCAAGCTGCCCAGCAAAATGCGCCTCAAAGAGTCCCGCCGGGTGCCCATGTGGAACGGGCCGCTGGAGTGCCGTCTGTTCAAGTTCGACATGGTCAAGGGCCGACTGGCCAAACCTGCTGCTCCCGAGGCGCATGACTGAGCTGGTGCCCGGCATCGTGCTGGACACCAACATCGTGTTGGATTTGCTGGTGTTCAAAGACCCCCTGACCTTGCCGCTGTGCGAAGCCTTGGAGGCGGGGCAGTTGCGATGGTTGTCGACGGACGCGATGCGCGAAGAGTTGGATCGGGTGCTGGCCTACCCCCAGATTGCCAAGCGTCTTGCGTTTTACGGCCTGGACCCGCAGGATGTGCTGGCGGCGCGTGATGCCTGGGTGCTTACCGTGGACCCCGCCCCCAAAGCACCGGTCACCTGCAAAGACCCGGACGACCAGCGCTTTATCGACCTGGCCGTGGCCCACCACTGCCCGGTGCTGAGCAAGGACCACGCAGTACTTTGTATGGCAAAACGCCTGCTAGCGCTCGGCGCATCTGCGCGAGCAGCTATCTAATTGATAGCAATCAAGGTCTTGCACCCTCTGCAGGGTGCGTGCGGACTAAGCCTGCTTCAGCGCGAAGCTGGCAGCCCTAGCCAGGGGCCATGTCTGGCGGTAAATGACCGGCAGAGTGGCCGTGTCGTCACCCAGCAAGATGCCGGTCGGCAGCTGGGTCAGTATGAGTTGTGCCAGTGAGTTCACTTTGTTGTCCCCGGAGCGTCGCACGATGTGATGGGCCGTGATTTCATTGGGGTGATGCACCCCCACAGCTTGCACCATTTCTTTCAGCGCGAACAGGGTTTGCTGGTGGAAGTTGTAGACCCGGTCTGCCTTGTCCGGCACCACCAGGCTCTGCTGGCGCTGCGGGTCCTGTGTGGTCACCCCGGTGGGGCAATGGCCGGTGTGGCAATGCTGGGCCTGAATGCATCCCAGCGCAAACATGAATCCCCGGGCGCTGTTGCACCAGTCGGCGCCCAGTGCCATCAGGCGTGCGATGTCAAAAGCGCTGACCACCTTGCCGGCCACCCCGATCTTGATGCGCTCGCGCAGGCCCGCGCCCCGCAACGTATTGTGCACCAGCAGCAGGCCTTCCTGGACAGGCGCGCCCACGTGATCGGTGAACTCCAAGGGGGCAGCACCGGTGCCACCCTCGGCCCCATCCACGACGATGAAGTCGGGGGTGATGCCGGTTTCCAGCATGGCCTTGACCATGGCAAACCATTCCCACGGATGGCCAATGCACAGCTTCATGCCTGTGGGCTTGCCGCCGGATAGATCTCGCAGGCGGGCAATGAATTGCATCATCTCGATGGGCGTAGAAAACGCGCTGTGCGAGGCCGGCGAAATGCAGTCCACCCCGACCGGCACGCCGCGCGCTTCGGCAATTTCAGGCGTCACCTTGGGGCCTGGCAGCATGCCGCCATGACCGGGTTTGGCGCCCTGGCTGAGCTTGAGCTCAATCATCTTGACCTGGGGATCGCGTGCATTCGCGGCGAACTTGTCGGCATTGAAGGTGCCATCTTCATTGCGGCAGCCGAAATAGCCGGAGGCCACTTCCCAAATCAGGTCACCTCCGTGCACACGGTGGTGGGCAGAGATGGAGCCCTCGCCTGTGTCGTGCGCAAAGTTGCCGCGTTTGGCGCCCTTGTTTAACGCCAGGATCGCGTTGGCGCTCAAGGCGCCGAAGCTCATGGCGGAGATGTTGAACACGCTGGCCGAATAAGGCTGCGCAGTACCTTCACCGATAGTGATGCGGAAATCGTGAGAGGCAATCTTGGTCGGAGCCACAGAATGGTTGACCCATTCATAGCCTTCGGCATGCACATCGAGTTGGGTGCCGAAGGGGCGTTTGTCAGGCTCGCCCTTGGCCCGCTGGTAGACGAGTGAGCGCTGGGAGCGGGAAAAGGGCGTTGCTTCGTTGTCGCTCTCGATGAAGTACTGCCGGATTTCTGGGCGGACAAACTCCAGCATGAAACGCAGGTGCCCGATGATGGGGTAGTTGCGCAGGATGGAGCGCTTGGTCTGGCGCAGGTCATACACCCCGACCCCGACCAGGATGGCCGCCAGCAGGAAGGTGGCTAAGCCCGCACCGAAAACCAGCAGGCTGAACACACTGAGCAGCAGGGCAAAAACGCTCAAACTCATCACGGTGTAGCGGATGGGAAAGACAGCATTCAAAGTGTTAAGCATCGCGGAGTCTCCTTCGGAGAGACAATACCAGCCTGCACTCTCTTTGCACAGCTTATGACTACCAATATCACCACCGATGCGTCCACAGACGCTCCCGCGCACGCCGATGGGACTTTGACCTCCCAAGAATTTGATGAAATTGACAGCATCCTGGACGACCTGCGCACCCGCCATGAAGAAATTCCTCAATGGGAGTTCTGCGAAGGTTTCATGGCCGCGCTGGTGGTGTGCCGCCGACCGATCGCTGCCGAAGAATACTTTCCTGTTCTGCTAGATATGGAAGTCCCAGCCGCCGGCGATGCTGGAGGCTTTGCCGATGCTGCGCAGGCCGCGCGCTTCCTGGAGCTCTGGACCCGCCGTTGGAGCGACATCGTGCGCGGACTGGCCGTCGAAATTCAAGGACTGGATGATGAGAACGCCTACCACCCTGAGGTGATGGATGTGCGCGGCGCGGTAGCGGGCTTGTCAGAAGAAGACCGGGCAGCGATGGCCGGCGAAGACCTACCCTCATTCGGTCAGGTCTGGGCACTGGGCTTCATGTTTGCCGTCGAATCCTGGCCCGAAGAATGGGCCGCGCCCCGCGACAAGGAGGCCGAGAAATGGCTGGATGCTTCGCTGCAGTCCATCGTTGCGCTCACCGAAGATGACACCGATGAGCCCACCATTGCCGTGTTTGATGACAACGGCCCGGCCAGTGTGAGCCAGCGCCGTATCAACGATTTCTCGGATGCCGTTTGGGCGGTGTATGACTTGCGTGAGCTGTGGCGCAATTTCGGTCCGCGCGTCGAGACCGTCCGCAAAGAAGCAGAGCCCGGTCGTAATGATCCTTGTCACTGCGGTAGCGGCAAGAAGTACAAAAAGTGCCACGGCGCCTGAAGGCGTTTTTCAATAAAAAAAAGCCCGCATCAAGCGGGCTTTTTTCGTTTGCGCTGCGTGCTTAGAACTTGTAGCCCACGCCCAAGGTGAGAACACCAGTTTGGTTCTTGAATGTTCCAATTGAGGTTTGCTTGTCATCATATTTATTGAAGACATATTCGCCTTGGAAGAAAACATTTTTGTTCGAGAAATAGCGTGCACCAATGCCATAACCAAACCCAGAAATATCGATATTTGACATTCCGGTCACCACTGCTTTGGCTGTGATGGATGCTATCTTGCCGTAAATCAATGTCTGATCATTAACTGCAATGCCTGGTGCCACATAGAGGCTATTTGTATTTTGCAACTTGCCATCCGCGGCAATATCAAAATCGTTCAAAGCCAAACTTGCTCCTACTCCCAATACAAAAGCACTACCGACACTGAAGTCGTACTGTGCAGCAATACCAACATTGCTGCGCGTTCCACTTGATTTATTCAGCAACTCAGCAGAGTTATTGTTTACGTTCAGTGCTGCAATAGCGCTGAAGCCTTCAAAATTCTTGGCTTGGGCGAATGCTTGTGGTGCAGCCAAAGTGGCTGCGACTGCGGCTGCGGCGATCAATAGTTTTTTCATAAGTCTCTCTGTGGAAGTTGAAGTCCCGCTTCCTCCCGAAAACAGGTGAATGAATTCTATGCGGTAAACAGCGTTTTCCCTCAACTGTCATGTGTTCACCAAGGCAAGCGTGTGCCGTCATGGTTAAAAAACCCGCCAATGTCGCCCGCGGCCAATCCCTCCAGAACATCCAGCAGGCGCATGGCGGCCTCATCAGGAGTGCGTACCTCCAGCCCTGATTTGGCGAATGGCGATGAGAGTCCGGTGTCTACGGTCCCGGGGTGCAGTGCAACGCAAATCGCCTGCGGGTTGCGCCGCTTGAGTTCGATGGCGGCGGTGTGTACCAGCTGGTTGAGTGCGGCCTTGCTGGCGCGGTAGCTGTACCACCCGCCCATCCGGTTGTCGCCGATACTGCCCACCTTTGCGGACAGGGTGGCGAACACGCTTTTGCCGTCGCGCGCCAGCAGCGGCAAAAAGTGTTTCATGAGCAACGCAGGGCCTATCGCATTGATGGCGAAACTGTGTGCCATGTGGGCGGGGTCCAGTTGCTGCCAACTCTTTTCCGGAGCCCATTCCTCGTTGTGCAGAAAGCCGGTGGCATCCAGCACCAGCCGCACGGGCATGCCGGATTCTTGAATCGCTTGTGCCGAGTCCCGGATGCTGCCCTCATCCAGCAGGTCCAATACAGGCCATGAGTTCCGCCCCAGGCCATGTACTGCGTCAAAGCGACCGGAAGCCTCCAAGCTGCGAACCAGGGCGGCACCGATGCCGCCACTGGCGCCCATCACGATAGCAACCCCGCCTTTTGGCAAGCTGATGAGTCCTGTGCCCTCAGCCATGAAAGAACTCCTTCAGATAGCGTGCTGTCTCATCCGGAAGCTCTTCGGGAATGAAGTGGCCTGCGGGCAAGGCCGCTCCACTTACTTCCGCTGTGCATTGGGCCTGCCACAGCGCCATCGGGTCAAAAAGGCGGTTCACCACACCGCGCTCGCCCCACAGCACCAGGGTTTTGCAGGCAATGCGTCCCGCCCCGTCGGGAAGCTCCCTGCTGGTACGGTCGTGTTCGAGGTCCATGCCGGCGCTGGCCCTGTAGTCCTCGCACATGCTGTGCACCGTGCCCGGCAACAGAAAGCACCGCTCGTATTCCGCCATGGCCTTTGGCTCAATGAAGGTGGTACCCGCGCCTCCCCAGCCGCCCAGCTTGGTGTGCAGATAGGGCAGGGGCGCGCCCAGAATCATGGTTTCGGGCAAGGGGGTGGGCTGAATCAGGTGGAACCAATGGTAGTAAGCACTTGCATATGCAAAATCGGTGGCGGCATACATGTCCAATGTGGGAGCGATGTCGATCACACACAGGCTTTGCACCCGTTCCGGGTGATCTACCGCCAGCCGGTGGGCGACGCGCCCGCCCCGGTCATGCCCGCAGACCCCGAACCGCTCAATGCCCAATGCCTCCATTACGGCCACCATGTCGGCGGCCAGTGCCCGTTTGCTGTAGTTGCTGTGGTCCGGCAGGCCGGCGGGTTTGCTGGAGTCACCATAGCCGCGCAGGTCGGGCATCACCAGATAGAAATCTGGCGCCAACTGTTGTGCCACGCGGTGCCACAAGACATGGGTTTGCGGGAAGCCGTGCAAAAGCAGCAGCGCGGGCCTGTTTCCCGGCAAGTCCAAAGGTACGCGGGCGTGGATGCGTAGCCCGTTGACCTCAAAATCGCGTTGTTCAAAACCATCAAACCAAGGCATGAATGTCTCCAAAGACGGTAAAACTGCGATCCAAGGCTACGTGATTTGTAAAGCAGGGCCCGACCCGCGTGCAATAGCCACAGGCCGCACTATGATGATCCCAACTTTCACACAGGCATGACGTCGATGGGCCGCTACGGATCCCCACTGCAAGCTTTCCGCACCAGTATGGGTGCCGCGCTGCTTGCGTTGGCTTGCGCATGTGCGCCTGCTGCCGCCCAGGTGCTGCGACTGGCAACGGGTGAGCTGCCTCCTTATGCCACCCAAGAGCGGCCAGACCAAGGTATTGCCCTGGACATCGTCCGGCGTGCTTTTGCCTTGGAGGGCTTGGAGGTGGAGTACACCTTCAAACCCTGGACCCGCACGTTGGAAGAGTCCCGCGCTGGTCTGTGGGATGCCACCGCCTATTGGGGCCGCAACCCCGAGCGGGACAAAGGATTTTTGATCAGCGACAACGTCCTGACCGAGCAGTGGGTGCTGGTGTACCGTCAAGCAGCCTTCAAGGAGGCTCCGTTCGACTGGAAGGTGCTCGCTGACTTGAAGGACTTTCGTATCGGTATCGTGCAGTCTTACACCTACACCCCGGAGTTCTGGGCCATGCACAAGGCGGGCAGCCTCAAAACGGTGGTCGCGCCTGACGACCTGGCGAACTTGCGCCTACTCATTGGCGGGCGACTTGACGTGGTGCCGATGGAGCGCAACGTAGCTTGCTATCTAATGCAGCACCATTTCATGGACAGCGAAGTGCAGGACCTGCGTGCCCACCCCCGACTTTTTGCACCGAACTTCACGACCCATGTGATGTTCAGCGACAAACTGCCCGACAGCGCTGCGCGCTTGCAAGCTTTCAACCGCGGGTTGCGAGAGCTTAAGCGCAGTCCGGTGTATGCAGAAAAACTCAACTGGCCCGGATGCCGATTGAATGCCTTGGCGGCCGCGTTCGAACGGCCGGCCTCGAAAGTCAAACGTTAACGCTTTTCCCCGCCCGCAGAGGAGAGCAATGCCACCAGCCGCATAAGGCTGTGACGCAAGGTCGCAGTGCGGACTGCGGCGCGGTTGCCATCAAAGCGCTGCATGTCGCTCCACACCCCATTCGGCGTGGCCCAGCCGAACCAGACTGTGCCCACCGGCTTGTCCGGGGTGCCACCGCTGGGGCCGGCTATGCCGGTCACCGACAGGGCCACCCGGGCCCGCGAGCGTTGTAAGGCGCCGCTGGCCATGGCCCGTGCCACCGGCTCGCTCACCGCACCATGCGCGGAAATCAAGGCAGCCGGCACGCCCAGCATGTCGGACTTGGCTTCGTTGGAATAGGTCACAAAGCCGCGTTCAAACCATGCGCTGGAGCCTGCCAAGTCAGTGCAGGCAGCGGCAATCATGCCGCCGGTACAGCTCTCGGCGGTGGCCAGCATCCATTGGCGTTCAAGCATCAAATCGGCTAGTAGCGCCCATGAAATGTCCGCTAGCAGCTCCTGATTTGATAGCGAATGATCAGGCGATGCGCTCACGCAAACCTCCAGATGGCAATCACCATCAGCGTGCAGCCTGCGGCCACCAAGTCATCGAGCATGATGCCCCAGCCGGCCTTGGTCCAGACAAAACGGTCGGTGTCGGCTTTCAAGTCGTGAAATAGCCGGTCAGCCCAGCCCACCGGTCCGGGTTTGGCTGCGTCAAAGTAGCGAAACAAACCGAAGGCCAGTGCCTGCCCCACCAGCGAGGTGGGAGTGACCAACCAGAGCACCAACCAGAAGGCCACGATCTCGTCGATCACGATGTTGCCGGGGTCCAGCACGCCCATGTGGCGTGCGGTGACGGTGCTGGCCCACCAGCCCACCGGAATGCTCAAGGCAATCAACACGCCCCAGCCGAACTCCCCCAGCCACTGCGACAGCGCAATAAACGCCACCCAGGCCCACAAGGTGCCCGAGGTGCCGGGCGCAATGCGCGACAAGCCGGAGCCCAAGCCCAGCGCAACCACATGCGCGGGGTGGGA
>RFQA01000065.1 GCA_009925925.1 Betaproteobacteria bacterium
TGCGGCGGCGTCATTGATGCCCGAGGCGTTGCCTGCGGTCACCGTGCCGTTTTCCTTGATGAAAACGGGTTTCAGTTTGGTCATGTCTTCGAGCTTGCAGTCGGGGCGGAAGTGCTCGTCGGTCGCGTAGGCCACTTCGCCTTTTTTGCTCTTGAGCATGACGGGGGTGATCTGGCTGGTGAAGTAGCCGGCCGCGGTGGCTTTCTGGGCCCGCTGGTGGCTCTCCACCGCCAGAGCGTCCTGTTCTTCGCGGCTGATGCCCCACTTGGCGGCAATGTTCTCCGCGGTTACGCCCATGTGGATGGTGTGGAAGGGGTCGTGCAACGCGCCGATCATCATGTCCACCATCTTGGTGTCCCCCATGCGGGCACCCCAGCGCATGTTGAGGCTGGCAAAGGGCGCGCGGCTCATGTTTTCAGCGCCACCGCCAATGGCCACATCGGCATCACCCAGCAAAATGCTCTGGCTGGCGTTCACGATGGCCTGCAGGCCCGAACCACACAGGCGGTTCACGTTGTAGGCCGGTGTCTCCTGGGCGCAGCCGCCGTTGATAGCAGCGACGCGGCTGAGGTACATGTCCTTGGGTTCAGTGTTCACTACATGGCCGAACACCACATGGCCCACGTCCTTGCCATCGACATTGGCGCGGGCCAAGGATTCGCGCACGACCTGGGCGGCCAGGTCGGTGGGGGGAATGTCTTTGAGGCTGCCGCCAAAGGTACCAATGGCGGTGCGCACAGCGCTGACGACGACGACTTCACGGGACATACAAGGCTCCTCTATCAATAAAAGTGGGTGCAGCACGCAGTGTGCGCCGCTTGCAATACAGGCATCTTACGGTTCGCAAGGTCATGGTTTTGTCATGAAATTGACATTAGAGGCACCTACCCTCAGGGTGTCAAAAATCTGCCCGTTCAGGAGTTGCCTGTGAGTTCCAGTGAAGAAGAAATGATCCGTCGCATCCGCAGCGACATGTTGGACAGCTATGACGAAGAGCTGGAAATGGAGCTCGACGACCACAACCAGGACAAGCTGGCCGATGGCCTGAGCCCTGAGCTGAGCGCGCAACAAAAGCAGGACCGCCGCACCTATTTCCGCGAGCTTTTCCGCATGCAGGGCGAGCTCGTCAAGCTGCAGGACTGGGTGGTGGCTACCGGTCACAAGGTGGTGGTGATTTTTGAAGGGCGCGATGCAGCCGGCAAGGGCGGCGCCATCAAGCGCATTACCCAGCGCCTCAACCCCCGTGTGTGCCGTGTGGCCGCACTGCCCGCACCCAACGACCGCGAACGCACCCAGTGGTACTTCCAGCGCTATGTGAGCCACCTGCCTGCGGCCGGCGAAATCGTGTTGTTTGACCGCAGCTGGTACAACCGCGCGGGGGTCGAGCGCGTCATGGGCTTTTGCAATGACGAGCAGCTCGAAGAGTTCTTCCGTACCGTTCCTGAGTTTGAAAAGATGCTGGTGCGCTCAGGCATCCAGGTCATCAAGTACTGGTTCTCCATTTCAGATGAAGAGCAGCACACCCGCTTTCTGGGCCGCATTCACGACCCGCTCAAGCAGTGGAAGTTGAGCCCCATGGACCTGCAGTCCCGCGTGCGCTGGGAGGCTTACACCCACGCCAAGGAAGCCATGCTGGAGCGCACCCATATTCCCGAAGCCCCGTGGTGGGTGGTGCAGGCCGTGGACAAAAAGAAGGCCCGTCTGAACTGCATCCAGCACCTGCTGAGTCAAATGCCTTATGAGGAAATTCCTCATCCCCCGGTAGAGTTGCCAGAGCGGGTGCGCAATAAGGATTACGAACGCCACCCCGTGCCGGCAGAGATGTACGTGCCGGAGATTTACTAGTCTTTCAAAGGACGACGAAGTGGCGGGCTAGCCCCGCACATCCGCCACCGGCTGTTCGCCGAAGTCCGGGCGGGCCAGGTAGGCCAGCACGCGGCGCGCGGCTTCTTCGGGGCTGGTGAGCTGGTCTTCAGTCTTGAGCCCTTCAAACCTGCTCCGGTCGGGGAAAAATGCAGCATCGGCAGTGCGCAATTGCAGCTGCATATCGGTGTCAATCACCCCCGGCGCCAGCGAGCAGACTTTGGCACCATGAGAAATCAAAGCTTCGTCCATGGCCAAACAGCGGGTGAAGTGGTCCATGCCTGCTTTGGCCGCGCAATAGCCGGCTTGCGAGGCCATGGCGCGCCTACCGAGGCCGGACGACACGTTCAGCACCTTGCGTGGCACATTCCAGTCACGGGTAGCTCCCAAAAACGCGGCGCACAGCTGCATGGGCGCTTCCAGGCCCACGCGCAGGGCATGGGCCAGATCGGTCGGGGCGCTGTCACGCAGCGGCACCAAGGCGGGAATGACGCCTGCGTTGTTGATCAGGGTGGCACTGGCGAAGCGGCTGGCCGGCAATGCCTCTAGCCACGCACTCAGGCGCTCTGCTGCGCTAACGCCGTCCGCCAAATCGACATTCCACTGTTCCAGAAGGGCTCCGGAATCTTGGGCTGCTTGCTCCAATGCGGGTTGGGTGTTGCGCGAGAGGCAGAGCAATTGGTGGCCGGGTTGCAGCAGCAGTTGCGCCATGGCCAGACCCATGCCGCGCGATGCGCCGGTCAGGATGGTGAGATGCAATCGGGAGGTGGACATGGGTGCTTCCATAAATATGCTATGAATTCAGGAGCTACACGCGCATATTCTATGAGGGCCAGAGGCTAAAATGCTTGTAAATGCCTAGTCCCGCGGCTTGCGCAAGGCAATGTAGGCGGCAATCGCCGTGAAGCTGACTATGAGGGCCACGATCCACCAGAAGCCATGCGGGTGATCCGCCAGCGGAATTCCGCCCACGTTCATGCCCAGCAAGCCGGCAATGATGTTGATGGGCAGTGCCAGTACGGTCACGATGGTCAGCACAAACAAGCTGCGGTTGTTGGCCTCGGCCACGCGGCCGGCAATTTCTTCCTGCAGCAACTTGATGCGCTCCTGCAGCGCGGCCATGTCGCTGAGCGCCACGTTGAATTCCTCGGTGGACTGGCGCAGGTCGCCAATGTCCTCCTCGCCAATCCACTCTGGGGGCTTGCGCAGCAGGCGGAACAGGGCAGCAGGTTCTGGCGCCAACAAACGCTGCAAGCGCACCAGCAGTCGGCGCAGGGCACCGAGGTTAGCGCGCTTGGGCTCGAGCCGGCCGGCGAGCAGACTGTCTTCGATTTCGTCGACCCGGGCGGTGGTGTTGCGCACGATGTTGATCAGGACATCGCCCTGATCATGCATCAGGTGTACCAGCAGGGCCACCGGGGTCATCACTTTTTCTCCGCGTCGTACGGCGTCGCGCAAGCGGTCTATGGAGCGCAGCGGTTGCAGGCGGGCGCTGACTACCAGACGGGGGCCGACAGATAACCAGAGGGTAGATATGTCAGAAGGCTCAAAAGCAAAGTCGTAGCTCACATCGTTGACCACCGCGACCAGCATGTCGTCGTCCAGTTCCACGCGGGTGGAGCGGGAGCCGTCGGTCAGCGATTCATGGAACAGGTCTGAGAGTTGCAGGTTGTCTTTGAGCCACTTGCTGCTGGCGGTATGCGACAGGTTGAAATGCAACCACACAAAGCCGCCCGATTCCGACGATGGGCTTTGCAGCCACTGCAATGCCTCGTCGCTGCCGGTCGGGGTACCACGTCCCTCGGCGTCGAAGACAAATCCATAGATCAGGCCACTGGGGTCAGCACCGTAATTTTGAGCGGGTGGGGTCATCGGCGTGCAGGACTCGAAGGTATCTCGGAAACAGCGTACATGGTAGCGCCTGTCTGTGTCACAGCAGCTTCAAACCCCGGGCCAGCGATGCCACAGCGTCCTCGGTGAAGGCCCCAGCCTGAATATGCTCCAACGCCTCTGAGGCGCTCAGGCAAAGAAAACCGGATACTTCGCCGTCCCGGTTGGCGGGTTCCCAGCCGTTGGGGCAGTCCCAGTTGTACACCAGCAAGGTCTCATCGTGCCAGCCACCGGTGTCGAGCCGGGCGGTGCGCACCAGACCTGCGTCGTGCAGGCTGCAGGTGTCTTCCAACACCGCGCCTGCTTCTTCCTGCAATTCGCGCAGGGCACACGCCAACGGCGACTCGCCCGCGGGCAGGCCGCCGGCAGTCACGTTGTCCAGCATGCCGGGGTCTGTGGCTTTGCTCAATGAGCGCCGCCCGCACCATAGGCGACCGTCCGGGGTGAAACCGTTGATGTGCACGGCGTGACTGCGCATGCCCAAAAAGCGAAAACCGGCACGCTCCACCGCCAGCAGCGGGGGGCGCCCATCGTCTGGCGGCACGAAGCAATCGTGGTGCCAGAAGGCAAAGGCTTCGTTGCGCCAGCCGTGCACCAGGCCGCGTACATGGCACTGTTCCAGCGCCTGCTGCAGCAGGCTGCTGCGTTCTGTCGAACTCAAATGCGCGGTATTCCAATGCAGGCGGGTCACAGAGTCCCGGGCTTGCATGGAGCAGGCCTCCAATGTGGTTTCCACCACCCGGGCGCGCTCCGGTGACATCACCCCCAGCGAGGCCGCCGGGGCCACTCCGTCCAAGCCGGTGCAGTACCAGCGCACCCAGTCTGCAGGGGGGGAGCGATCGAGGTGGCGAGCTGCAGTGCGTAAGGCCTCTGCCCCACTAGGGCCCAAAGCGGCCGCAAACCGGGTGCTGTGTAGGCTCATGCAATGACTGCCACACGCGCTGCAGGAGCCGGTGCGGGGGAAGCAGGCCGGGTCTTGAGGCCGTGGCGCAACACGCTGCGTAGTTTGGCGGCTTGCACCGGCTTTTTCAGGAGCACCAGCCCGGCTTCCACTGCGGTGGCGCGCAGGTCCTCCTCGATATCGCCGCTGATCAGGCATGCCGGCAGATCGCTGCCAAACTGCAAGCGCAGTGCCCGGATGCTGTCAATGCCGGTTTGTCCGTTGCGCAAGCGGTAGTCGCATATCACGAACTCCGGCGCTTGCTCCCGGCCCAAGGCATGAAGGGCGTAATCGGGTTCTTCAAACAAACGCACGCTCGCGCCCCAGGATTCGAGCAAAGTTTTGATTGCCAAGCCGCCCAGAGCATTGTCTTCAATCACCCAGATACGGCGGTCCTGCACGTCGTGAGGTAGCGGCGACGGCTCTACCTCAGCGGCCGGAACGGCGGGGCTAGGCTCCGCAGCTGCCACCGGCACGGTGAGCACCAGGCGTGTGCCTTGTCCCAGCTTGGACTCCAGCGCCAGCGGATGCCCCAGCAGCTTGCAGGAGCGATCCACCATGCTCAGGCCGAGGCCCAGGCCTTTGGTGCTATCGCGCTCCGGGTTCTGCACCTGGAAGAATTCTTCAAATACCTGGTCATGCAAGGAGGGGTCTATCCCGATGCCGCTGTCGCGTACTTCAATACGCACATGCTTGCCATCACGGCAAGGCCGGCACGCCACCAATACCCTGCCGCGTTGGGTGTATTGCAGGGCGTTACTCACCAGATTCAGCAATATGCGCTGCAACAGGATGGGGTCGCTTCGCACCCAAGTGCGGGTTGGGCGTATGCGCAACTGCAATCCTTTGGAGTGCGCAATATTGGTGAAAAACAGGTCCAGATGGCGGAAGATGTCCTGCAGCGCAAGGGCGCGGGGTTCCAGCTGGCCGGACTGGGACTCCAGGCGGGAGTAGTCAAACAGCTCTTCAAGCAGTTCCTGCATTGCAGTCACCGATGCGGCCACGCCATGGATGACATCGCTGCTGGGCACTTGACCGGCGGTCTGCGTCAGACGGGACACAAACATGCCCAAAGCATGTGCCGGCTGGCGCAAATCATGGCTTGCGGCAGCGAGAAAACGGGATTTGGCCAGATAAGCTGCTTTCACCTCTGCATGTGCAACACGCAGCTCTTCGTTGCGCTGCAGGGACTCGCGCAGGGCGCGGTTTTTGGCTGTCTCGAACATCTGGGTCATCAAAAACAGCAGCAATACAAATCCCGCCAGACACACCGCGAAAAACTTGCCGGTGTAACGATAGTCAAACAGCACCGGTGCTTCAATATCCACAAACTCCAGTCCGCTGAAGACCAGCACACAGGTCAAGGCTACGGCCACCCAGCACAAAGTGTTTCGGTTAAAGCCGAACAGCAAGGTGGCGCTCACTGGCACCAGTGCAAACCATGGGATAACCGGGGAATACAAGCCCCCCGAAAAATAGGTGCTGCCCAGTACCGCGACGAAGCAATTGATACCAAGAAAAACATTCGCACACCAGAGATACGCTCGTCGGGTCCGCACGCGGCGGATGAGCTGTTGGAGCAGCAGTAGGAGCGCGCAATTCACTCCCATGATGACGGTGCCGTAGGGGTACTGGATGTACCAGCTGTACAGGCTGTAGACCAAGGAAAAGGCCGCCACAGTCCAGCCGAACTGCCTGAGGAGTTGAATTTTTTGGGGGGTAAACAAGTCCCCCTCTGCTTCAGGCACGGCGGCTTTCCTTGAATAAATGGAAAGACAGATGGTAGGGCTTTTTCAGGCCCCGCTTTGCGCCGCCTCAACCAGAAAGCGCACGCGGCGCACGCCGTTCCACTCGTCCGCATCCAGCCGGAAGGCCAGTGTGACTTTGGGCGGCAGCGGCTCGGTGCGCCCAAACCAGATGCCGTCCACCGGCTCGCCCTGGTGCTTGAGTTTGAGCGCGAGGTGTTTTTCACCCACCAGGCGCTGGGAAACGACCTCGACCTCCTCGCTGAAGGTAGGGGCGGCAAAGCCCTGGCCCCACACCTCTTTGTGCAAGGCATCCACCAGATCCACACGGCGGTATTCGGCAGCCAAGGGGCCGTCGGTTTCCATGCGGCGGGTCAGCGTGGCGGCGTCCAGCCATTCTTGGGCCACCTCGTTCATGCCGTTCTCAAAATCGTCAAAAAACTCTTCCGCCACGGTGCAGCCCGCCGCCATGGCGTGGCCGCCGAAGCGCAGGATCACGCCGGGGTAGCGCTTGGCCACCAGGTCCAGCGCGTCACGCAAATGGAAGCCAGGAATGCTGCGGCCGGAGCCCTTGAGTTCGTGCTCTTTGCCTTCGGCAGCGCTGGCGGCGAAGACGAAAGTGGGGCGGTGCAACTTGTCCTTGATGCGGCTGGCCACAATGCCCACTACGCCTTCATGGAAGTCGGGGTCGAACACGCAAATGGCGGGTGGCGGCTCATCGCCTTCGTCAAACAGACTCTCGGCAATCGCAAAAGCCTGTTCGCGCATGTCGCCTTCAATTTCGCGGCGCTCACGGTTGATGCCGTCCAGCATCTTGGCCAGCTCATCGCCGCGCCCTGCGTCGTCGGTCAGCAGGCACTCGATGCCCAGAGTCATGTCGCTCAAGCGGCCGGCGGCATTGATGCGCGGCCCCAGTGCAAAGCCGAAATCGAAGGTGGTGGCCACTTCCGCTTTGCGTCCCGCTGCTATAAAAAGGCTAGCTAGTCCCGCAGGCATGGCCAGCGCCCGCACCCGTTTGAGCCCTTGGGCTACGAGACGGCGGTTGTTGGCATCCAGCTTGACCACATCGGCCACAGTACCCAACGCCACCAAGGGCAGAAGCACATCAAGCTTAGGCTGTGTAGCGGCATCAAACACACCACGGTTGCGCAATTCAGAGCGCAGCGCCAGCAGGGTGTAGAACATGACGCCCACCCCGGCCATGGACTTACTCTCAAACGTGCAGCCCGGCTGGTTGGGGTTGACGATGACGTCGGCTTCCGGCAACTCGTTGCCGGGCAAGTGGTGGTCGGTGACCAGCACTTGCAGGCCCAGTGCCTTGGCACGCGCCACGCCGTCCACGCTGGCGATGCCGTTGTCCACGGTGATCAGCACATCGGCGCCGGATTTCTTGACGCGCTCGCTGATGGGGGCGGTCAGGCCGTAGCCATCAACCACGCGGTCGGGCACCAGATAGTCCACATGGCGGGCGCCCAGCAGGCGCAGTCCGCGCACGGCCACAGCACAGGCGGTAGCGCCGTCGCAGTCGTAGTCCGCCACCACACAGAGCTTTTTGTCTTGCGCCATCGCATTGGCCAGCAGCACGGCGGCGCGGTCGGCGCCCAGCAAGCCTTGCGGCGGCAGGAGTTTGCCCAAGGCGTCGTCCAGCTCGTCCTTGCCGGTGACACCGCGTGCGGCAAACAAGCGGGCCAGGAGCGGGTGCAGGCCGGCTTGTTCGAGAGCCCAGGCGGCGCGGGGGGGGATGTCGCGGGGAACGATTTTCATAAGCTCAAAATTCTCACGCTCAGAGGGTGGCCAGTAATTCAGCAGGCGTGGGCGTGGTGAAGCGGCGCTGAATGCGGTTCCACCACGCCGTGTTTTGCAGCACAAAGCTGGCGGCCATGCGCTCACCGCACAGGGTCAGTTCAAAGGCTTGGCCCGCTTTGGCCTGGCGCAGCAGGGTAGAAAGCAAGGTTGCATCCAGCGTTTGCCAGGCTTGGTTCCAGGCGTGAGCGTCGTCGCGCAGGGCGGCCGCTTCGAGGCTGTGCTGCACTGACATGGTGTCGGACTTTTCAAGGGCACCCTGGGGCAAAGCGCCGGTGCCGCTGATCCAGAAAGAATTGACGGTGAGCCGCCGTTGGGCCGCTCGCGCGTCGTTGACCGGGTGGCGGTAGAGCAGCATCTGCATTTCGTTTTGCAGGCGGCGCAGGCTGCGGGCCTTCGGGGCGCGGGGCATCCATTGGTCCACCCGTGGGCCGCAGGCGCGGGCCAGCGAGGCTGTGGGCAGCTCCCGCAGCAGCTCGCCTTGCGCCAGCCAGGTGCTGTGGTTCAGGGCATGCAAGGTGATGCCGTCTTCGGCAAAGTAGGGCTGCATGGCAGCGCGCAGGGCGTCAATCTCGTGAACGTCCAGCGCCAGCGATTCGGGGTGGTCCATGGCCACGTGGTCGGCGTTAATCTGCCAGTGGCAGGGCGTGATCCAGGCCCATCCTGTGTCACCGTGGGTGCGGGTGAGGCCCAATTGGCGAGCATCCAACGCAGCCCAGGGCAGCAAACCGTCAGCCCCTTGCAAACCCAGGCTTTTGGCATGCACCCGTTCAAACAAGGGGGACAGCGAGTCTTCTGCACCCAGCAGCGGCGGGGTGGGGGTCAACAACTCGAGCAATTCGGCCAAGTTTGGGAGCTCCAGGCGGGGCAGGGCTTCCTGGCACTGCGGGCCGGCCGGTGCTGCGAAGGGAATAAGGGTGTGCATACACAGGATTGTCCTGCATGGATGCCACAATCCGCCGGTTGAAGCACTTTGTAACCTTCCATGCAACTCCCCTTTGAGCTGACGATTGGCTGGCGCTATACCCGCGCCGGTCGCGCCACGCGGCGTAACGGCTTTATCTCTTTCATCTCCGGCGTGTCCATGCTGGGCATTTCGCTGGGTGTGGCCGCCCTGATCATTGTGCTCAGCGTGATGAACGGCTTTCAGAAAGAGGTGCGTGACCGCATGCTCGGTGTGGTGTCCCATATCGAGGTGTATGCCGCTGATGGACAGGCCTTGCCCAATGTGGCGACCACCATGGCGCAGGCCAAAGAAAATCCGCAGGTCATAGGCGCGGCTCCCTTTATTGCGGCGCAAGCACTGATCGCGCGTGGGGAAGAAATGAAGGGCGCCATGGTGCGTGGCATAGACCCGGCCCTGGAGCCCCAGGTGAGCGACTTTGCCAACGGCGCCCAGCAGGAGGCGCTGGCCCGGCTGGTGCCCGGAGAGTTCGGGGTGGTGCTGGGCGGCGAGTTGGCCCGCAGCATGGGTGTGCGGGTGGGCGACAAGGTCACCCTGGTGGCGCCCAGCGGACAGGTTACACCGGCCGGTGTGGTGCCACGCTTGAAGCAAATGACGGTGGTGGGCACCTTCGATTCCGGCCACTACGAATACGACTCGGCGCTGGCCCTGCTGCATTGGGAAGATGCCGCCCGCATCTTCCGGCTCGAAGGCCCCAGCGGCGTGCGCCTCAAGCTCAAGGATCTGCACCAGGCCCGTGAGGTGGCCGACCAGCTCGCCCGCAGCCTCAGTGGTGACCTGGTGCTGGGCGACTGGACGCGCCAGAACCGCAGCTGGTTCGCGGCCGTGCAGGTTGAAAAACGCATGATGTTCATCATCCTCACCCTCATCGTGGCAGTGGCTGCGTTCAACCTGGTATCCACCTTGGTGATGACGGTGACGGACAAGCGCGCCGACATTGCCATCCTGCGCACCCTGGGTGCGAGCCCGGGCAGCATCATGGGGATTTTTGTGGTGCAAGGTGCCATGGTGGGCGTAATCGGCACCTTGGCCGGTCTGTTGCTGGGACTGGGCGTGGCATTCAATATCGATGTGATCGTGCCCGCGCTGGAGCAGGCGCTGGGTGCGAGCTTTCTGCCCAAAGATATTTACCTCATCAGCCGCATGCCGAGCGAGCCGCAGCAGGGTGACATCGTCCCGATTGCTGTGATCTCCTTGTTGATGGCCTTTGTGGCCACCCTGTATCCGAGCTGGCGCGCCAGCCGCGTGAACCCGGCGGAGGCCTTGCGTTATGAATAAGCCCGTGTCATCGGTAGAACAAGCATTGGCTGCGGCCCAGTACCAGCAGGTGGCGGAGTTGACGGCTCCCGTCGCTGCAGTCCCTGATGGTGAGTTGGTGCTGCAAGTGCGCGGCCTGACCAAACGCTTTGAAGAAGGCCGCCTGGATGTGACTGTGCTGCAAGGCGTGGACTTGCAGGTGCACCGCGGCGAAACGCTGGCCATCGTCGGCGCGTCAGGCTCCGGCAAAAGCACCTTGCTGCACCTGATGGGCGGGCTGGACGCGCCCACTAGTGGCGGTGTGGAGCTGCTGGGCCAGTCGCTGGCCAACCTTACGGCCGGTGAGCAAGGGCGCTTGCGCAACCAACACCTTGGTTTTGTCTATCAGTTTCACCACTTGTTGCCCGAGTTCAGCGCGCTGGACAATGTGGCCATGCCATTAACAATTCGCCGTCTGGCGCCCGCCGAATGTGCGCAAGCAGCTATGAAAATGCTAGCACTGGTGGGGCTGGAGCACCGCCTGCACCACCGCCCGGCCGAACTCTCGGGCGGGGAGCGCCAGCGTGTGGCGATCGCCCGTGCACTGGTCACCCGGCCCGACTGCGTGCTCGCCGACGAGCCCACCGGCAATCTGGACCGCAGCACGGCAGACGGCGTGTTTGAGCTCATGCTCCAGCTGGCGCGTGAGCAGGGCACGGCCTTTGTGCTGGTCACGCACGATGCCACGCTGGCGGCGCGCTGCAGCCGGCAGCTCAAGCTGGTCTCCGGCCGTCTGGCGGACTGATTTGCAGGCTTGCAATTTACTGACGTAACCGGTTTTTCCCCTGTGCTTCTGAGGGTTCACGCGCATACGCGCTTCAACCCGCCCGGCCTATGCTCCCGCCACATTTGCCGGGGGACACTATGAAACAACGTTGGAAGCGGCAGGCACTGAACTGCGTGGCGGTGGTTGCCTGTTTGTGGGGTGCGAGGTCTGAGGCTGAAACGCCCAAACCTTTGCGCATCGGCCTGATCGGTCCTTTCAGCGGGCCGTCTTCGGACTTTGGCATTCCCATGATGAACGGCGCCAAACTGGCTGTGGATGAAATCAATGCCGCCGGCGGCTACCTCGGCCGGCCGATTGAGCTGGTGATCAAGGACGACACAGCCAACCCGGATGTGGGTCTGCAGCTCTCGCAAGAGCTGGTGCGTGAAGGTGTGGTGGCCACCGTGGGCTTTTGCAATACCGGTGTGGCCATGAAGTCGCTGGACGTGTACCAGCAAGCCCGTTCTCCCTTGATCGTGCCTTGCGCCACCGGCTCTCCCATCACCGCCAAGTTCCCGGCGCCGGACAGCTACATCTTCCGCACCTCGGCACGCGATGCCATTCAGGCCCCGTTTGTGGTGAACGACATCGTGTCCCGCGGCTGGACCAAGGTGGCCATCCTGGCCGATAAAACGGCCTACGGCGAAGGAGGCATGAACGACGTGACCAAAGCGCTGGCGGCCAAACAGTTGACGCCGGTGTACGTGGGCCGCTTCGACACGGGGGTCAAAGACTTGCAAGCCGAGCTCAAAGCCGCGCAGGCCGCCGGTGCGAATGTGGTGTTCAGCTACACCGTGGGTCCTGAGAATGCGGTCATCGCCAAAGGCCGCCAAGCCCTGAAGTGGAATGTGCCGCAGGTGGGTGCCTGGCCTCTGTCTTTCCCTTTCTTTATTGATGGAGCCAAGGATGCTGCCGAAGGCGCACTCATGGCCCAGACTTTTATTGCCGAACCCAGCAATGAGCGACGCATTTCCTTTTTGACGGCCTATAACCGCAAGTACGGCACCAAGAAAATCGCCGTGCCCATGGCTGCAGCACAGGCCTATGACTCGGTGTACTTGCTGGCCTACGGGATACTGTCCATCCGCAATGGCGATCTCTCGGGGCCATCGGTCAAGATGGCGCTGGAGAACATTCCCCGGGTGTATTACGGGGTGACGGCTACCCACGAGCGGCCCTTCAGCAAGGACGACAAAGACGCCATCACCAGCAATATGCTGGTGATGGGCCTGATCAAAAACGGGGCAGTCACCTTCGCGTATCCTGAAGACCGCACCCGCAATCTTTTCGTTCAACGCAAGCAATGACCTTTTCCGGAGTTCCATGCGCTGGGTAGATACCCATGTCCACCTTGACGCGCCCGAGTTTGATGCTGACCGCAGTGCGGTGCGGCAGCTGGCGCGTGATGCCGGTGTAGCGCATTGCGTGATACCGGCAGTGGAGCGCAGCAACTTCGATACCGTCCGCACGCTGGCCCACGCAGAAGGCGACAGCTATTGCCTTGGCATCCACCCTTTGTATGTGGCCGGTGCACAAGATGCGGACCTGGTCGCGCTGGACGAAGCACTCACGGCCCATGCCGCCGACCCGCGGCTGGTGGCGGTGGGCGAAATCGGCCTGGACTACTTTGTGCCCGCCCTGTGCAAAAGCCCCTTGCGCGAGCGGCAGGAGTCCATCTACCGTCAGCAGCTCAAGCTGGCCCGCAAACATGGTCTGCCGGTGGTGCTGCATGTGCGCAAATCCTCAGACCGTTTGCTCAAGCACCTGCGCGAAGTCGCCGGCCCGAACGGCCGCTGGCAGGGCATTGCCCATGCTTTCAATGGGAGCGAGGTGCAGGCGGCGGAATTCATCAAGCTGGGTTTCAAGCTGGGGTTCGGCGGCGCGGTCACGTTCGACCGCGCGCTACAACTGCGCCATCTGGCCAGAACCCTGCCATTGGACGCATTGGTGCTGGAAACCGATGCGCCCGATATCCAGCCGCACTGGCTGTACACCACTGCGGAGCAGCGGGCCGCAGGCCAACCGCAAGGCCGCAATGCGCCGGCCGAGCTGCCCCGCATCGCCGAATGCGTGGCAGAACTCAGGGGCATTAGCGTGGAAGCATTGGCTTCAGCAGCTTTGCACAACAGCCTGCAAGCCCTGCCGAAGCTGGGGGCGCTGCTGGTATAAATCCCCATGGCAAGAAAAGCACCGATCACTCTCCCCGAAGTCAATTTCTCTGAAGAAGGCCCCATCCGTCACCTGCACCTGGGCAGTGAATGGATACAAGGCTCCATGCTGGTTGATGCACCCACGGTGCTGGTGCATGAATACATCCAGCGCATGATGGCCTGGATGCTGTTCATGGACCCCCACACCCTGAACAAGCGTCAAGCGCTGCAGTTGGGCTTGGGTGCAGGTTCGCTAACCAAGTTCTGCCATAAAAAACTCAAGATGAAAACCACCGCCATTGAGCTCAACCCCCAGGTGCTGCATGCCTGCCGCGGCTGGTTCAAGTTGCCCGCCGACAACAGTCGCATGCAGGTGGTGCTGGCCGATGCGTCAGAAGAAATCAAGCAGGACAAATGGCTGGGCGCTGTAGACGCCTTGCAGGTCGATCTTTACGACGAAGAAGCCGCTGCCCCCGTGCTCGACAGTGCCGAGTTTTACGCTAATTGCCGGGCCACTTTGACCGAAGAAGGCTGCATGACCGTCAACCTGTTCGGTCGCTCGTCCAGCTTTGACAACAGTGTCGACAAAATTGCCGAGGCCTTTGGTGAAGACGCCATCTGGGCCTTCAAGGCCACCCGCGAAGGCAACACGGTGGTCATGGCCCAGCGCACGCCCAGCCGCCCCAAACGTGCCTTGATGCTGGAGCGCGCCGAGTTCATTCAAAGTGAGTGGGGCCTGCCTGCCGACAAGTGGGTCCGCGTTTTCAAACCGGTGAAGTCATGAGCCCCCAGTCCAAAAAGTCGCCCACCTCGCAAACCTACAACGGCCCGCTGGATTGGCGCCTGCTGGTCGAGTGGCTCAAGCAAGACAAAGTCATCTCCGAAGATGAGGCGGTGCGCACGATTGCACGCTGCTCCCAAGCCGAAAGTGCGCAGCACCCGCTGGTGCGACTGGCTGCGGTGTCCATGCGCCGCGCAGCGGACCAAAAGCCTTTGGATATCGAGATATTGACCCAATGGCTTTCATTGCGCGCCGGGCTGGACTATTTGCGGATTGACCCGCTCAAGGTCGATGTGGGCAAGGTGGCCGATGCCATGGGCGCAGCCTACGCTGAGCGGCACAAGATATTGCCGGTGGTGGTCACGCCCAGTGAAATCACGGTGGCCACGGCCGAGCCATTCATTACCGATTGGGTGTCCGAAGTGGAGCGCCAGAGCCGCCGCAGCGTCAAGCGCGTGGTGGCCAGTCCGCAGGAAATCACCCGCTACACGGCCGAGTTTTATGCGCTGGCCAAGAGTGTGCGCGCCGCCAGCAAATCCGGTGTCAACAACGGCGCCAGCTTTGAACAGCTGGTGGAGCTGGGCAAGAGCAACAAGCAACTCGACGCCAACGACCAGGGCGTGGTGCAGGTGGTGGACTGGCTGTGGCAATACGCCTTCGACCAGCGCGCCAGCGACATCCATTTGGAGCCACGGCGCGAGCAGGGTGTGATCCGCTTCCGTATCGACGGTGTGCTGCACCCGGTGTACCAGATGCCCATGGGCGTGCTCAACGCCATGACTGCCCGTATCAAGCTGCTGGGCCGCATGGACGTGATTGAAAAGCGCCGCCCGCAGGACGGCCGGATCAAGACCCGCAACCCGCGCGGTGACGAAATTGAAATGCGTATCTCCACCTTGCCCACCGCCTTCGGCGAGAAGATGGTGATGCGTATTTTCGACCCTGACAACGCGGTCAAAGACCTGGACGCCTTGGGTTTCAGCGCCCACGATGCCACGCGCTGGGAACAGCTGGTGAAGCGTCCGCACGGCATCATTTTGGTGACCGGGCCTACAGGCTCCGGCAAAACCACCACGCTCTATTCCACGCTCAAGCGTGTGGCCACCGAAGAGGTGAACGTGAGCACGGTAGAAGACCCGATCGAAATGATCGAGCCGTCTTTCAACCAGACGCAGGTGCAGCCACAACTGGATTTTGGTTTTCCGCAAGGCCTGCGTGCCCTTATGCGGCAGGACCCCGACATCATCATGGTGGGCGAGATCCGCGATCTGGAGACGGCCGAAATGGCGGTGCAAGCCGCGTTGACGGGCCACTTGGTGTTCTCCACATTGCACACCAACGACGCGCCCTCAGCGGTCACACGCTTGATGGAGCTGGGCATTCCGCCGTACCTGATCAACGCTACGCTTTTGGGTGTGTTGGCGCAGCGATTGGTGCGCACGCTGTGCAAGCAATGCAAGGTACGTGACGAGGAAGCCACCCGCGAGGCCCTGAGTGAGATGGTCAAGCCCTGGCAGATCAACGGTGGCTACAAGCCGTACAAGGCGGTGGGCTGCGTGGACTGCCGCATGACCGGCTACATGGGACGCATGGGTTTGTACGAATTGCTTGTAGTCACAGACGGGTTCAAATCTCGGGTCAGTGGCGAGCCGGGGATTGATGCTCTGCGCCGTCAGGCAGTGTCAGACGGAATGCGTCCGCTGCGTCTGGCCGGTGCTCTGCGTGTGTCCGAAGGGCTCACCGTGATGGAAGAGGTCATGTCCGCCACGCCACCGCTCACAGGCTAAATGCAATTGATTTAGGGGCAGAATCGCCCACTGGTTTTACTTGGAGACAAACTGTGAATATAAAAAGTCAAAAAGACTTCTTCTCGGGCCTGATGTTCATGGGCGTAGGTGTTGCCTTCGCTTGGGGCGCCAGCACCTACACCATCGGCAATGGTGCCCGCATGGGCCCCGGCTACTTCCCCTTGGTCCTCGGCGTTTTGCTGGCCATTCTCGGGATTGCCATCACTTTCACTGCCCTGGTGGTGGAAACTGAAGACGGCGACAAAGTAGGCAAATTCGCCTGGAAACCCCTGTTCTTCATCATCGCCGCCAACCTGGTGTTCGGCGCCTCCATCGGTGGACTGCCCTTGATTGGCCTCAAACCACTGGGCCTGATCGTGGGCATCTATCTGCTTACCTACATCTCCAGCCACGCAGGTGAAGAACACAACTTCAAGGAAGTCGCCGTGCTGGCCACCATCCTGGCAGCCCTGAGCTACGTCGCCTTCATCCTGCTCCTCAAACTGCAGTTCCCCGTCTGGCCTGCTTACTTCATTGCTTGAGGAACTGAATCATGGATCTCATTAACAACCTCTCCCTGGGCTTTGGCGTGGCCTTCACCGGCCAGAACCTGATCTACGCCTTCATCGGCTGTCTGCTGGGTACTCTGATCGGCGTCCTGCCCGGCATCGGCCCCTTGGCCACCATTGCC
>RFQA01000066.1 GCA_009925925.1 Betaproteobacteria bacterium
AGGCCCAAGGAATAAATGAGCCCACGGCGACCGATCACGAGTTTGTGCAGTTTGACTTTGCGCATGAATTCACTTTACGGCAGCCACGCAGGGCAGACATTGACCTGCATCAATTGGCCAAGCACCCCCATTCTGCAAACTTGTCGTCAGCCCGGCAGGGCATGATGCGCAGACTAGGACAAGCACAGAGATGGAGACGGAATGAGATTGGCATTGTTGTCCGATATTCACGGCAACCTGCAGGCATTGGATGCCTGCCTGGCCCACGCTCGCGCGCAAAAGGCGCAGCGCTTCGCTTTTTTGGGGGACATGGTGGGCTATGGTGCGCAACCGGCCGAAGTGCTGGAGCGCATCATGCTGCTCACCGAAGAGGGCGCCATTGTGCTCAAAGGCAACCATGACGAGATGGCCGTGAATCCACCTGCTGTGCCCAAGACCATAGGCGACAGCACGGCCGAATGGACGCACCGGCAACTCAACGACAGCCAACGGGAGTGGATAGCCGCCCTGCCACTCACCCACCACATGGACACCGTGTTGTTGGTGCATGCCAGCGTGGATGCGCCCGAGCTCTGGCGCTATGTGTATGACGAGCGCAGTGCTTCTGAGAGCCTGAATGCCGCCAGTGCCTTTCCGGATGTGCGCTACGTGTTCGGCGGGCATGTGCATTTGCAGAGCCTGTACTACCGGGGCACGGACGGACTGATGAAGTTCAACCCGCAAGCCGGAGTCGCCGTACCCGTACCCAAACACCGGCAGTGGTTGAGTACCGTCGGCTCAGTCGGCCAGCCGCGCGATGGCAAAACGCAGGCCATGTACGCATTGCTCGACACCGAACGCCAACAACTCACCTACCACCGGGTGCCCTACGACCATGACGCAGCAGCCACCGCGATCCGCCGCGCAGGACTGCCGGAGTTCTTCGCCCAGCGTTTGGAGGAAGGGCGATGAAACTGCTGGAGCCCGGCGAAGTACTGGATGGCTTTCTCGTCAAGGCCTGCATCCACTCCGGCGGCATGGCCCACATTTACCAGGTGGCGTATGCCGATGGCCGGCCGGGCCCGGGTTTTGAGATGGCGATGAAAGTGCCCCGCATGACCGCGGGGGATGGGGCTGAGAACATTGTCAGTTTCGAAGTGGAGTGCCAGATCATGCAGGCTCTGAGCGGGCCGCACACACCGCGATTTGTGGCGGCCGGCGACCTTCTGCATGTGCCCTACCTGGTGATGGAATATGTGCAAGGGCGCACGCTGCAGCACTGGCTGGACGCACCCCAACCTTTGGACATTGCCAAGATCACGCGCCTCGGAGCGGCAGTCGCGCGGGCGGCCCATGCACTGCACCAGCAGAACACCGTGCACCTAGATCTCAAACCCGCCAATGTGCTCATCCGCGAGGATGGCAGTGCAGTCCTGCTAGACTTCGGCCTGTCCTGCCACGCCCACTTTCCGGATCTTTTGGCCGAGCAATTGCGCAAAGCAGTGGGCTCGCCGGCCTGGATCGCCCCGGAACAGGTGGTGGGCGTGCGAGGCGACCCGCGCAGCGATGTATTCGCCATCGGGGTCATGCTCTACCAGCTGTGTACCGAGGAAACTCCATTTGGCGAACCACAAACCAAGGCGGGACTGCGCCAGCGCTTGTGGATGGACCCGGTGCCGCCACGCAAGCGCCGCTCGGACGTGCCCGCATGGCTGCAAGAGGTCGTGCTGCGCTGCCTGGAACCCGAAGCCGCCAAGCGCTACCCTTCGGCAGCCCATCTGGCCTTTGATCTGTCGCACCCTACGCAAGTGCACGTCACCCGCCGGGGGACCAACGTGGAGGGGACCCCTTTCAGCACCCACTTCAAACGCTGGATCAAGGCAGCGGGCATGCACTACCAGCCCAGCCCGTTGCCGGCTCAGCAGGTGGATGAAGTACCCATCGTCATGGTGGCAGTCCCCCACAAAGACGCGACGGACGCCACCCTCTACAGCCTGCGGCAGGCCGTAGCCCGATCACTGGGCACCCGCCCCGGTGCGCGGCTTGCCTGTGTCACGGTCATCTCCGGCAGTCAGACCAGCGCCTCTGACGAAGACCGCAGCGAAACACAGGTGCACCGCCGCTACCTAAACACCTTGCGCCAGTGGGCGCAGCCCTTGGATTACCCGGGCCACCAGATTTCTTGCCACGTGCTGGAGAGCAGTGACGTCGCCCAAGCGCTGCTGGACTATGCCCGCGGAAACAACGTCAGCGTCATCGTCATGGGCGCTGCTACCCACGGCCTGATGACACAGCGCTTTGTCGCCACCGTGCCCATCAAGGTGGCCATGGAAGCCCCTTGCACCATCATCCTGGTGAAGCAAGCGCTGCCCTTCGAACACCTGGGTGGAAAAGGTGGAGCACATGAGGGGGGCGGCTATTCGGACTCCGACTCCGACGCCCACGGTGACAGCCCTTCGGGCTACGGGGACGACCTCGGCCCGCTGGGCTGAAGACGCTTGGGCGGCCAAATTGCTGTCCGGGCCGGACAAGCAGCACGGTCAAAGCGCCCGCATTCTGTGCAACTGCCTGAATGCCCCTACCATCGGGACAGCCCGCCGCGCGCTCACGCGCGCATGTGCATTCCCTACCCACACCGAGACACTCATGCAAACACGTGCCGCCGTCGCCTGGAAAGCAGGCCAACCCCTCACCATTGAAACCGTGGACCTGCAAGGCCCCAAGTTCGGCGAAGTGCTCGTCGAAATCAAGGCCACCGGCATCTGCCACACCGACTACTACACCCTGAGCGGTGCCGACCCTGAAGGCATCTTCCCTGCCATCCTGGGCCACGAAGGCGCCGGCATTGTGGTGGACGTGGGCCCGGGCGTGACCAGCCTCAAAAAGGGCGACCACGTCATTCCGCTCTACACCCCCGAGTGCCGCCAGTGCAAGTTCTGCCTGTCCCGCAAAACCAATTTGTGCCAGCTGATTCGCGGCACCCAGGGCAAGGGCCTGATGCCCGACGCCACCAGTCGCTTCAGCCTGAATGGCGACCCCATCTTCCACTACATGGGCACCAGCACCTTCAGCAACTACACCGTGGCGCCTGAAATCAGCTTGGCCAAAATCCGTGACGACGCACCTTTCGACAAGGTCTGCTACATCGGCTGCGGCGTGACCACCGGTATCGGTGCAGTGATCTTTACCGCCAAGGTGGAAGCCGGTGCCAACGCGGTCGTGTTCGGCCTGGGCGGCATCGGCCTGAACGTGATCCAGGGCTTGAAGATGGTGGGCGCAGACAAGATCATCGGCGTGGACCTGAACCCCGAGCGCGAGGCCATGGCCCGCCAATTTGGCATGACCCACTTCCTGAACCCGAAAGACATCGAAGCCGCTGGCGGCAACATCGTGGACGCTATTCAGCAGCTCACCGACGGCGGCGCGGACTACAGCTTCGAGTGCATTGGCAACACCAAGGTCATGCGCCAGGCGCTGGAGTGCACCCACAAGGGCTGGGGCCAGAGCATCATCATCGGCGTGGCTGAGGCCGGCGCCGAGATCTCCACCCGCCCCTTCCAGCTGGTGACCGGCCGCGAATGGAAAGGCTCTGCCTTCGGCGGCGCACGCGGCCGCACCGATGTGCCCAAGATCGTGGACTGGTACATGGAAGGCAAGATCAACATCGACAGCCTGATCACCCACACCATGCCACTGGAAGACATCAACAAGGGCTTCGACCTGATGAAGCGCGGCGAATCTATCCGCGGCGTGGTGATTTACTAAAACCCGATCAGGCGGATGCGGGGAGCGCGCTGGCAAAGCGCTCCCGGTAGGCTTGGGGGCTCACTCTCAAGTGCTTGAGGAACAACTTGCGCAATGGCTGTTCCGAGGCAAAGCCAACGCGCGCGGCAATCGTCTTGAGCGGCAAGTCGCCCTCTTCCAGCATGCGTCTGGCGGCCTCCAGTCGGGCTGCCTCAATGAATTGCACAGGGCTGCTGCCCACTTCTTTGGCAAACACTCTTCTGAAGTTGCGCTCGCTCATGGCGGCGCGGGCTGCCAGCGCTGCGACGTCCAAAGGTTGGGATAGGTGCGAGAGCACCCAGTCTTGCGCATCGCGGATGCCAGCATGGCCGGTGCTCTGGCTGATGAGGTGCACGCTGAACTGCGACTGCCCGCCAGGGCGCTTGAGGTACACCACCAGATCGCGCGCTACTTGCAGCGCCAGACTGCGGCCATGGTCTTCCTCTACCAAAGCCAGCGCCAGATCAATGCCGGCGGTTACTCCGGCGGAGGTCCAGATACGGCCTTGACGCAGGTAGATGGCATCGGCCTGTACGTCCACGGCCGGAAAGCGCTCTTGCAACAGCGACGCCACGCTCCAATGCGTGGTGGCAGTCAGGCCATCCAGCACCCCCGCTTGGGCCAGAAAAAAGCAGCCTGAGCACAAAGCCACCAGGCGCGGCAGACGCGGAGCGACAGCAGACACCCAGGACACGAGTGCGGGGTTGGCTTCCAGCGCCTCCTCAATCCGGCGCGCACCAACAATCAGCGCGGTGTGAGGCAGGTTGTCCACACGCAGCGCCTTGGCATCCAGCTGCATGTGCATATCCGAGGCCACGGGCCCGGTTGCGCTGGACACGATACGCAACACATACCCGGCCGGGCGGCCCTGTTGCACCAAGTGGATGTTGGCGTACTCAAAGACGCTCATGGCGCCTATGGCCTCGATGCCCTTGAATCCGGGGTAGACCAAGACGTCGACCCGCTTGGGCGCATGGGGTGGCAGAGATTGCATGGCGGCATTGTCACACCGCTGGCCATGTCGCCGCGCCGGATGGGCAGGAGGACGACAATAGCCCTATGCACAGCACCGCGGGCTCCGCCCTCCACCCCTTTGAATCCCTCACTCCCGACCTGGTGCTTGACGCGCTGGACAGCGTGGGCCTGCGTGGCGACGGGCGCCTGACCGCTCTCTCGTCCTACGAAAACCGCGTCTACCAAGTGCAACTGGAAGACGGCGCCCCGGTGGTCGCCAAGTTCTACCGGCCTGAACGCTGGAGCGATGCCCAGATTCAAGAAGAGCACGACTTTGCTGCCGAGCTGACGGCCGCCGAAATTCCTGTGGTCGGACCGCTGGTGCTTCAAGGTCTGACCCTTCACCACTTCGGCGGCTTTGCCTTTTCGGTGAGCCCCCGCCGTGGTGGCCGCCCGCCCGAACTGGACGATGGCGAGGTGCTGGAATGGATTGGCCGCTTTCTGGCGCGAATCCATGCCGTGGGGGCCAAGCGCCCCTTTGTGCAACGGCCGGCCTTGGATGTGCAGACCTTCGCCATCGAGCCCATGCAGTGGCTGCTAGCGAACCACATGGTGCCGCTGGATGTGCAAACCCTGTGGAGTGAGCGCTGCCAGCAAGCTATAGATTTAATAGCTGCTCGCGCAGATATGGCGGGGGCTACAGGCCAAAATAAGTCCAATACCAGCGGTATACGCCAGCTGCGCCTGCACGGCGACTGCCACCCCGGCAACATTCTCTGGACGCCGACCGACGTGGCTGCCAGCGCGGGCCCTGGCCCGCATTTTGTGGACCTGGACGACGCCCGCACCGGCCCTGCGGTACAAGATCTCTGGATGCTGCTCAGTGGCGACCGGCAGCAGCAAACCCGCCAACTCGGCATGCTGGTGGACGGCTACGAGCAATTCCGAGAGTTCGACCGGGCCGAGCTGGCGCTGATCGAGCCGCTGCGCACATTGCGCCTGATCCACTACAGCGCGTGGTTGGCTAGGCGCTGGAGCGACCCGACCTTTCCGGCCAACTTCCCATGGTTCGGCAGCAGCGACTACTGGAAGGGCCAGATCCAGATGCTGGAAGACCAGATCGAAGCCATGGACCAGGACCCGCTGATCGTCTGATTGCGCTGCGCCGGGGGCTACACTGGCGCCTCTTTTTGCACTGCAGCATTTCTCCATGTCCGACGCCTTGCCTTTGAGCACCCAAGCCTGGTGGGTCATCACCCACATGGGCGCATCCAGCCTGCTGCTGCCTGCGTTGGTGCTGGTACTGGGGGGCTTGTGGGAAAGCGGCGCCCGGACTGTCGCACGAACCTACTTTTTGCGCATAGCCCTGACCATCACGATCACCGTGGTCAGCAAATGCCTATTCTTCGGCTGGGGCATCGGCATTGCAGCGCTGGACTTCACCGGCATCAGCGGCCACACCCTGTTGGCCACCAGCATCCTGCCGCTGCTGCTGCGGGGCATGCCCTGGCCGGCACTGCAAGCCCGAAGCGGGGGTGAAGCGATCGGCTGGGCTCTGGCCTTGGCGGTGGGCGTTTCGCGCGTGATGGTGAACGCACACAGCGTGAGCGAAGTGGTGGCCGGCTGGGTTCTCGGTGCTGCTGTGAGCTGGCCCACTCTGCGCGCCCTGGGCGCACGAACACTCACGCACTGGGCGAGCAAATTCGCACCCCTGATCTTGCTGCTGGCCTTTCATGGCAACAGCGCCGCTTTGCTGCCGACGCATGAGATCGAAGTGCGCCTGGCACTCTGGGTTTCGGGGCAAGGCAAACCGTTCATGCGGCACCACCTGCATGCCGGTCACCCGGCATCGGCTCCTGCCGCTCCCGCAGCACAGAGCGCACCTTAGCCCGGAGTCGCTCCTACGACTTCCTGCACGCCATAGCTCGGCACATAGCCCAACAGGCGTGCTGCTTTGGCGTGCGAAATGAGTGGTGCAGTGCCCGCAAAGTCCGGGGCGAACTGCGTGACCTCCGGCCAGAACTCGGCCATCAATGCGCGACCGTCGCGGCCCGTCCAGTTGTGCGGGCCGGTGATGAAAAACGCTTCGTGCTTTTGTTCCAGATCGACTTCCAGCGCCAGGCGGTGCGCAGTGGCCACATCCCGAGCATCCACAAAGGTCCAGATGTTTTTGTACCAGTGGGGATATTCGGCAACCAGCGAGCGGTAGAAAGGGCGCTGCGCATCGTCTGGCAGCCAGACCCAGGGCATGCGCAAACACACAGTGCGCATACCGTATCGCTCGGTGTAGGTCTTGCAGATTTGCTCGCTCACCACCTTGCTCAGGCCGTAGGGGTCCTGCGGGCGGGCCGGGTGAGCCTCGTCCACCGGGATATACAACGGCGCCAACCGGTGCGCGGCAAAGGCAAAGCCCATGGTCGATTCGCTGGAGGTGAACACCACTTTGCCAATGCCATGCCGGGCGGCGGCTTCGAGCACATTGAAAGTGCCGTTCACATTTACATCAAACACCCGCTTGGCCGGGTCGTTGAGCGGGTGCGGAATGCCCGCCACATGCATGACCGCGTCGTAACCGGCCATGGCCTGCAGCACTGCATCCAGCTGCAATACGTCCACGGCATGGTGCGTCACGTCGCTGCGGGCGGGGGCTGCCAGATCGAGCACGCCCACGGTGTACCCGTGCTGCACCAGATCGTCCACAATGTATTTGCCGACGGCACCGGTGCCGCCTGTAACCAGAATTTTTTTCATGGCGCCATGGTAGCGGCGCCCACCGTTCCCGGAGTGAAGCGCTCGTGACAACCCTGAACCTGATTGGTGCCGGCCGGGTAGGCCGCACATTGGCCACCTTGTGGTTACGACATGGCGTGTTCGAGATTCAAGATGTGCTGACCAGCAGCCTGACGAGTGCGCAAGAAGCCTGCACCGCGATAGGTGCAGGCACTGGAGTGGCCAGCATGCAAGCGATGCGCCCGGCTGATGTGTGGATGGTGGCGGTGCAGGATGCGCGCATCGCAGAAGTCGCCAGTGTGCTCGCAGCCACCCAAGCATCCGGGGCCACCCGCCCCATCGTCTTTCATTGCAGCGGCGCCCAGAACGCCGGCAGCTTGCAACCCTTGGCCGACTTGGGGTGGCGCACGGCCAGCGCGCACTGCATTCTGAGTTTTGCCAACGTAGCGGCGGCGGTGCTGCAGTTTGGAGGCACAGCGTGCGCACTCGAGGGCGAGGCCACTGCCTGCGCGGTGTTGGAGTCCGCTTTCCGAGCCATAGGCGGCCAGTGCTTTCGCGTCGCGGGAGAGGACAAGGTGCTCTACCACGCAGCGGCGGTGTTTGCGACCAACTTTCTGCCGGTGCTGCAGTCCGTGGCAGAGGCTGCCTGGACCCGCACCGGTGTGCCCACGCACTTGCTGCCTCAACTGCGCGCCAACCTGCTGCGAAACGCGGTGGACAACATTACGCGCGTGGGGCCTGCCGGTGCCTTGACCGGGCCTGCCGCTCGGGGTGATGTGAGCGCCATTGAACGGCAAGCCGCCATGGTGCAGACATGGGATGCGCCCAGTGGCGATGCCTACCGGGCCCTCAGCACCTTGGCACTGAGGTTGGCAGGGCACTGAAATTCTGCAGCGTTTTACTGTGGGCGCAGAGGCCAAGCGGCCCACAGCTCTGGCGCCCAGTGAGCAGCACCGCCTGCCAGACCGGCCAATACCGCAACCAGCGCCAAACCCACGAGGACACCGGTCAACATCGCCAGTCCGTCCTCAAACACGAGCCCCAGTCCGATGAGCAGCAAGGCCGCTGCCGGCACCACATTACCGAACGGAATGGGCAAAAAAATGATCATCGCCATGGCGGCGACGAAGGGAGCGAGCCAGACCCGGTGACCGGGCTGCACCCACCAGCGCAGCCGGGCCCGCATGACACGGGAGGCTTTTTCGTACAACCAGGCCAAGGTGTTCAGTGCCCGGCGCGCCATGGGTGGCGAGAGCTGAAAGCGCCCCACCTTGCGCGGCATGACCAAGCGCGGGTAGTAGCGCCAGATCATCCACGCCACCATCGCCATACCCATGGACATGAAGACGCCGGCACCAGGTACCGGCAGCAGGCAAGGCACAGACAGGACCACCAGCAAGGCCCCCGGCCCCGCCCGCCCATGTAGGCGGAACAGTTGCTGCAGGCTCAGGGGTTGATCCTGCAGCGCTGCCGCTGCGGCCCGCAGGCGCTCGGCCTGCGTGTGGTGATCACTCATGCGTGCTCTTCGTTCTTGCTGGTACGCACACTCAGCCACATGGTGGTTGCCAGAATACCCACCACCACGCCCAGGGATACGCCCACAGGGATCTTGTAGATATCAATCAGGCACATCTTGGTACCGATAAACACCAGGATCACGGCCAAGCCATAGTTCAACAAGTGGAACTTGTTAGCGACAGCTGCCAGCAGGAAGTACATCGCACGCAGCCCCAGGATCGCAAACACGTTGCTGGTCAGCACGATGAAGGGGTCACTGGTGATCGCGAAGATCGCGGGAATGGAGTCCACCGCAAAGATCACGTCCGTCAGGGCCACCAAGCAAATCACCATGAACAAAGGTGTTGCGATCTTCTTGCCGTTTTCCACGGTCCAAAAATTTTCGCCATCAAAGCTCTTGCTGACGGGCAGGATCTTGCGCAGCAGCTTCAGTGCGGGGTTGTCATCCAGACTGGGTTCCTGGCCTGCAGCCCACCACATTTTCACGCCGGTCAGGATCAGGAAAGCGCCGAATACGTACAGGATCCAGTGGAACTCAGCCAACAACCAGCCGCCCACCAATATCATGATCGAACGCAGCACGATCGCACCGATGATGCCGATCATCAGCACCCGCTTCTGATACTGCGTGGGCACCGCGAAGTAAGTGAAGATCAGCAGGAACACAAAGATGTTGTCCACCGCCAGTGACTTCTCAATGAGGTAGCCGGTCAGGAACTCGAGGGACTTGGTGTTCGCGATCTCTGTCGAACCGGTGGTGTCTTTGACAGCCCACCAAAACAAGCCGTTGAACAGAAAGCTCAAGGCGATCCAGATCAGGGACCAGTTGAGCGCCTCTTTGACGCCGATGTCATGCGCGCCCTGTTTTTTGAGAACGACGAAGTCAACGAAGAGCGACACCAGAACGATGCCGACGAAAGTGGCCCATAGCCACAGCGGTGCGATAGTTTGCATATGCAAGACCCAGAAATGGTTGAAACATTCCCTGTAGGTCTTGCGGGAGAGCGCCATGTGGCGCCTCTGCATGTTCCGGCCGGGGTAACAGAACCACCCGCGACGTACTGACGAAACATGCAAACCCGGCACCAGCGCGCCGGGATTGCTACTCCCCTAAAGGTGTGCGGATCATGACAGAAAAAAATGGAAATTCGTCAGTAGTCCCAAACTCCAAAGGGACATTAGCTATATTTTTCATAGCTACTGGCGCAATATTCACGCGGGCTTGAAGCCTATTTTCTTTGAAACTTGGGCATCACCAAACGCCATCCATACACCAGCAGACTCCCGCCCGCTATCACGATGAGCACCGTCTGGGTCCTGTGGTTTTCCGCAAAATCAAGATCCTCGGTGACCAAGTGAAAGATGGACAAGGCCACCAAAACCGCAGCGATGCGCACACCCCATGCCGTAGGCGCAAACTGCGTTGATGGCAAACGGATCCAAATTTGGTGCCCCAGCAAACCGGCGAGCAGGCCCAGACTGGCCCCCACCGCCACATCACCCGGCCAATGGGCCCCCACTGCAATGCGAGACAGACCGGTGCCGGCAGCCAACACCAGCAACCACCAGTGGCGCCTGCGTTGGGCCACAGTGAGCGCAAAGTAGATGCCGGAGGCAACCGCAAAGGCCGTCAAGGTGTGTCCAGAGGGCATGGACACGTTGTGCAGCAGCTCACCGACCACGCGCATCTGCGCGTTATCCACCACCGCTGCCGGGCGCGGGCTTTCAATAAAGAACTTGCCGGTGCGTGCGAACAGCACTGCAAAAGGCGCCGCACACAACCAGGCCACCATCAAGCGAGGGGCGAATACCAGCAGCGGGGCCGTTACCGCCAGCAAACCCCAGCCATTGCCCAAGAGGGACAAGCCGGTCCAGAACTCGGCGGCCAAAGGCGCGCACCACTGGTTGATGGTGATGAAAAGCGTAGGCTCCCACAGCTGCAGCCATAGTGGTGTGCCCAAAACGAAGATCACCAAAGGCCACCACCAGCTGCGGGCGGATACCGGGCTAGCGAGGGCGTGGGGCGTGGTGGGGGCAGACAGTAGCGACATGGGGTTTCAGGAATTGGGCGCGAGTGTAAGCCGTGGCTGCGGCGTAGCGCCGGACCAGCCCCGGCAGTCGTAGAAGCGGAAACTGGCCAGTGGCTGGCCCCAGTGCTGCACCGGCAGGCTCTCCAACATGGTGCAAGACGCAAAACCTTGTGCTCCCACAGGAGGTTCGTAGGCCATATGAGACCAATCCACCAGCAAAGCCCCCTCGCCTGCGGGCAAATCGCCTGCCCACAGTTTGAACTGGGAGTCGCCATCCTCCAGCACGAAGACCGGCAGGGGCCGGGCATACCAGCCTAGGCGGCTGCCCAACGTCCAGTTCTGCACGGCGACTCGCGGCAAACCCTGTTGCTCCGCCAACGTTTGGGCGCGGGCACCCGCCATATCCCAGCCATGCAAGTCCGCAAAGGGGTTGGGCCGCGGCGCTACCGCCGCATCGCTACCGGCAATGACCGGCCAACCCGCGCTGCTCATCAGCCCCAGCAAACAAGCACTTGCCAAGAACTGCAAGAAGGCCGAACCCGCCAGCATCCACCGCATGCCCCCGCGCCAAGCACAAGCCAGCCCCCAACCCGCAAAAGGCGCCAGTGCCACCCAAGAGGGTGCTGTCCAATGCGGCAAGGCAGTCCCACCGCCGGACATATACGTAAAGATAACAAAGGGAATCACGAACAGCCAGAGCAAAGGCCGCAAAGGTGTCGGGGCACTGCGCCAACCCGGCACCGCGAACAGCAAGAGCGGGCCAAAGACCAGCAGTTGCGTGAGCAGAAAACGCAGCACGTGTGACAACTGCCACACGCTGCCCTTGCCGTGCGCGAGTTGGTAGCTGAATGAAATCCACTGGTTCTGGGCGTTCCACACCAGCACGGGTGCGATGAGCACGGAGGCAATCGCCATGCCTGCCCACAGCGCAGGCAAGCGCAACACCCGCAGCCCATGGGTGCTCACGATACACACCGCTATCGCGACCGCCGTGAAGACAGCGGTGTACTTGGCCAAGCCCGACAAGCCCAGCAACACGCCCATTACTAACCAAGGCGCTGTGCGAGCGACTGAGCCAGGCTGCATCAAGGTCCACGTCTGGTGCATCAATGCGACGGTGAGCGCCATCAACAAGGTGTCGGGCAGTAGTCCTATGCCCAGTACATGCAGCAAAGGTGCCAGCGCGAGTGCCAGCACTGCGGCCAATGCGGCTTGCGGGGCCATCGCCTGGCCCGCGAAAAGCCGCAGCGTCAGCCGGTGTACGCCCCACACCGTGAGCAACCAGCACACGCCGGGCACCAAACGGAGCACAGCGACCGGCGCATCCAGGGCCACCAACGGTATCTGCACCCAACCCACTAAAGGTGGATGATCGAAGTAGCTCAAGCCGGGGTGAGCGGCGTACAGCAGGTAGTGCGCCTCGTCCACGGACAGGCCCAGCAGCCCCCCCAGCACGGCATGCAGCACAAAGACCAGCAGCAACACACCACGGACGCGGGCTGATAGGACGGGAGGGAACAAAAATTGCAAGAGAAGAGTCGGAGGAAAATGGAAACCCACGCAGTCTAATCTGCACGCCCCATTGACGTCACAACACCCCTGCAGAGTAAACTGTTTACATGTGTCAATTGCTTGGAATGAACAGCCATTTGCCGGCCAGCCTGACGCTGAGTTTTACCGGTTTTTCGCAGCGGGGCGGCTGCACCGACCACCATTCGGACGGTTGGGGCATCGCTTTCTTTGAAAGCGAGGGCGATCAACCCGGCAAGGCGGCGCGGCATTTTGTGGACAAGGAAAGCGCATCGACCTCGCCGATTGCGAAGATGCTCAAGTCTTACCCGATCAAGAGCCACAACGTCGTGGCCCATGTGCGCAAGGCCACCGTGGGCGCGGTCACCCTGGAGAACTGCCACCCGTTTACCCGTGAACTATGGGGGCGTTACTGGGTGTTCGCCCACAACGGCGACCTGAAAGAATTCAACCCTAGACTCCATGGCAGCTTCAAGCCGGTAGGCAGCACCGATAGCGAACTGGCGTTTTGCTGGCTGCTGCAGGAGTTGAACAAATCCCACGTTCGGGTGCCGACGGTCGAAGAGCTCACGCACACCTTAGCGGAACTGGTGCCCCAGATTGCCAAGCATGGAACGTTCAACTTTCTCCTAAGCAACGGTCAAGCCTTGTGGGCGCACGCCAGCACCAAGCTGAGTTATGTGCTGCGCCAGCACCCCTTCCCGGAGGTTCAGCTCAAGGACGAGGACGTCACGGTCGACCTCTCGGACCTGAATGGCCCAGAGGATCGGCAGGTGATCGTGGTGACCGAACCGCTCACCACCAACGAGGCCTGGGTCGCCATGGAGTCCGGCGAATTGCAGGCCTTTGTAGATGGCAAGCCCCTCACTCGCACCGTGTGCAAAGCCACCCTGATTGCAGCGGCCGCGGCCGCGGCAGCACAACGGGAAGCAGAAGAGGCTGCCAAAGCCGCAGCCCTGGCAGCCTCCGCTGCGGGTTAATGACCAACGGGCTTCAGGGCTTGCAGCCGTACTGGCCCTTCTTGGTGTTCTCGAAATAGCTCAGGTCGCCACTGCATGCAGGTTTGGCTGCGGGCAGGGCGGTGCCGGGCTTGGCTGCACAAGTAAAAGCACCGGTTTTGGCATTGCGTTTGCCGGACAGCGTCCATGGCTTCTCACACACGTCACCCGGTTTGGCTGCTGCAGGAGCCGGGGCTGCGGCTGCGGCTTTGGGGGCACCTGTCACAGAGATGTCCACCGCACGCTCGGGGCCACCGCAATTGGGATGGTTCTGCACATTCTTCCCGCCCAAAGTCACATGGTAAGAACCGGGCTTGTCAAAGGTGCGGGTGATGACCAGAGGCACCGGGGTGTTGACATCACTCACTGCATCCTTAAACGTACCGTCGCCGAATCCCACGACAAAGCCGCAGTAGTTGCCACTCACCACATCGATATTGGCCGTGATGGTGACTGGCTCACCCACCTTGACGTTGGTACTAGACGCCGTGATGGCGCCCAAAAGCTGAGCATGTGCAACGCCGGCCAACAAAAGACCAGCCCCTATTAGGGTCGTACGAAAATTCATAGGAATACATCTCCAGTTGTCATGCCGCAGTGCCAATTGCGGCTGCGGACCATGTGGAAGTGATTCTGCGTGTTGCATCGGTGAATGCAACGGGGCAAGATCAATCCGGAGCATTAAAAAGTCACGAAATGTGAAGAAGTGCCCAATGCCCCGCTGCGCTCCCTGCGGGTTCTGCAGGCTCAGGCCGCTGCCTGCGCCGCCTCCAAGGCGTCGAGGAACATCGCCGGCACATCAAAACCGGTCTGATCCGTGATTTCCTGGAAGCAGGTCGGGCTGGTGACGTTGATCTCAGTGAGGCTGTCGCCGATGATGTCCAAGCCCACCAGCAACAAGCCACGTGCGGCAAGGACAGGCCCCAGGGCCTCAGCAATTGCGCGGTCACTGTCGGTGATTGGCTGGGCCACACCCTTGCCGCCCGCAGCCAGGTTGCCACGAACTTCGCCCCCCTGCGGAATGCGCGCCAGACAGAACGGGACGGGCTTGCCACCAATCACCAGCACCCGCTTGTCACCTTCACTGATGGCCGGCAAGAACTTTTGCACCATCAAGGTCTGCGTTCCATCCTTGTTGAGCGTCTCAATGATTCCGCCCAGGTTCAGACCATCTTCCTTCACGCGGAAGATGCCCATGCCACCCATGCCGTCCAGGGGCTTCAAGATGATGTCCCGGTGTTCCGCGTGAAAACGTCGCACATCATCCGCATCCCGGGTCACCAGGGTGGGGCCGATGAACTGGGGAAACTCCAAAATCGCCAGTTTTTCAGGATGGTCGCGCAAGGCTCGGGGCTTGTTGAACACCTTGGCGCCCTCGCGCTCGGCCTGCTCCAGCAGGTGGGTGGCATAGAAAAACTCGCTGTCAAAAGGCGGGTCCTTGCGCATGACCACGCAATCGAAGTCCTTCAGTGCCTGGGGCCGCTCATCGGGTTTGCTCTGATCGGAGGTAAACCACACATCCGGCGCACCGGTGAGCGTGATGTCACGCACATACGCCGTCACTACACCGCCGCGCCGCCACATGATGTCCTTGGGTTCGCAGGCGCTGATGCGATGGCCCCGCTTTTGGGCCTCGCGCATCATGGAGAAGGTGGTGTCTTTGTAGATCTTGAACGACTCCAGCGGGTCGGCAACGAAAAGAATGTGCATGGTGTCTTTCTGCAAAATGAGGTGTCGGGCAAAGCCCTGCTGTGGCTAGCTCAGTCAATCAGTTCTTGGATTGCGGAGCGCGGGCACCATGTTGCACCAAAAGCGCCGCCACCCCTGCCACCACGCCCCAAAAGGCTGAGCCGACGCCGGCTATTACCACTCCGCTGAGCGTGACCAAAAAAGTAATGAGTGCAGCTTCGCGATTGCGCTCGTCCTGCAGGGCGGTGTGCATGGCTCCGCCTATGGTGCCCAACAGGGCCAAGCCCGCGATGGCAGCCACCAGTTCTTTGGGGAACGCGGTCAATATGCCGGTGATGGCGGCGCCAAAGAGGCCAATCACCACATAAATGGCTCCACATGAAGCCGCCGCCGTGTAGCGGCGCGCAGGATTGGCGTGGGCTTCCGGCCCCATGCAGATGGCCGCCGTAATGGCACTCAAATTCAAAGCGAAGGCTCCGAACGGTGCCAGCACCAGCGTCATTAAGCCAGTCAAGGTGATGACTTTAGAGATCGGAATGCCTGCGTCACCACCCTGTGCATGGCGGTCGGCATAGCCAGCAGCCTGGATGGCAGCCACGCCGGGCAAGTTCTGGGAGGCCATGGTCACCACAAACAACGGCAAGGACATGCTGATGAACGCTGCCAGTGAAAAGGCCGGCGCCACGAATACTGGCATCGTCAAGCCAAAATGAATGGTAGCGCCCGTGAACTGTGCGCTAGCAGCTACATAAATAATAGCAAGCAACAAAGTGAGCGGAACTGCATAGCGGGGCAAAAAACGCTTGCCCAGCAAGTAGCTTGCGAACATCAGAGCCACCAAGGGCAAGGCCGTTTGCGCTGCGGCAAAGCCTTGCAGGCCGAAGCGGGCCAGCACACCGGCAAGCAAAGCGGAGGCCAGCGCCAAGGGGATGCGGTTCATCACCCGTTCAAACCAGCCAGTAGCACCGGCCGCCGTGATGAGCACGGCACACAACATGAAAGCACCCACACCATCGGCCATGTTGAAACCGCCTGCGGTGGCGGCAGTGGCCAGTACGGCTGCGCCCGGCGTACTCCAGGCAACCATGACCGGTTTCTTCCACCACAAGGACAGGAGCAAAGAGCACAGCCCCATGCCGATGCCAAGCGCCCACATCCAGGAGGCAACTATGTCTGGCGTTGCGCCCAAGGCCAGCGCCGCTTGGAAGACGATGGCCACAGAGCTGGTAAAGCCCACCAGCACTGCCACAAATCCGGCGGTGAAAGCCGAGAGACTCAGGTCTTTGAAAAATCGCATGCCCGCATTGTCAGCGATGCGGGCAACGCTCCGCGCAGTGGCGGAGCGTGGGGGCCAGGTTTCACCGCAGGGCCGCCCCAAGGTGAAACACGCCCCCTCGGGGGGCAGCGACCCGCGCAGCGGCGGAGCGTGGGGGCCT